>JAUSNJ010000196.1 GCA_030645355.1 Rhodoferax sp. | reverse complement strand
GCTTGAAAACATTGGATACACATTCAGCGATCATTTCAAGCATGGCTTTTGTGATTTGCCTATCTGACGGAATCGTGCCCGGTCGAGGTGGCATGTTTGAAAAGATTTGTAAGGCCGTGTTTAGCGCCGCTGGAGTGAGGTCCGAACCAGAGGGGGCTATTCGAAAATTTCTAACGAAACACGGTTCAGAGATAAAGACGCGCATAGAAAAAAAGCGCAGCCAAAACGTTGACAAATTCCAATGATCGTTGATGAACTGGAACAAACTGCAACCTTTAAAGGATAGATGTTTCCGTTGATAGTGTGAGGGTACAAAAGCATAGTGCGGCTTCATCCACGAAAGGCCGCATAAATGCAACCAAATCCGACAACATCCGAACCCCAGCGTTTGTTAAGACTTCCGCAAGTGGAAGCCCTTGTAGGTATCCGTAAATCTTCAATTTACGAGGGCGTCAAGGCGGGCACATTCCCAGCCCCTGTAAAGCTTTCCCGTCGTGCCGTGTGCTGGCCAGCGGCGGCAATTGATGCCTGGATAACGGAGCGCATCAACGCAGGGGCGAAGTAATGCCCACCAGGCAGAGCCAGCCTACCCCGCCTGAGTTGATCGAGATACGGCGTGAACTGTGGCGCTACACCAGCAATAAGCCGAACAAGGCACCGCCCGCCGATTCACAAAGCCGCCCATTGCTTGCCCGCCTATGGTGGGCCGCACACCAGGCCATTCAACGCAACCCCCAGCAACGCACCTTCACACTGTGGGGCATCCGCTTCGGTGTGGTGTTTGTGGGCGAGCGGCTGGGGGTTCTGGACATTCGCGGGCGACGTGTTTTGGTGTTGTCCCCCACATCAATAACCGCGCTGGCTGCAATAGTCAATCCTGATGGGGTGCTGCGTGGATAACGAGACCCCACCCCAACCGACAAAGCCCATTTACAACGGCATCGGCCTGCAAAAGCTGCGCATCCTGGCGCGGTTGACCGAAGGCCCGGCAACGTGCGAACAGTTGCAGACACAGTGCCAGTCACCAGACCCACGCGCCCGCATCCACGAGCTGCGCACCGACGGGCACACCATCACAACGCACCACCTGCACCGTGCCAACAATGACGGCAGCGTCAACCGGGTGGGGTTGTACGTTTTGCAAGTCAAGGACCAGCGGCAAGCGGGCCTATTTGAGTTTTCATGACACACCACAACATCACCCCCGAGCTGATCCGGGCCGCACTGCAACACATCCCGGCAAACCTGTCCCGTGACGAATGGGCACGGGTGGGCATGGCGATCAAATCCGAGTTTGCCGACGATACAGGCCGCGACCTGTTCACTGATTGGAGCGCATCCGCTGACGGCTTCGACACCAAGGCTGCAAAGTCAACCTGGCAGAGCATCAAGGCAGGCGGCGGCGTGAGTATCGGCACCCTGTTACGCCTGGCCAAAGAAAACGGCTTTGTGATGCCGCAAGCCAACCAGGCACCCAGCAAACCAGACCCAGCAACAGCCTTCCTCCTGGCACGTGAGCGAGCCGCAAGACAACAGGCGGAACAGGCCCGGCAACAGGCCGCACATGCCGCTGTTGCGCTTGAAGCGGCGGCGGTATGGGGCAGTGCTAGCGAGACAGGCGAGAGCGCCTACCTGACCCGCAAGGGTGTACAGCCCTATGGTGTGCGCTTCGGAGCTGACGGCTGGCTGTTGGTGCCCGTGCGTGACGCATCAGGCAAGCTGTGGAACGTGCAACGCATCGCGCCAGACAAGCCAGCCAGTGGGCCGGACAAGCTGTTTTTGAAGGGTGGGCGCAAGTCGGGTTTGTGGCACTGGTGCGGTGATCCTGCGGGCGCTGCGGTGCTGTTGATTGCAGAGGGCTACGCGACAGCGGCAAGCCTGCACCAGGCAACGGGCCGCACTGTGGCTGTGGCCTTTGATGCGGGCAACCTGGCACCAGTGGCCAAAGCCCTGCACAAGTCGTACCCAGCCGCTTTGCTGGTGCTGTGTGGTGATGATGATGTGCAGACATTTGCAGAAAAGGGTTTCAACCCTGGCCGCGACAAAGCCACGGCGGCGGCACTGGCGGTGCATGGCCTGGCAGTGTTCCCCGAGTGCTTGCCCGAAGGTGGCAGCGACTTTAACGACCTGCACCAGGCGTCGGGGTTTGATGCGGTGCGCTTGATTGTTGATAGCGCCATAGACAGCCACGAACCGCACCAGGGCAAGCCACAAAGCACCAAGGCGACCACGGCGGGCAAGCGTGGCCAGAGCGACAGCGGTGAGCGGACAGGGCCGAAAAACGTAGCCGATAGCGGCAATGTGTTTGACCGCTTCTTTGTGGTGGATGGCGATGGCGTTTACTACACCCCGCCCGGCGACGATGGCGGCGCGGCCCGCAAAGTGTGCGGTGTGTTGCGAGTGGTGGGGCTGGCGCGTGATGCGCACGACAACCAGGCGGCATTGCTGCTGGAGTTTGTCACGCAGTTTGCAAAGGTGCGGCGTTGGTTGATGCCCTTGTCCATGCTGGCAGGCGATGGCAACGCCTACCGCACGGCGCTGTTGAGTCAGGGCTTTATGACCCCCACCAAGAGCGCACAGCGCCAATGGTTGACCGAGTATTTGCAAAGCCGTGCCCCTGAATCCCTGCAACTGGTGCGGCACGTGCCCCGCGTGGGCTGGGCCGGGCGCTGCTACGTGTTGCCCAATGAAACATTGGGCACCAATGCCAGCGGTGAAACCGTGATCTTTCACAGTGAGGCGGGCATTGAAGCCAACTTCAACCAACGCGGCACGGCAGACCAATGGCGCGATGATCTGGCCCGCCTGTGCGTGGGCAACTCACGGGCCGCGTTTGCCGTGGCCACGGCCTTCGCCGGGCCGTTGCTGGCGTGGGCGCAAGGCGTCACGGGCGGCGGCATCCACTACACCGGGCAAACATCTATCGGCAAGACCACATGCTTTCTGTTGGCTGCGAGCGTATGGGGCAAGGGCACAGAAAAAGACCCCGACAGCTATATGCAGAAATGGCGGGCAACCAGCAACGGCCTGGAGTACCAGGGCGAACAGCACAACGACTGCACGTTGATCCTTGACGAGCTGGGACAAATGGACGCGGGGGACGCTGGCAACGCGGCGTACATGCTTGCTGACGGCATGGGCAAGACACGCGGCAAAGGGGCCGGGGGCTTGCGCCCTAAGCCCACCTGGCGGCTGTTGTTCCTGAGTAGCGGCGAGCTGACCCTTGCCCAACACATGGAGACCGTAGGCAAGAAGATGAAGGGCGGCCAAGAGGTGCGGCTGATCCCGGTACCCACCGAAGTTAAGGAAGGTTCTGCCCTGGAGACATTTCACGAGTTTGCAACCGGGCACGAGCTATCCGGCTTTGTGCAACACAACGCGGCACGGTGCTACGGCACAGCGGGCCGCGCCTGGCTGGAATATCTGGTTGCCCACACCGAAGGCTTAGGGGCCGCGCTGCGCGAGCGTATGGACGCGATAGAGGCCCAAATCGTGCCCGCTGGTGCATCGGGTCAAGTCAAGCGGGGCGGGCGGCGCTTTGCCCTGATTGCAGCCGCTGGCGAGATGGCCACGGCGGCGGGCTTGACCGCCTGGCCAGTGGGCGAAGCGATCCGGGCGGCACACACCTGCTTTGATGCCTGGCTGACGTTGCGCGGTGGGGCTGGCAGTAGCGAGAAAACGACCATGCTCAGGCAGGTGCGGGCCTTCCTGGAGGCGCACGGCGATGGGCGCTTTGCCATGTGGCACCGAGCGGCCGACGACCATGCAGCCAAGACCCTGCACCGGGCCGGAGTGCGGCGCATGTTGAATGAGGATGGCGAACCCGTTAAGACCAATAGCCAGCACGGGGCAGAGTTTGGCGACCGGATGCCCGCTGCACTGGGCGAGGGCGTGAGCTTTGAATACTTCGTCCTGGCCGAGACATTCAAAGCCGAGGTGTGCAAGGGCTTTGACGTGCAAGCCGTGTGCGCTGTGCTGGTGGAGCATGGGGCGCTGACCGTCAAAGAGCCTGGCCGCTACAGCATTAAGACCAAGCTACCAGGCATAGGGCCTGCACGGTGCTACCTGATCCCGCCTGCAATCTTTGATCTTGATGTTTGAAACAAAGTTACCTGAATGGGCCGCGCTGGGGGGCGGTGTGGGCACAGTTCTTTCGCGCTGCAAATGGGGTGTGCCACGTGCCCCAGATACCAAGGTGGGGCAGGGGCTGGACTTCCCTGCACCTATGCGGTGTGAGTTGTCCCCTGTGTCCCCTACGCCGAAAAAGTACCGGGGTACTCGCAAACCCGCATGGATAGGGCTTGTCCCCTATGTCCCCTGTGTCCCCTACAGAAAAACGGTTTGCCGAAGTCGTGTTGCATCGGTTGCGGTGGTTTTCGTTACCGGGTTACGCGGTTTTTGCTCAGTGACCAGCACCCCCACCCCCCCCATCATGGGTCCTTCCACCACTTCCCCATACGAGGGTAATTCGAACCACGTCGCGGATGTAGCCACTGACTTTTTAAAAAGGTGAACAGTAAATGGTAAACAGTAAACACCCAGCCCCAAGTCAAGCCGCCATTGGCCGCGCCCTCGGGCTATCCCCGGCAAGCGTGACCAAGTGCAAAGGCATGGGGATGCCCGTGCATAGCGTGGAGGCGGCACGGGCCTGGCGTGAGCACAACATTGCGCCCACCATGCACAAGCTTTCGAAGCGAGACGCTATGACCAGGCAACGACCCAGACCCTTGCAGCCGTCTGGAGCTGTGCCCCACGCCCTGGCGCTGTTGGGTATTGCAGCCGCTGCCCTGGAGGCAGGGCAGACCATCGCAGCCATGGTGCCCACACTCAGGGCGGCGATGCACGCTGTGCCTGAGCACGAGCGAAGCAACGCCATGTTGCTACCCATGGAAGTTATGGACGTGCTGACCGCTGACGTGGCCGCTGTGATGGCAGAGATTGACAGAGCGGACGAAGGTCCGGCGACTGGCGAACCCATGCCCGACAACGAAGCCGAAGAGATGGGCCGCTTTTGGTATCGGGTGGCCGCTGGCGAGATTCGCCCGACCTGATGGCCCGTGCTACATTGCAAACGGGCGCAAGCCCCCACGCCTTCCCTCCCTGAGCGTGGCCCGAAAGGGTTCAACCCGGCCAATGTGCCGGGTTTCTTTTTGAGGGGTGCGCAAGGTACTCCCGAGGGAGTTGGCAGGCGGGTGAATTCGGCGGCGATGCCTGGCTAGATTGCGGCTGTGCCTCTGGGGGGTGATGATGCTACGGGGGTAGGGGGGGCTCAAAAGTCTAGGGTGCATGGATCGGAAACAGACCGGTTAGCAAGATTTTTACGTGCGCAGGTTTTGGGAGGGGGGGGTACCCCCTTCGCCTGGGGCGGTTTGCACCCCGAGATCTTGGTATTTCACAGGGTACGAAATGCCCCCCAAATGGGCACCAGAGATTGCCCCCAGCGATGCCCCCATGCCCCCACTTTTCGAATACTTGCCCCCAAATATGCCCCCCAGATGCCCTGGAACGTGGCAAACTCACACGGACGCTATCGCACTATCAAAAGCAGATTCTCAGAGGGGAAAAAGAAAAAGCCGGAAGGTTTTGGACCCTTCCGGCTTTATTTGTGGTGCCCGGGGCCGGAATCGAACCGGCACGCCTTGCGGCGCGGGATTTTGAGTCCCGTGCGTCTACCAATTCCACCACCCGGGCGACGCGAAAACTAAGACCTAAATTATGGCACATTTAAGGGCATGAAATATCCAACTATTGAAGACGCAATTGGGAAAACACCATTGGTGGTTTTGCAGCGCATTGGTGCAGCCGAAAATTCGGCCCGCAACACGGTGGTGCTGGGCAAGCTGGAGGGCAATAACCCGGCCGGTTCCGTCAAGGACAGGCCGGCCCTGTCCATGATCCAGCGGGCCCAGGAGCGTGGGGAAATCAAGCCCGGCGACACGCTGTTTGAGGCCACCTCGGGCCACACCGGCTTTGCGTTGGCCATGGCAGCGGCCATCAAGGGCTACCGCATGGTGTTGATCATGCCCGAGGACCTGTCCATCGAGCGGGTGCAGACGATGAAGGCCTTCGGCGCGGAGCTGATTCTGACACCCAAGAGCGGTGGCATGGAATACGCGCGTGACCTGGCCGAGCAGATGAAGCGCGACGGCAAGGGTGTGGTGTTGGATCAGTTTGCCAACGCCGACAACCCGCGCATCCACTACGAGACCACCGGACCGGAGATCTGGGCCGACACGCACGGCAAGATCACGCACTTTGTGTCAGCCATGGGTACCACCGGCACCATCACAGGTGTTGCACGATTCTTGAAGGAAAAAAATCCTGCCATTCGTATCGTTGGCGCCCAGCCTGCCGAGGGCTCGCGCATCCCCGGCATTCGCAAATGGCCGCAGGAATATTTGCCCAAGATCTATGACCCGGCCAACGTCGACGAGCTGGTCTACGTCAGCCAGTCGGATGCCGAGGAAATGTGCCGCCGCCTGGCGCGCGAGGAGGGTGTCTTTGCCGGTATCTCCGCGGCGGGTGCCTGCTGGGTGGCGCAAGAGATTGCGTCGCGCGAGAAGGATGCAACCATTGTTTTCATCGTCTGTGACCGGGGCGACCGTTATCTTTCGACCGGAGTATTTCCCGCATGACACAGACCTTCAAATTCTGTCCGCAGTGCGCCACGCCGCTGGCATTCATCTCCCAGGCGGAAGACGGTGGCGACAAGCTGCGCCTGCGCTGCCCGGCCTGCAACTTCACGCACTGGAACAACCCCGTGCCGGTGCTGGCGGCTGTTATCGAGTACGACGGCCAGATCCTGCTGGCGCGCAATGCAGCCTGGCCCGGCAAGATGTACGCGCTGATCACCGGCTTCATGGAGGCGGGCGAGACCCCGCAGGAGGGCATTGCCCGTGAGATCGCCGAAGAAACCAACCTGACCACGGATGCGCTGGATTTGATTGGTGTGTATGACTTTCAGCGCATGAACCAGATCATCATCGCCTACCACGCGGTGTGCCATGGCGACGTGCGCCTGTCACCCGAGCTGGTGGACTACCGGCTGTATGCGCCGCAGAGTGTCAAGTGCTGGCCCGCCGGCACCGGCTATGCGCTGGCCGACTGGCTCAAGTCACGGGGGCATACTCCCACGTTCATCGAGTTTCCTAAGCAGGATTGAGACTATGCACACCGACAAAGAAATAGACACCCGTGGCCTGAACTGCCCCCTGCCCATTTTGAAGGCCAAGAAGGCCTTGTCCGAGATGTCCACCGGCCAAACACTCAAGGTGGTTTCAACCGACGCCGGGTCAATCCGCGACTTTCAAGCCTTTGCCAAGCAAACCGGCAATGAGCTGATAGAACAGCAGACCGTGAACGAAGAGTTCGTTCACGTGCTGCGTCGGCGCTAGTTAACCCAGCCGCGCGAGCTGCTCGCGCATTTTGGCCAACGTGTCCGCAAAATCGGCCACGCGTTTGCGCTCCTGCTCCAGTACGGCGGCGGGGGCCTTGGCCACAAAGGCCTCGTTGCCCAGTTTGGCTTGGGCCTTGCTGATCTGTTCTTCCAGACGTGCCACTTCCTTGCCCAGGCGCAGCTTCTCGGCCGCTACATCCACTTCCATGTGCAGGCAAATGCGCGCCTCGCCCACCACGGCGACCGGCGCGGCCTGTGCCGCCGCTTGCCACGCAGCTTCGTCGTCGAACAAACGCACCTCGTTGAGCTTGGCCAGGGCCTGCAGCACGGGTGCTGCGCCCTGCAGGAATGCGCGCTCGTCGGCCGTCTGTGCGACGACGAAAAGCGGCAGCCGGGTGGAGGGTGACACGTTCATCTCGCCGCGCAGGTTGCGGCAGGCGTCCACCAACTGCTTCAGCTTGGCCACGTGCGCTATTGCATCTTCGTCAATGCGCTCGGGCTGGCTGATGGGGTAGGCGGCGATGCTGATGGATGGGCCTGAGCGGCCAGCGACGGGCGCCACCTGTTGCCACAGGGCTTCGGTGATGAAGGGCGTGATGGGGTGGGCCAGGCGCAGCAGGGTTTCCAGCGTGCGGATCAGGGTGCGGCGGGTGGCACGCTGCTGGGCGGGCGTGCCGGTCTGAATCTGCACCTTGGCAATTTCAAGGTACCAGTCGCAGAACTCGTTCCAGGCAAAGTCGTAAATGGTGTTGGCGACATTGTCCAGACGGTAGTCGGCAAAGCCCTGGGCCACTTCGGCCTCGGCCTTTTGCAGCAGCGAGACGATCCAGCGGTCGGGCGCGCTGAACTCCAGATAACCGTGGGCGTCGCCGCCGACAGCGCACTGTTCCTTGGTGTGTTCCAGCAAGCCGCAGTCCTGACCTTCGCAATTCATCAACACAAAGCGCGTGGCGTTCCACAGCTTGTTGCAGAAATTGCGGTAGCCCTCGCAGCGCTTGCTGTCGAAGTTGATGCTGCGACCCAACGATGCCAATGATGCAAAGGTGAAACGCAAGGCGTCGGCGCCAAAGGCGGGAATGCCCTCTGGGAATTCCTTCTGGGTGTTCTTGCGCACCTGAGGAGCAGTTTCGGGTTTGCGCAGGCCTTCGGAGCGCTTGTCCAGCAGCGGTGCCAGTTCGATGCCGTCGATCAGGTCGACCGGGTCCAGCACAGTGCCCTCGCTCTTGCTCATCTTCTTGCCTTGCGCATCGCGCACCAGGCCGTGGATGTAGACATGCTTGAACGGCACGCGTCCGGTGAAGTGCGTGGTCATCATGATCATGCGGGCGACCCAGAAGAAGATGATGTCGTATCCGGTGACCAGCACGGAGGACGGCAGGTACAGGTTGTAGTCTTCCGTGGCACTGTCGCCCTGGTTGGGCCAGCCCATGGTGCTGAACGGCACCAGCGCCGATGAATACCAGGTGTCCAGCACGTCTTCATCCCGGCGCAGCGTCTTGCCCGGTGCCTGGGCTTGGGCCTCGGCTTCATTGCGGGCCACATAGACCTTGCCGTCTTCGTCGTACCAGGCCGGGATCTGGTGGCCCCACCACAGCTGGCGGCTGATGCACCAGTCAGTGATGTTGTTCATCCACTGGTTGTAGGTGTTGATCCAGTTCTCGGGCACGAAGCGCACCTCACCGGATTGCACAGCGTCGATGGCCTTCTGGGCGATGGACTTTCCGGTGGCGTCCTGCGGGCTGACCTTGTTCATGGCGACAAACCACTGGTCGGTAAGCATGGGCTCAATGACCTGGCCGGTGCGGGCGCAGCGCGGCACCATCAGCTTGTGCTTCTTGACTTCCACCAGCAGGCCCAGCGCATCGAGGTCCTTGACGATTTGTTTGCGAGCGGCAAAGCGGTCCATGCCGACATAGGCGGCGGGGGCGGTGGTGTCGATCTTGGCGTCCAGCGTCAGCACGCAGATCATGGGCACCTGGTGGCGCTGGCCCACGGCATAGTCAATCTGGTCGTGGGCCGGTGTCACCTTGACCACGCAGGTGCCGAAGGCCTTCTC
>JAUSNJ010000193.1 GCA_030645355.1 Rhodoferax sp. | reverse complement strand
CAGCACCAGGTGGCCCGTCAGCGATGCTTCAAGGCCGATCGACACGGTTTCCTTGTCGCGCATCTCGCCGACCATGATGATGTCCGGATCGGCGCGCAGGAAGGCGCGCATCACGGTGGCAAAGTCCAGCCCCGCCTTGCGATTGACCTGTACCTGCCGCAGGCCCTTCTGCGTGATCTCGACCGGATCCTCCGCGGTCCAGATCTTGGTGTCAGGCTTGTTCAGCCAGGCCAGCACGGAATGCAGGGTGGTGGTCTTGCCGGAGCCGGTCGGGCCGCAGACGAAGAACAGGCCGTAAGGCTTCTCGATCACCTGCTTGAGGCGATCCAGGTTGTGCGGCAGCACGCCCAGTTTGTCCAGCGGGATCGGCTCGCCCGCGGCGAGGATACGCATGACCACGTCCTCGACGCCACCGGCCGAGGGAATCGTCGCAACCCGCAGTTCGATGTCCAGCGGACCGTACTTCCTGAACTTGATCTTGCCGTCTTGCGGCTTGCGCCGTTCGGATATGTCGAGGTCGCACATGATCTTGATGCGCGCCAGCAGGGCGTTGCGATAGCTCGCCGGGATTTCGATGTAGGGCTCGAGTCCTCCGTCCTTGCGAAAGCGGATGACGGTCTTGCCCTTGCCGGGCGCAGGCTCGATGTGGATATCCGATGCGCCCTGGCGGTAGGCGTCGACGATGATCTTGTTGACCAGCTTGACCAGCTCATTCTCCGCCGCGGCAGAAATGTCGGTGGCCGAAATCTCGCCTTCCTCGTCGCTGCCGTCCTCCATGTCGGACAGGAGATCGTCGACCGAGGTCGGATCATCGACGGCGCCGTAGAACTGGTCGAGTGTCTTCAGGAATTCCTGGTTTGTGGTGACGCGGTAGGTCAGCTTCGCTTTCGGGAAGATGTTCTGCACCATGCGTGCGCTGCGTACCTGCTCCGGATCGGTGGCGAGGATGATCATGCCCTCCTTGCTGTCTTCGACCGGCAGCCACTGGTTCTGTTCGACGAAATCGCGCTTGAGATTGCGCAGCAAGTCCAGCGGCTTGATCCGCTCGGCCTTGAACGGCTCATAGGGCACGCTGAAGAATTTCGCCAGCCCTTCGCCGATCGCGGCAAGCGGCACCTGGAATTCATTGGCCAGGATGTCTTGTATGTCGGCGTTCTGCCGTCGGGCCGAACGGGTGGCGAGTTCGAATTCCGGTCCGGAGATGACGGCGGCCTCTACCAGCGGGTCGTATTTTGTCCGCACGGCGACCGGCGGCTTGAGCCGCTGCGCGAATGCGATCACCAGGGTCGCACAGAGCTCGTTGACACCTTCCTCGGCAACATCGCTGAACGGGCCGCCGCTCTTGTTGTTGATCAGCTGTATCACGCCGACCAGTTCGTCATTCTGCGGATTGACCAGGGGCGCGACCAGCATCTGCCGGGTGCGATAGCCTGTCTTCTTGTCCACTTCCCGCAGGAAGTGCAGGCTGGGTGATATCCGTCCGAGTTCGTCTTCGTCGTAGACGTCCACGATGCGCAGCGTTTTCTTGAACAGCGCAACGTGGCCCGCGATGCTGGTTTCGGAAATGCGCAGCTTGAGGCTGTTGAACGCGTTCAGCCCGGTCTTGATCTTGGAGACGATGAATTGCTTGTCTTCACTGACTGCGTACAGGGTGAGCCGGTCGCAGTTGAACAGGCTGGAGATGTCTTGCGACAGGTCCAGCATGATCTCGTCGAGGTTGCTGGTGGCGTGGATCTTGTTCGTGACCTGCTGCAGTTTCCTGGAGAATTCCAGCCGAGCCAGGACGTCGTGGCCAGCGGCAGGGACGTGAGTCAAAAGTACGGTGCTCATTTCGCTTCATTTCCATCATGTGCTGTTGATGCCGTCGCAGCGAAGGACTCGAGTCCGTCATGCAGCACCCAGGCTTTGAAGCCGGACTGCGCCAACAGGAAAGCGGCGGCCGCGCTGCGCCGGCCGTTATGGCAGTAGATGACGTATTCGCCTGACCTGTCGAGCACGCTGAAGGTATGTCGGATCTCGCCAAGCGGGACGTTGATGGCCCAGGGCAGCTTGTCGCGCCGGTACTCGCTCGGGAAGCGAACGTCGATCCAGATCGCGCTCTCCTTTTTTGCCATCGCCTGTTCCAGCGTCAGCTCGTGCAGCAGCGGCTCTTTCAGCAAGGCGTCGAAGTCATCGCGCGCCAGGCGGTAGAGCCGCCCGTCGCTCTTCATGGTGACGGTCGCGTTGCGCAGCCCGTCGCCCAGCAAGGCCTCTTCGCCAAAACCGTCGCCCGGGCGCAGCTCGGCCAGTTCGCTTACGGTATCGCCGATGCGCCGCGAAACCAGGCAGCGGCCCGCGTCGACCACGTAGTAATGATCGCCCGGATCGCCCTCGCGGATCACGGCCTCTCCGCGCAGCGCCTGGACAGGTTCGAACCGCTCAAGCAGAAGGGCGATGCGATCCGGAGTAAGTGCGGCCAGCGCGCCCCCCAGCAAATGCGCGCTCACTGTCCCGGGCGCACGATCATTGTGATTGGTTTGCGGGCTGGAGGGCGCATGGATGAGCTGGTCCCAGATCAGGGTGACGTCCAGCATGTTGGTCTCGATGCAGAGCAGATTGACCTCGGTGATGGCCTCGGCCACCAGCAGGTCGGAACCCTTGCGCAGGGCGGCCGACGAGGTGGTGCTGCCGACCATGACCTCGCCGCCATTCCTGACCGAGGCCACGCGCAGTTGTCCGCCGAGAAGGTAGAACGTGCAGCGTTCGAGTTGGTCCTGCGCCAGCAGGTTGGTGCCGCGCGGAAAAGCCACGATCCGGCCCAGGCGGGATATTTCCTGCAATCCCCCCTCGGACAGCGGGCTGAGCGATGCATGCTGTCGTAACTGCGCGATTGGATCGATGTGCATGTGTCTGGAAATTCTAGAAATCGAAGCAGTGGTTGTTCTGGAGCATGCGCGGCTTGTAGTCGCCAATGTACTCGGCGATCTCGCGCATGGTCAGTTCGATTTGCCCGGGCTTCAGGTGGGTGATGAAGATCTCGGGCTGGCTTTCCAGCTTCTGGAGTTCGTTGGCGAGCATGCTGGGGCAAAGGTGCTTGGAGAGTTCGGCCAGCCTTCGCTCGTTGTTCGAGAAGGCCGTCTCCACGATCAGGTAACGCAGTTGGGGAATCGTGTTGACCACCCGCCAGAACTCGTCATTGACAGTGGTGTCACCGGTAAATACGAGGCTGCCCTGACCGCTGTCGAGCTGAAAGCCGACGGCAGGCACAGTGTGGCGCGCGGGCAGCATCGTGATCTTGCGGCCATTCAGTCGCACCGTATCGCCCACTTCCATGGTCTCGAAGCGCATGTACGGATTGGCGGAGTCCGGGATCGTGGTGAAGTCGGGCCAGATGGCCCAGTTGAAGATGTGCGAGCGGATGATTTCTTCGGTCGCCTTGCTCGCATGGACGACCAGCGGCCGGTTGCG
>JAUSNJ010000188.1 GCA_030645355.1 Rhodoferax sp. | reverse complement strand
CAGCACCGGCCACCAGAACGACCACAACCGCTCTTTGGCGCTGGCAGACATGCGGGGACTGCTCGGCGAGCGGGCCGAGTGGTACTGCCTGCAAAAAGAGCTGCGCCCGGCCGACCGGGCGGCGCTGGCAAACACGCCCGGACTGACCTTCCTGGGTGATTCATTCGAAGACTTCAGCGACACGGCCGCGGTGGTGGCGTTGATGGACCTGGTGATCACGGTGGACACCAGCGTGGCGCATCTGGCGGGCGCCATGGGCAAAGAGGTGTGGCTGCTGCTGGCCTACAGCCCGGACTGGCGCTGGCTGCTCGAACGAAGCGACAGCCCGTGGTACGGCTCAGCGCGGCTGTTCAGGCAGAGCGCCCCGGGCGACTGGGCCGGTGTGCTGGCCGAGGTGCAGGCGGCGTTGACGCTGCGTCTGTCCGGTGTGCAGCGCGAACCCGAACCCGGTCCAGGTCCAACGCCAACGCAAACGCCAGCACTCGCTCAAAAACCACCGGCAATGACAGCCCAGGCCCTGGCCGCCCAGCTGGCGCAGGCGGTGGGCCTGCACCAGCAGGGCCAGCTCGATCAGGCAGAGGTGCTGTACAAGGAAATCCTGCAGGTGCAGCCGCAGCACTTTGATGCGCTGCAACTGCTGGCAACGACCGAAGCGCAAAAGCACAACCCTGCCGCAGCACGGGTCCTGTTCGAGCAGGCCCTGAAAATCAACCCCCAACACCTCGGTGTGCTCAACAACTATGGCAATGTGTTGCGGGCACTGAAACGCCCCGAGGAAGCGCTGGCCAGTTATGACTTGGCGCTGAAGATCAAATCCGACTACGTAGAGGCGCTGAGCAATCGGGGCAACGCATTGTGGGAACTCCAGCGTCCTGAAGAGGCGCTCGCCAGTTACGACCTTGCGCTGCAATTGAATCCGGACTTTGCCGAAGCATGGCGCAACCGTGGCAACACCTTGCGCGATCTCAAGCGTCCGCAAGATGCGCTGGCGAGTTATGAGCGGGCACTGAACATCGAGCCCGGTCATGCCGAGGCTCTGGGTAACCGGGGCAATGCATTTCGGGACCTCGGGCGCGCTTCTGAAGCGCTGGTGAGTTACGATTTGGCATTGCGCATTGACCCAAATTCTGCAGAAGCACTGAGCAATCGGGGTGCCGTGTTGAGAGATTTGAAGCGGCCCGAGCAGGCTCTGGAGAGTTGTGAACGGGCGCTCGGTATCCGGCCCGACTTTGCAGAGGCACTCTGCAACCTGGGCGCAGCACTGCAGGATCTCAGCCGCCCCGCGCTGGCACTGGAGGCCTACGAGAAGGCGCTTCAGATCAGGCCGGCCTATCCGGAGGCATGGAGCAACCGGGGCGCAGCATTGCGGGCCCTGCGACGCCCTGCGGAGGCGCTGGAGAATTTCGAGCGTGCGATCCTTCTTGCGCCGGACTATGCCGAAGCCCACTGGAACGAAGCACTGTGCCAGCTGATGCTGGGCGACTTTGCGCAGGGCTGGAAAAACTACGAATGGCGCTGGAAGCGAAAGCTCAACCAGGACAAGCTTCGCAACTTCTCCCAACCCCTCTGGCTGGGCAAAGAGTCTTTGGCGGACAAGACGATACTTCTACACGCCGAGCAAGGGCTGGGCGAC
>JAUSNJ010000187.1 GCA_030645355.1 Rhodoferax sp. | reverse complement strand
CAGCACCATGAAGGGCACCAGCACATGCACCAGGGCAATCACCACGCCGGTGAAGGTGAACATGATCTTGACCGGCTCAGTGACCAAGCCCGTGGCCATCAACACATTGTTGATCACGCCCTCATTGCCCAACAGCACGGCCCAGCCCAGCGTGCGAATCACCACCGAAATCAGCAGCGGCCCCAGCACAATCACCACCGACACCGCGCGCCAGCGTTCGGACAGGCGCGTCAACACATAGGCCTCGGGCACGCCAATGGCAATGCACAGCAGCGTGACCAGAATCGCCATGCCGAAGGTGCGCGCGAAGATGGCGTGGAAGTAGTCGTCGCGAAAAATTTCGGTGTAATTGGAAAACGTCAACTGCTCGCCAATGCCGACGCCGCTGACAAACGGGTACAGGCTCAGCGAGAACAGCAGAACCAGCGGCAGCGCGACAAAGGCCAGCGTGATCAGCATGCCGGGCGCTGTGAGCCAATAGGGCAGCCGGTTGCGGTGCTCGTTCATGCGGCGGCCCCGGTTGGCACCACCCGGGCGTGTTCGCCCGACCAGCTCAGCCCCACCTCGTCACCCTCGCCAGCCTGCGGCAGGCCGGTGTTGGCGTGGGTGATCTGCATAGACCCCAGCGGCGTGTCCACCTGGAACAGCCAGTGGTTGCCCAGGAACACGCGTGCGCTGATGCGCCCGCGCACCAGTGCCGACTCGCGCGTGATCTCGACCTTCTCGGGCCGCACGATGTAATCCACCCGGCCGGTTGCGGCCTGGTCCGCGCACGGCAATCGGTGTCCTTCCACATGCACCATGCCACCCAGGGCCTGGCCAGAAAACACATTGGCCTTGCCCAAAAAGGTGGACGAGAAACGGCCATTGGGTTGCTCGTACATATCAAACGGCCGCCCGACCTGCTCGATGCGCCCCTGGTTCATCAGCACCACGCGGTCGGCCAGCGTCATGGCCTCGGCCTGGTCGTGCGTGACCATGATGGTGGTGATGCCCACGCGGTGCTGCAGTGCACGCAGCTCGATCTGCATCTCCTCACGCAGCTTGGCGTCGAGCGCGCCCATGGGCTCATCCAGCAGCAAGACCGGTGGCTGTATCACCAGCGCGCGCGCCATGGCCACACGCTGGCGCTGGCCGCCGGAAAGCTCGCGCGGGTAGCGGTCGGTCAGCGACTGCAGGTGCACCAGTTCCAGTGTTTCGCCCACGCGGCGACGCCGCTCGGCAGCAGGCACACCGCGCATTTCCAGGCCAAAGGCCACGTTGTCGGCCACCGTCATGTGCGGAAACAGCGCGTAGCTCTGGAACACAATGCCCAGGCCCCGTTTGTCGGGTTTCACGTCGGTGATGTCTTTGCCATCCAGCACGATGCGCCCCTGGCTGGGCGACACAAAACCCGCCACCATTTGCAGCGTGGTGGTCTTGCCACAGCCCGACGGCCCCAGCAGGCAGACAAACTCGCCCTTGGCGACGGACAGGCTGCAATCGTTGACAGCAGTGAAGTCGTCAAAGCGCTTGGACAAGCCCTGAAGTTCTAGAAAGCTCATGGTTGTGGTTGTATTGGTATCAGGCGTGACATGGCGCTGTCGCTCTATTGCTCCACCGCGCGGTCCCAGCGCTTGGTCCACTCGGCACGCTTGGCATTCACAATGTCGTAATTGGGCGAAATCAGGGCATTGACCTTTTCTGGTCCAAACACCACTTTCTTGGCGATCTCAGGCGCCAACTTGGTGGTCTTGTTGACCGGGCCAAAGCCAACCACCTGGGCCAGTTGCGCCTGCGACTCGGCCGACACCACATGCTGCAGGAACTGCTGTCCCAGCTTGCTTTGCGGCGCGCCTTCCACCACGCAGCCCGCCACCATGAGGGCAACCGCACCTTCTTTCGGGTAGACAAATTCAACCGGTGCGCCCTGGTCCACTACCGCCTGGACGCGGCCATTGCCCCAAACCACCAAAGCCGCCTCGCCGGTCTGCAGCATCTGCGCCATCTTGCCCGGCGAAGGCTCCCAGGCCAGTACGTTGGGCGCCACCTTTTTTGTCATCACTTCAAAGCCGGGGTCGATATGGGTCTCGCCACCGCCGTTGAGTTTGGCCATCATCAACAGGGTCAACAATCCGTAGCCGTTGCTGATGGGTGGAATCACCAACTTTTGTTTGTACTTGGCATCGGTCAAGTCCAGCCATGAGGTCGGTGCCTTCCAGCCGTTCTTGGCAAACTGCTCTTTGTTATAGGCCAGGCCGGTGGCGATGAAGCCTATGCCCACTGACTTGTCGCCCACCATGCGGGCATTGGGGTAAACGTCTTTGAGGGTCGCACTGTCTTCCACCTTGGCGCACAAACCCTGGCCAACCGCCTGGTACATCGGGCCGTCGTCGATCAGCGCGACCGAAATTTCCTGCTTGCCCTTTTGCGCCTGCAGCTTGGCCAGGATGTCGGTGGAATTGCCCGGCACGTAAACCACCTTGGCTCCGGTCTTGGCCTCGAAGGCCGGAATGATTTGTTCCTTGAACAGTTTCTCGTTCGAGCCGCCAGCACCGCCGACGTAAATCGTCTCGGCAGCCTGGGCACTCAAGGATGCCGCCAGTGCGAGGCTGCTCATGACGGTGAGGGTTTTACGCATATAGAACTCCGGTTGGTTCACAGACAGAGGAAAAATTCGATCCAGACAGCAAAGATGCGCTGGAGTGGGTGCAGTCTAAGCAGCACGGCAAAGCTTGAAAAGGTAAACGATTGGGTCTGTATATGCCAAAATGTTATGTATGAAACCTGTTCTCAATCTGCGCCAGATCGAGGCCTTTCGTGCTGTGATGCTGACCGGCAGCGTGGTCGGTGCGGCCCGACAGATGAACGTGACCCAACCCGGCGTGAGCCGCACCATCGGCCTGATGGAATTGCGCATTGGCTACGCGTTGTTTGAGCGCCGCGGGCGGCGCCTGGTGCCCACGCCGGAGGCCGAGGCGTTGTACCGCGAGATCGAGCAGCTTTACGGCAGCATTGAGCGTATCTCGCAAGTGGCGCAGGACATCCGCTTCCAGCGCGCCGGTGCCCTGCGCGTGGCCACACTGCCGGCGCTGGCGCAGTGGCTGGTGCCGCGCGCCATTGCCCGGTTTCAGTCCACGCGCCCCAACGTCACGGTGTTTGTGCAGAGCCTGCCTTCACGCCAGATTGCCGAACTGGTGTCCACCCGTCAGTTCGACGTGGGCGTCGTTGAGTTGCCCCTGTCACGCCCGGCCATCGAGATCGAACCCCTGGAGCCGGTGCCGTCGATGGCGGTACTGCCTGCTGGCCACCGTCTGGCAGCCAAGAAGCAGATTTCGCTGAAAGACCTGGACGGCGAACGCATGGTGATGCTGTCGCAACACAGCTTTGTGCGCTACCAGATGGACGAGGCCTTTTCCACGCTCGGCGTGGCACCCAACGTGGTGCTGGAGACGCCCAGTTCCTCCATCGCCTGTGCGTTGGTCGCCGCGGGTGCGGGGATCACGCTGGTATCAAAATGGACAGCAGCGCCATTTGCCGGGGCGGATCTGGTGGTGCGCCCGGTCAAGGAGGCGATTGCATCGCGCTACGCCATCATCTTTCCGCAGATCACCACCAAGATGCTGCTGGCCGAGGCGTTTGCGAACGATCTTCGGGAAGAAATACGGGAGTCCGGCCACGGTTGACTAGCGCACCTCCGAAATCCAGGTCTGCAACTGGTCACAAACCTCTGGGCTATCGAGCAGGCCCAGGTGGTGCATGCCGTAGAACACGCGCTGGTGTTCGGCCGGCAGGTGCAGTGCACGGTCGGCGTCGCGGTGCTTGCCCAGCGCGCTCTTCAACGGCACCAGGCCGTCACCCACCAACTGGCCCCAGATTTCGCTGGGCTTCTTGGCAATCATTGCTGCAATCGCGTAGCACTGGACGTTGGCCGGCAGCTGCGAGAGCTGGCGTCGGTCGTCGGCATGGGCAAATCGGTCGTGGCCTTTCCAGTCCTCGTCGATCAGATTGCCATGGCGCAGGTCCGTCGTGCCGGCACTGCGGATTTTTCCCAGGCGCGACAGTGCATGGGAATAGGGGCTGGCCTCCAACGCCTTGTCGATCAGGTTGCCGGCCTGCTCAACCATCGACCCGTGCTGGGGTGTGCCAACAAAGAACAGTTTATGCACCTGCCTGACCCAACCGTGGTGCGCCTTTTTTCCATAGTGAAAAGCGCTGCGCGCCACCATGCCGCCCATGCTGTAGCCCACAATGCATACCTCCTGTACCGGCGTGGGCCATTGGGCCAGCAGCTGCTCCAGTTGGTCGGCCAGCGCGCGGCCATTCTCCGAAATGTGCAGGCCCGTGTTGTAGCGTAGGTACATGGGCGTGAATCCGTTGGCCGCCGCCAGCACCGCGCCATGGTCGTGGCCGTTGCGGCACCACTGCAACTCGTTCATGCAATGACCATGCAGCATCACCAGAATCTTGCCCGACGCATGCGGGATCGCGTGGGCCAAAGCCGGCCGGGTGATCTCCAGCGTCTGGCCGTCCCGCCGCCACGCCATGCGCAGAGTCAGCGGGTTACCGTGTGCCTGCATGTGGTCGCCCAGCACGCCGTTCAGGATGGACACCAGGGCGCTGCGGCCAGCGGACGAATGGGCGGGATCACGCTCGGGGTGACAGTACTCCACAGCGCTGTTCAGTCCCTGGCCCACCGCTGCAGTCGCATGGCGCACCAGCCGGTAGACCAAGGCGCTGCTGCCCTGCAGGCTTTTGTAGACCACTCCATGCACGCCGGATACCGGCTTGGCGCCAACCTGGCCCAAGGGCATGGGCAAACCCAACATAGTGTGGTGCATGGCCTCCACCATATCGGTAACACCCAGCGTGGCGTCTATGACCAGCTGGCTATAGCCCTGGATGTCGGAGAGGTGAATGTGCGGACGCTTCATGTTTGTCGTGCAGTCAATCCACTGCCAGGCTGCGGATATGGGTGGCAACCACCAGCAGCTGCGGGTGGTCCATGCGGGTGATGAACTTGCGGCAGACCGAGCTGATCAGCGTGACCGCCCCCGACATGCCCAGCCGGGCGGACTGCTCGGCCACAAAGCCAACATCTGCCGCTTTCAGTGGCTTCAGAAAGTAGTAGTCCATGCCCGCGTCTACCAGTTCCGCGACCAGATCCGCCATGGCATCACCGTGGTTCTTCTTGCCAGGGTGCGCCTCCAGAGCGGTCAGGACGGCATCCGTTTTCTGGCGCAGGGCCTGCGAGTGGTAGAAGCGCAGGGACGGTTCGTGCGCAACTTTGGACTTGGTTGAGGACTTGGATGCGGTAGCCATGCTGTCTCCTTGAAGGTGGACATCGCTGGAAAACCCAGCGATCGTCTGAATTGTGTACGTTTGTACACAATAATTCAAGGACAGCTATGCAATCTAGACTGAAAAACCTAAGTGACGCATCCAGAAAGAATGCCTTCCGCGCGACAGAGTCAGGAGTTCATTGAAACAATCGTACACAATCCGGCAGGCGCATCACTCTGCGGCGTGCACGGTGCCGATGCCATCAGCGGACTTGGTCACCTTGGCTGGCTTTCCGTAGTACGTCAGCGAGCCCACGCCTTCCACCCTGGCGGTCAGCGATTCACTGGCACGCACTTTGACCGAACCAACGCCCTCCAGCCGGGCATCCACGTGCTGGGCGTCCAGCTCACGCGCGTTCAGGGTCCCCACGCCCTCGGCCCTCAGGACAAAATTCTTGACCTTGCCGTCTACGGTGGTGGAGCCAACGCCCTGGTAGGTGAGATGGAAGCTCTCACCCGCCAGCTGTTTCAACGTGGTTCCCCCCACGCCTTCCAGGTGCATGCGGGTCAGCTCAGGGACGGTGATCGTGATGGCGACGCGATCGCTCCAGCCAAAGCTCTTCTTTTTCTCCGGCATGGCAATGACCAGCTCGTCGCCCACGACGGTGGTGCTGAGCTTGGCCAGAACGCTCTCGTCACCATTGACGACCACGGACTGCTTCTGTCCGGCGGTCACAACCAGTGTGTAGACGCCCTGGCTCTTGATGGATTTGAACTCCGGCAACTCGCGCGCCTCCTGCGCCGCGAAGGCCCATGGCGTTGCCGCCAGCAATCCGATACAGAGGAACTTTCGCATGGGGATCTCCTTGAATTTGCATACTGTGAACAGGGGGCAGTGTCGTGCGCTCGCGTCCGCTTGTCGACGCTTGGGCGATGAAACGCAGTTTTTTGGGGTTGGGCTGCAACGGCAGCGGGATGGCAAATCCAATCACCAAATCTGCTGCAGCCCACCATTCACCAAGCGGTAGCCGGTGGTTCCCATGGCGCGGGCCTCGGCTTCATCGTGGGTCACCAGCACGGTTGCCATGTTGAATTCGGTGATGCGCTGGCGAAACTCCTCGCGCAGCTGCAGGCGCAGCTCGGCATCCAGCGCCGAGAACGGCTCGTCCAGCAGCAGCACGCGCGGCTGGGTGATCAGGGCGCGGGCCAGGGCCACGCGCTGCTGTTCGCCGCCGGAGAGCCGGGTCACGCGGGCGCGTGCAAAGTCCTGCAGACCAAAGCGCTCCAGCATGGCGCAGGCCTGCGAGCGGGCGTCGGCCCTGCGCACACCCTGCTCCACCAGGCCAAAGGCCACGTTGTCCTGCACATCCAGATGGGGAAAGAGCGCAAAGTCCTGAAACATCAACGCAAAACGCCGCCGCTCGGGCGCCAGCGCGGTGATGTCTTGCCCATCAAACAGCACGCGCCCCGCATCCAGCGGCTCCAGCCCCGCCACGATTTTGAGCAGCGTGCTTTTCCCCGACCCTGACGGCCCCAACACAGCCACCGTTTCACCCGGAGCAACACGCAAACTCACGCCACGCAACAGCACGCGCGCCTGCCAGTCCTTGGACACACCCATTAACTCAAGCACAAAACAACTCCATCAAAGAGACTCCCGCCAGTAGAAGCATCACTCAAAAGCGCGTGGTCAAATGTGGCTGTTAAAGCTCCCCCTCGCCCGGCGGGGCGAGGGGGTTGGGGGGAGTGGGGGCCTCCCCCCAGACCACTCAATCACCACAAACGCCAAAAAAGCCAACCCCATCAACAAACACGACAGCACCACCGCCGCATCGCGGTTGACCGTTCCCGGCCGTCCCAGATGTTCATACACCAGTGTGGTGAGGGTAGCCCACTCGGGGCGCGACAAAAACAGCGTGACAGCAAACTCACCGACGGCCGTGGCCGCCGCAAACGCCATGCCCCGGCGCAACGCAGGGCGCAGAAGGGGAAGGGTCACGCGCCAGAACACATGCAGCGGCGTGGCACCCAGCGTCCGCGCCGCCTGCGCCAGATGGGCGGGCATGCTGTCCAGCGCCCCCGCCAGTGACTTGGCGACAAAGGGGTAGGCCAACAAGGCGTAGGCGCACACCAACAGGCCAAAGCTGGCCGTCCACTGCGGGTACAGCAGCAGCAGGCCAAACGCCACCATCACGGGCGACACCACAACCGGCAGGAAAACCAGGGTGCGCAGCACCAGCGACTGGCGGGCCGCCAGCGCATGCGCCAGCCCCAGGCTGGTCGCCAGTGCAACGGCCAGCGCCGTGAAGCGCAGGCTGTTCCACAGCGCCGCCAGCGTGGCGTCGTCCAGCAGCACACTCCAGGCGCCACTGCCGGCCGCGGCCGCACGCCAAACGATGGCCATCAGTGGTGCACCACAACACAGCAGCAGCACCACCAACGCACCCCACACGCTGCCCCACTGGCGCAAGCCATTCGGCCTGCGTCGTTGAACAGCATCCGCACGGGACGGTGTGGCCAGGCGCCGCTCGATGGCTGCATAGACCAGCGCCACCACGCCCGTGAGCGCCAGCATCCACAGCGCCAAAGAACCGGCCTGCGCCAACTGCAACTCGTGCGCCACCAGCGTATAGATTTCCACCTCCACGGTGGCGTATTCCTGCCCACCCAGCACCAGGGCCAGACCAAAGCCGGAAAAGCAATACAAGAACACCAGGCACAGCGCCGACATCAACCAGGGCGCAACAGCCGGCCACTCGATGCGCCAGAACACCCGCCACGGCGTGGCGCCCAGCGTGCGGGCTGCGGCGACGCGGGAGGCGCTGACCTGCCCCAACGCTTCGGTGGCGGCGCGCACCACCAGACACAGGTTGAAAAACAGATTGCCGTAGACCAGCAACCACGGGCTACCCTGCAGGTCCGGGCCGCCCCACGCCTGGACGACGCCTTGCGGCCCCAACAGCGCCAGCACACCCATGGCCGCCACCAGCGTGGGCACCACAAAGGGCAGCATCAGCGCGTGCAGCACAAACGCCCTCCCCGCAAACTCGAAACGCGCCAGCACCCAGGACACGGGCAGGCCCAGCCCCAGCGCCAGCACGCAGGTCAGAGTAGCTTGCAGAAAAGACCAGGCCAGCCGCCAGCGCAAGTAGCTGTCCTGCAGCGGCGCCCACAGGGAGAGCTGCCCACCCTCGACCAGCAGGCGCAACGCGGGTGCCACCAGCAGGGTCAGCAGGAAGACCAGAGGGAAAGCTGCCAGCAGCCAGTTTGCTCTATTTTTCATAGCTGCTTACGCAGTGCTGGCGAGGGCTAGCGATAGTTTTATGCACTACACGTTCGGCGTGCATCACTTCAAAACCACTTTGGTCCAGCGTTGCACCCACTCAGCATTCTTTTCTGCGATGGCCTGCGCGCCGGGGCTGTCAAAGGCCGCAGGCTCTACCGCATGGCGTAGCGCATCTGCGCGCGCCACGGTGGCGTCCGCCGGGAACATCCACATCTCGGCTTGAAGCGCTTGCTGCACCGCAGGCGACCGCAAAAACTGCACAAACCGCAACGCTGCAGCGCGCTCGCGTCCGCCCTTGATTAGCGCCACGCCTTCAATCTGGCGGAACACGCCACCTGGCAAGGCCAGGCTGCCTGTGGGCGGTTCGGCGAGTTTGAGCTTGCTGTAGAACACTTCGGCGGCCGGGCTACTGGCATAGCTGACAACCAAGGGGCGCGCACCGCCGCTGTGGCTGAACTCGGTGTAATAGGCCTCGGTCCAGCCCTTGGTAACCTTGACGCCGTTGGCGCGCATGCGGGCCCACCAGTCAAAGGCCCGGGTTTCACCCAGGGCGCCGATGGTGGCCAGCAGAAAGGCATTGCCCGGGCTGGACGTCGCCGGGTTTTGCACCACCAGGAGCTTCGCGTAGGCGGGCTGAGCCAGATCATCCAGCGACTGCGGCAAGGCCAGGCCTTTTTTGGCAAACCAGGCCTTGTCGAAGTTGAGCGTGACGTAGCCGTAGTCCACCGGCACCAGACCGGCGGGCAAGGTGATCTTGCTCTCGTCAACCGCCGGGCCCTCCCACGGGTCGAGCACCTGTGCCGCCAGGGCTTTGCCTGCCAGCACGTTGTCAATGCCAAACACCACATCGGCCACCGGGTTGGCGCGGGTCAGGATGAGCTTGTTCAGCATCTCACCGGCATCACCGGCCTTGGTGATGCGCAGTGTGACGCCCGCCTCTTTCTCAAACTGCGCCAACAGGGGCTTGGGCAGGGCAAAAGAGGCATGGGTCAGGACCCGCAGTTCGGCGGCATGGGCCAGCCACGCGCTGGCTGCCAGCAACCCCAACAAACACACGCGCCCCAACCGTCGGGCGAACGAGAAGCCATGCAAAGCCAAAGCGGGATGGGGCATGTTGAACAAATGCGGTCTTTCGTGTCGCTCGTGGCGGGTGCACCAGTGGTGGGCGCATTCTAGCGACCTGCCCTGCTTGCCAATGGCGTGCTGCGCGCCACAGCGCAGCGGCTCAGCGCAAAGGATCCGTCCTGTGCTTAGCGGCGCAAAAAGACCAGCGCCTTATCCTTGTCATGGCCCATTCCAGACTGGGAAGCAGTTGTTATGTTGAAGGTGATGCGGCACTGCGGCCAAGAATGCGTTGAACATTCGTTTCCTCATTGATCGCCTTGTCGAACCCCTCCAAACCAAACATATTGAGGACTCGCTTGAACTGCATTGCAACTTGAGGCTTCAACTCCGTCAATCTTTGGCACGCCTCCATGGTGACCGCATCCATTTCTTCCTTCGGCAACACTCGATAGACGAGGCCCCAGTCGGCTGCCTGTCGAGCGCTGATTTCATCACCAAGCAACATCAGCGCCTTGGCGCGTGTCAAGCCGATTGCGGCCGGTAGCGTAGCAACCAAGCCACCGGTCACAAAAACACCAATCGAGGCTTCAGGCAGCTTGAACTTGGTGTCGTCGCATGCATAGACAATGTCCGCATTGAGCATCCATTCAAGCCCGGCCCCGACGGTCCAGCCATGGACCGCAGCAACGACGGGTTTGGGATTCCCGACAATCGACTTTGCAACGGCCTGGACTAATTCAAGATCTCTATCCGTAGGAGCTTCGCTGACATCACGGCCTGCGCAGAATGCCCTGCCGCTGCCTGCGATTCGGATGACGCGTATGGATGAATCGGCCGCTGCAGTGTCGAGCGCCTCCAGCAAGGAGGCAGCCAACTCGTTGTCGATCGCATTGAGCTTGTTGGGTCGATTCAAGACCAACGTCAGGACTGCGGAATCGCGTTTTAAGAGAAGTTTCGGCTCGGTCATTGGCAAAGAATAGCAGGGCCCCTGCCGCCAGCGCGACAGCGCACAATCCATCTTACCCATGCAAACCCTTTTCGCACTGCTCGCAAGCTTCTCCTGGCAGGAATTGCGCAACCACCCTTGGCGC
Source organism: Rhodoferax sp. (assembly GCA_030645355.1). GTDB lineage: Bacteria > Pseudomonadota > Gammaproteobacteria > Burkholderiales > Burkholderiaceae_C > Allorhodoferax. The sequence continues at coordinate 65,312 of JAUSNJ010000187.1, read as the reverse complement.
AACGCCGCGGCGGTGGTGTCGGTGATGCTGGGTGTGGCGCTGGCGTTTGCCGTGCACCTGATCAATGCGTCGGCACTGGACGAATTTGCGCAGGCGGTGCGCTCGGTTGGCGGGCAGCCGGACCTGGAGGTGCGTGCCAGCACCGGCTCGGCAGGCGGCATTCCGGACACGCTGCTGGGCCGTGTGGCCCGCCACCCCGACGTGGCGCTGGCCAGCCCGGTGCTGGAGATCAGCGCCTATGCGCTGGGCCCCAATCCCAATGCGAACACCCCCCGCGTGCTGCTGCGCCTGGTGGGCGTTGACGCGCTACAGGTAGCGCAAATCAGCCCGGACCTGCTGCCCTTGCCAGGTACCAGCGCCGACCGGCTGGACATCTTTGCACCCGACACCGTGTTCCTGAACGCGAGCGCACGCAGCCGCCTGGCTGGCGAAACGCTGCAACTGCAGTGGGGCATGCAACTTAAGACGGTGCGGGTGGCAGGCTCGGTGCGCACATCCGGTGCACCGCTGGCGGTGATGGACATTGCCGCGGCGCAAGACCTGTTTGGCAAGCCGGGCCGCCTGACGCGTCTGGACTTGCGTCTGCGTGCCGGCGTGGACCGCGCCGCCTTTGTCCGCGCCCAGCACGCCGCGCCCGACTGGCCGGCGCAAGCCACGCTGGCGGAGCCCGGTGACACGCTGGAGCGCATGTCCACGCTGTCGCGCGCCTACCGGGTCAACCTGACGGTGCTGGCCCTGGTGGCGTTGTTCACCGGGGGGTTTTTGGTGTTCTCGGTGCTGGCGCTGAGCGTGAGCCGGCGCGCGCCGCAGTTTGCGTTGCTCGGCGTGCTGGGGCTGACCGGCGGACAGCGCCTGGGACTGGTGCTGCTGGAGGCCGCAGTGCTGGGCCTGGTGGGTAGTGTGCTGGGCATCGCCCTGGGCACGGGCCTGGCGTCCCTGGCCTTGCGCCTGCTGGGTGGCGACCTGGGCGGGGGCTTCTTTGCCGGTGGCGCGCCCGCATTGCAATGGAGCCCGCTGGCCGCCCTGGCGTTTGCCACACTGGGCCTGCTGGCGGCCCTGGTGGGTGCTTGGTGGCCCGCGCGCTGGACGCAGGGCCTGCCGGCCGCGCAAACGCTCAAGGGCCTGGGCGCCGCACAGGCGCCCCGGAGCCATGGGGTGATGGCAGCCGCCTTGCTGGTGGCCGGTGGCCTGCTGGCCCTGCTGCCCCCGGTATGGGGCATACCGCTGGCGGCCTATGCCAGCGTGGGCCTGATTCTGGTGGGCGGCATTGCCGGCCTGCCCTGGCTGGTGGGCGTGGTGCTGGACCGCGTGGCACCGCTGGTCACCCGCCAGGCCTTGCCGCTGCTGGCAGTGGAGCGGGCCCGGCGTGTGCGTGGCAGTGCGGCGGTGGCGGTGAGCGGTGTGGTGGCCGCGCTGAGCCTGGCTGTGGCGCTGACGGTAATGGTGGCCAGTTTCAGAACCTCGGTCACACAGTGGCTGGACACGGTGCTGCCCGCCAGCCTGTATGTGCGTTCCTCGGCCAGCGCCAGCACACAGGACACCGCCTATTTCGACCACGCCTTTGTGCAGGCCGCGGCACGGCTGCCCGGTGTGCAGCGGCTGAGCAGTCAGCGCAACACGCAGTTTCTACCCGACCCCGGCCAACCCGCTGTCACGCTGATTGCCCGCCCCCTGGGGGCTATGACGGGGGCCACACGCAGCCTGCCGCTCACCGGTGAGCCCCTGCCGGTGCCCGCGGGCCAGATCGGCATCTACGTGAGCGAGGCCATGGTCGACCTGCACGGCGCTCGCCCGGGCACGGTCTACGTCCCACTCCTTAAGCATTTTCAGGCTCTAGCCCTCGATAAATATGATGATAGCGCTACGTTTTTCATAGCAGGTGTGTGGCGCGATTATTCCCGCCAGTTTGGCACCATCGCCATGGAGCAGGCGGATTTTCAGCGTCTGAGTGGCGATGCGCGTGTCAACGACATTGCCCTGTGGCTGGAGCCCGATACCGATGTGCCCGCGCTGGAGCAGGCGCTGCGCGACCTGGCCAATGCCCAGGCCCAGACACCCGGTGGCGAGGCGGGGCGGCTGATGGACTTTGGCTCGGCGCGCGAGATCCGCGCCACCTCGCTGCGCATCTTCGACCGCAGCTTTGCCGTGACCTACTGGCTGCAGGCCGTGGCGATTGGCATTGGGCTGTTTGGCGTGGCGGCGTCCTTCAGCGCGCAGGTTCTGGCGCGGCGCAAGGAGTTTGGCCTACTGGTGCACCTAGGCCTGACCCGGCGCCAGGTGCTGCGCGTGGTGGCCACCGAGGGGCTGGCCTGGACTACGCTGGGCGCCATGGCAGGTCTGGGCCTGGGCTTGGCCGTTGCCGTGGTGCTGGTACACGTGGTCAACCCGCAGAGCTTTCACTGGACCATGGAGCTGACCCTGCCCGGCTGGCGCCTGCTGGCCCTGGGCGCTTCGGTGGTGGTGGCGGGCACGCTGACGGCATGGCTGGCCGGGCGTGCGGCCGCAGGACGTGACGCCGTGCTGGCGGTCAAGGAAGACTGGTAGCGCCTACTCGTGCCGCAGCGCCTCGATGGGGTCCAGCCGCGCGGCACGGCGCGCCGGGAAGTAGCCAAACATCACGCCAATGACGGCGGAGAACACAAACGACAGCACGTTGACGGCGAGGTTGAACGTATACGGCACCTCCATCAATGCCGCAAGCCCGATGGAGGCAGCGGTGGCCAGCACAATGCCCACCAGTCCACCCAGCGCGGCCAGCACCACAGCCTCTATCAAAAACTGCAACAGCACTTCGCGCTCCAGCGCACCAATGGCCAGGCGCAGGCCAATCTCGCGCGTGCGCTCGGTCACGCTGACCAGCATGATGTTCATGATGCCGATGCCACCCACCAGCAAGCTCACGGCGGCCACGGCGCCCAGCAGCATGGTCATGACCTTGGTGGTGCCCGACAGGGTGTCAGCCAGCTGCTTGGTGTCGAGGACGTTGAAGTTATCTTCGTCGGTACTGGCCAGCTTGCGCCGCTCGCGCAGCAACTGCGTGATGCCGGCCGTGACGCGCGTGGCGTCGCTGCCGTCCTGCATGGACACCAGCAGCGTGTTAACCCGGGTGTTGCCGGTGATGCGCCGCTGCAAGGTTTTGAGGGGCACCAGCACCAGATCGTCCTGGTCGTTGCCAAAGGCGCCCTGCCCTTTGGATGCCAGCAAGCCCACGATCTCGCACGAAATCTGCTTGACGCGCAACTGCGCGCCCAGGGCAGCTTGCGTGCCAAACAGCTCGCGCCGCACGGTTTCGCCGATCAGGCAGACCGCTGCGCCGCCCCGCAATTCGTCGTTCGAAAATTCGCGGCCGCTGACCAGCTTCCAGTTGCCGGTCGTCAGCCAGTCATTGGTGCTGCCGATGACACTGCTGCTCCAGTTGCGGCCATAGGCCACCAGTGTGGAGTTGGTGCGTGCCTCGGGTGCCACGGCCGCAATGCCACCGATCTGGGTGGCGATCGCTTCGGCGTCGGACTCCTTGAATGCCACCGCATTGCCACCACCGCCGGGGCCCATGCGCTGACCGGGACGTACCTGCAGCAGGTTGGTGCCCAGGCCGGAGATCTGGTTCTGCACGGCCAGCGTGGCGCCATTGCCCAGGGTCACCATGGTGATGACTGCACTCACGCCAATGACGATGCCAAGGATGGTCAGGAACGAGCGCATCAGGTTGCGCCGGATCGAGCGCAGGGCCAGCATCAGGGTATTGAGCAGCATCTCAGTGCGCCTCGGGCACGGGCGGGGCCGCGTGCAAACCCGCCGGGTGTTCATTGCGCTCATCGCTGGCCACCACACCGTCAACAAAACGCACGATGCGTTTGGCATAGGCGGCCATGTCCAGTTCATGCGTCACCATCAGCACGGTGATGCCATGGTTCACGTTCAGGCCCCACAACAGGTCCATGATCTCGCGGCTGCGCTGGGTGTCCAGGTTGCCGGTGGGCTCGTCGGCCAGCAGCACGGCCGGCTCGGTGACGATGGCGCGAGCAATGGCCACGCGCTGCTGCTGCCCGCCCGAAAGTTCGGCCGGCGTGTGGTGCTCCCAGCCCTTCAGGCCAACGGACTCCAGCGCCTTGGCGGCCATGGCGTGACGGGCGGCGGCCGCTTCGCCCCGGTACAGCAAGGGCAACTCCACATTCTCTTGCGCCGAGGTACGGGCCAGCAGGTTGAAGCCCTGGAACACAAAGCCCAGATAGCGTCTGCGCAGGCGGGCGCGCTGGTCGCGGCTCAGGGTCTCCACATGCAGGCCCTGGAACAGGTATTCGCCTGTGGTGGGCGTATCCAGCGCGCCCAGCGTGTTCATGGCGGTGGACTTGCCCGAACCGCTGGGGCCCATGATGGCCACAAAGTCGCCGGCTTCAATGTCCAGGTTCACCCCCTTGAGGGCCTGCAACGCGGTGGCGCCCTGGCCATAGGTCTTGGTGATGCCGCGCAGGCGGATCAGCGGCTGGGTCACTTTTCGGCTCCCGCGGCGCGCTGGTCAGTAATCACAGCCATGCCCTCCTGCAGGCCCTCGCCAGACACTTCGGTCATGCGGCCATCGCTGATACCGGGTTTGACGGCCACCGCCACGGCCTGGCCGTCCTTGAGAATCCACACCTGTTTGGCGGCGAGACCGCTGCCACCCGCGGTCTTGCGCCCACCACCCCGTGGCATGCGCGGCACCAGCTTGGAGACCACGCCACCACTGTCGGCCGCCGGTGCGGATGCCGCTGCTGCGGATTCGGTTGTGGGGCTAAAACGCAGCGCAGTATTGGGCACCAGCAAGACGCCGGTGCGTTCGGTCGAAACGATGGTGGCGGCGGCCGTCATGCCGGGGCGCAGGCTCAGGTCCGCGTTGTCCACCTCCAGTTGGGTTGTGTAGGTGACCACGTTGTCGGTCTTGGTGGAGCCAAAGGCCACCCGGGTAATCTTGGCCGGGTAGCGGCGCGACGGATAAGCACTGACCGTGAAGGTGGCTCTTTGGTCGACCTGGACGGAGCCGACGTCGGCCTCGTCCACGCTGACTTCCAGCCGCAACCGGGCAATGTCTTCGGCCACGCTGAACAGCGTGACGGCCTGCAACGAGGCGGCCACCGCGTTGCCCGGGTCCACCGTGCGGGTCAGTACCACGCCGTCAATGGGCGAGCGGATGGAGGCTTTGGACAGATTGGTCTCGTCGGTGGACACCGTTGCCCGAACCTCGGCCACGTTGGCGCGGGCGCTGGCCTCGGTGGCCACGGCACGGTCCACATTGGCGCGGGCACTGTCCAGCTCGGTGGCCGACGGCACCTTGCCGCCCGACAGTCGCGCCACCTCTTCAAAGCGCGCCAGGTTGGCTTGGGCTTCTTTCAACGAGGCGGTACTCAGTGCCTGCTGTGCCAATGCTGCAGCCAGCGACGCACGGGAGCGCAGCACCTGGTCGGACAGTTTGGCCGTGTCCAGCTCGACCAGAATCTGGCCCTTTTTGATGCGGTCATTCACATCCACCAGCACGCGCTTGACGGTGCCGGACAGTTCACTGCCGACGTTGACGGCGCGCGTGGGCTGCAGCGTGCCGTTGGCCAGCACCGTCAAGGTCAGGTTGCCCTTCTTCAACACCTCGGTCACGTAGTTGGGCTGTGCGCTGGTGTTCTTTTGCGTCTGCCAATAGGCAAGGCCTGCTGCCAGCACGGCGGCCACCGCAATGGCCATCCAGAGTGCAGGCCGCTGCCACCAGGGCCGGATGTGTTCGTCGCCCAGTATGGCTTGCAAATCGACCGCCGTGGGGTTTGCAGGCGTGTCAACAGGGGGTGTAGGGTTGGTCATGGCGTGTAGGGGATTCAGGGTGTCGCAGTGTCGGCGTCGGGGGTCCAGCCACCACCCAGGGCCTTGTACAGGCGCACGTGGTCGGCGCTCACGCTGGCACGGGTGGACTCCACACCGTCCTGGGTGGAGAGCAAGGTACGCTGGGTATCGAGCACGGTACGAAAATCGATCAGCCCGCTGGCATAACGCTGGCGCGCCAGCAGGTCGGCATTGGCAGCGGCGCTGGAAGCGGCCTGCAGGCGCGCCAGACGCTCGGTATTGCCCTGCAGGGCCACCAGGGCGTCTTCTACGTCCTTCAGCGCCTTGAGCACGGTTGACTGGTAGGCCAACCGGGCCTGTTCCAGCGCAGCTTCCTGAGCCCGGACCTGGGCGCGCGCGGCACCACCGTCAAACAAGGGAACCGAAACACTGGCCAGCAGTGCCTGCGCCACCGACGCCCCATTGGTCAAGGCGCCCAACGTCAAGGCGCGCAAACCGAGAGAACCCGAAATCTGGAAGCTGGGGTAGCGCGCCGCATCGGCCTGCGCAACACGGGCCAGCGCCGCACTGACGCGGTACTCGGCCGCGCTGACGTCCGGGCGCTGGCGCAGGGTCTGCGCTGGAAAGGCCACGGCCAGGTTTGTGCTCGCCTGGGGAACAAGGCCCACACGCGCAGCGTCGGCTGTCAGGCTGTTTTGCAGGAGCGCCTGCGGCTGGCCGGTCAGCACGGCGAGGCTGCTAAGGTCCTGGGCCAGGCTGGTGGTCAGCGAAGGGATCTGGGCGCTGGTTTGCTCGCTGGCGGCCACGGCCTGCTCCACATCCAGCGACGACGCCAACCCGGCCTGGGCGCGCCAGCGTGCAATCTGCAAGGTCTCCATTTGTGCGGCCAGGTTGCTGCGGGCAATAGTCAGGCGCGCCTGCAAGCCCCGCAGATCGATGTAGGTCACGGCAACCTCGGCCGCCATTGACACCTGCACCTGGGACAGACTGGCTTGCGCGGCCTGCGCATCGGCTTCTGCGGCATTCAGTGTGCTGCGCTGGCCGCCAAACACATCGGGCTCCCAGCTCGCATCAAACCCGAGCTGGAAGGAGTCGGCGGCGTCGTTGCCACCCGAGCGGCTGCGTTGGGCCGAAGCCGAGGCGTTGACGCTAGGCCCCAGGCCCGCAGCCTTGCCGTCCCGCAGGGCACGCGACTGCTGCAATGCAGCCTGCGCCGAGCGCACGTCGGTGTTGGACTGCAAAGCCTGCGCAACGAGAGCAGTCAGCAATGGATCGTTGAAGCGCTGCCACCACTGCGCCAGCACGGTCCCGGACTGCCCGGATATGGACTCTGCGGTGACAACAGACCACCGTGCGGGAACCGGTGCATCCAGTCCGGTCGACAGGCTGGATGGCTGCACTGCGCAGCCACCCAGCGCTGCTGCGACCAGCCACACCAAGGGTGCAGTCCAGGTGGTAGTCGGCGTGAGGGGGGAAGGGTCTTTAGCGTTCACGGTGCTATTGTGGGTTGGGCCGGTGTCCGGCGTATTGCGACAGGTTAAATCTTGTAAAGTTGCCACGCGTTGTCCTCGTAAACACCAACAGGAACAATGTCGCCCTTTCGCGTGCTTGTCTGTGGCTTGGCGCACCGAGGGGGCAAACGGTCCAGAGTGCGCCCGCTACTGGGCAGTCAAGGAAATTTCCAGCCATGCAATCCACCGCCCCCTCTACCCCCTCGCCCAGTCAGACCATCGGCCGACGCACCCTGCTGGGTGCCGGCATGGGTGTTGCGCTGGCACCGCGCGTGCCTGCAGCACCCCTGCCACGCAAGGCCCTGGTGTTTCCCCGTGACGCGGGTGCGCACCCCGACTACGCCATTGAATGGTGGTACGTCACCGGCTACGCGCTGGACGAGAACGCCAAGGCCGCCTTTGGCTTTCAGGTGACGTTCTTTCGCAGCCGGATTCCCAGTACCCAGTCGATGCAATCCAGCCTGGCAGCCCGCCAACTGGTGTTTGCGCATGCCGCACTGACGGATGTGAAGGGCCGCAAGCTGTGGCACGACCAGCGCATGGCCAGGTCGTCCGGCGCAGAGCCCGCAGACAATCCCAACGACAGCGCCTGGACCAGTACGCAGGACACAAATATTCAGCTGCGCGACTGGTCGCTGGCACGCCAGGGCCCGGACTTACAGGCCCGCATTACCGCCCAGGATTTTTCCATCGCCGTAACGCTGACCGCCAGCCAGCCCGTTCTGTTGCAGGGTGACCGAGGGTTGTCCCAAAAAGGGCCGGATTCCGCGCAGACCAGCTACTACTACAGCCTGCCGCATTTGCAGGTGCGTGGCGAACTGGTGTTGCAAGGACAGCGTTACGCGGTCGGCACGGGCAGCACAGCGTGGCTGGACCATGAATGGAGCCAGCAGGTGATGCCGCCGCAGGCCGTGGGTTGGGACTGGCTGGGCATCAACTTGCTGGATGGCAGCGCGCTGACGGCATTTCGTTTGCGCGACAGGCAAGGCAACGCGGTGTGGGACGGCGGATCGTTCCGTGCGAAGGACAGGCTGTTCACCTTTCAGCGCGGTGAGGTGGACTTCAAGCCGCTGCGCAACTGGAAGAGCCCGCAGAGCCAGGCCAGCTATCCCGTGGAGTGGCTGGTGCGCACACCGGCGGACTTCTACACGGTGCGTGCCCTGGTCGACAACCAGGAGTTGGACAGCCGCACGTCCACCGGCGGCATCTACTGGGAGGGGCTGTGCGAGGTATGGGACAGCAACCAGCGCCTGGTAGGGCGCGGCTACCTGGAAATGACCGGCTACGCCAGCCCTATGCGGCTGTAGCAAGCCGCTGCAGAAAGCCTTTGATCAAAAGTCCATGACCAGGGACAGGTTGATGTGCCGGCCGGGTTGGGTGTAAGCATCTGCCTGGGTGATGGCGTTGGCAGTCGTCAGACCCTGCACATCGGACCACAACCAGTACTTGACATTGGTGGCATTCACAATGCCCGCCGTCAGGCGCAGATCCTTGCGCATGCGCCACTGGCCGGTGATGTCCAGTGTGGTGGCAGCGGGGACATTGGTAAATTGTGTGCTGCCTGCTCGCACGCCCGAGGTCGGGTCCACATCCGCGGCATCCTTGGCGGCGTGGTGGCGCAGATCCGCACGCAATGACCAGCCAGTCGCCTCAAAGTTGACGCCCAAGGTGGCCATCGCAGGATCGATGGAGTTCAGTGGCAATCCCGAGCCATTGTCCCGGCCACGGGTTTGACCATACGCAAAGGGGGTGCTGAACCTCGCGTCACCCCACACACCCCAGTCCATATTCCCCTTGACCTCAAAACCCCAAATGGTGGCGTTGTCCACATTGATGGTCTGAAAGACGTTGGGGTTGCTGACGGTATTCGCACCACCCAGAAACTTCTTGTCCACAATCAGCTGCTGGAAGTCGCCCGTAAATGCCGCCAGGTCCAGACTCAGGCCTTGCACCCTGCCGCGCACCCCCAGTTCGATGTTCTTGCTGGTCTCTGGCTTGAGATCGGGGTTGGGCAGCAGTCTGGCATTGACGCCGGGCGAAGGATCAATGAAGCCATTGAGCTGGGCTGCATTGGGAGCGCGGAATCCACTGGCGTAATTGCCGTACACGCTCCACTGCGGCGTCACCCGGAACAGCGCCCCGAGCTTGGGTGAGGTGTTGACACCGGAAATCGAAACACCCGGTGTGGTCGCCGGTGGTGCGTAGCCATCCTGGCTGATGACGTCCACCGCAAAACGCTCAAAACGCAGACCCGGTGTCACGCTCCAGCGCGCGTTGCTGAACTCGCTTTGCGCGTACAAACCGGCATTGCTGTCACGCGCATCGGGGAAATATTTCTTGGGCACGTAGGCCGCCAGCGGTGCGGGATCAGAACCGCCAAACCAGCTGGTGACTTGGGTGCTGGCCAGATCAAGCCCATAGCTCAACTTCTGCGACCACCCGTCAGACACAGCCAGCGACTTGCTCATCTGCACGCTGGCCTGCCAGACGTGCTCGTTGTAACTGGTGTCGCGCATGCGAAGCCCGCCGTCGTTTCGCTGGGTGTGTCCGTTTTCCAGCGCGTCGGAATTTTGCAGACTCAACAGGGTCTGAGCCTGGTCCGCCCATGCCCAGTCCAACACATAGCGCGCGTCCCAGGTCAGACGGTCGCGTCGCACCCAGCCGAAGTCGCTTTCGCCTGCCACCAGTGCTTTGGTAGCAGTGGTTGTGGGCGCTGGCAAGCTAGCCGCACGGCTGGACAAAAGCTCCGTGTCGGCGCTCTTGCCAACGTGCTCGATGGTCAACACGTGTTTTTGTGTCGCAGTGGGGCGCAACACCAGCTTGCCCAGCAGTGACTCACCCCGGTTGGTCTGCGGGTTGGGACGGGTGCGATTGATGTTGGGCTCGTCGTTGACGCCCAGGTTGCTCAAGGCAGCGGCTTTGCGCGATGTCCCGGTCAACAACCATTGCACGCTGTCACTGACGCGTCCAGCAATGGTTGCAGCCGCGCTGAAACCATCGTCATCGCCACTCCAGTTGCCGGCGACGCGACCTCCAAGCGTCCTGGGTTCCGTACCCAATGCATTCAGGAAGTCCAGCGGCTCAAACGTGATGAAGTTGACCAATCCCGCGAGCCCATCTGAACCATAGAGGACCGAACTGGGGCCACGCACCAGCTCCACCCGTTTGATCAGATCCAGCGACAGGGCGTCGCGCCCGAAGGCATTGTTCCCGTTGACATAGCTTCGCGGCGCGCGCGTTCCGTCTACCAGCATCAATACCCGGTTGCCACCCAGACCGCGAATGTTGAACCCGGTGTTTCCATCACGCCCAGTCGGATTGCTGGCGCCCGTGACGGTGAAGCGTGCTGGCGCGTGCTTGACGGAGACGTTGGGTAAATCCTTGACCAGGTCTTTGATGTCGCCGACTTGCCGGTCTTCAAGATCCCGGTCCGTCATCACATCCACAGACATCGGCAAGTCGTCCCGCATTTGCTCACTGCGGGAACCACTGACGACAACCTGCTGCAACCCCACGGTGGAGTTCTGTGCCTGCACGTGACCCACGGCAGCGCAGGCCATTGCGACCAAAGCGCTAAGTTGACGCACTTTGTGGGAATGAATGAGATTGACGTAAGTCATGGTGTTCCAACTGAAGTAGCAATTCGTGGGCCGATTATTTAGTACTAACCCTATAAAAAACTCACCATCCGCTCGAAAAATTGATGCAGGTTAATGTTTTCAAGTTGGCTTTGCCAGACCATTCCCCTGTTCGCAACATTGATACCGAAACCCACTGCGAACACACTCTGAAAGGCGGGGTGTTCGGTCCAAAGCCTCGATCAACAAGGAACAATTGACATGAAAAACTTAAGACTGGCTGGAGTTGCCGCAGTATTGCTGACCACCTGGGGCCTTTCGGCTTTCGCGCAAGACAGCGCCAACCAGCCCACGCTGACCGCTTCCGAGAAAACCGCTGCAAAGAAAATCTACTTTGAGCGCTGCGCTGGCTGCCACGGCGTGTTGCGCAAGGGCGCAACGGGCAAAAACCTGGAGCCGCATTGGAGCAAGAAGCTGCCGGACGGCACGATGCAAGAAGGCGGCACGCTGAAACTGGGTCAAAACCGTCTGGAAAAAATCATCGGCTACGGTACCGAAGGCGGCATGGTGAACTTTGATGACATTCTCACCAAAGAAGAAATCAGCCTGATGTCCAAGTACATCCAGACCACACCCGACGTTCCACCAGAGTACAGCTTCAAGGAAACCAAGGATTCCTGGAAAGTCATCGTAGCGGTCAAGGACCGTCCGACCAAGCAGATGAACAAGTTCAATCTGAAGAACTTCTTCTCGGTCACGCTGCGGGACACCGGCGAAGTGGCGCTGATTGACGGCGACACCAAGGAAATTCGTAGCATTGTGAAGACCGGCTATGCGGTGCACATTTCCCGCCTGTCAGCTTCCGGTCGTTACATCTATGTGATTGGTCGCGATGGCCGCCTGTCGCTGATCGACCTCTGGATGGAGAAACCGGCTGTTGTGGCTGAAGTCAAGATTGGCTTTGACGCACGCTCGGTTGACACATCCAAGTTCAAGGGCTACGAAGACAAGTACGTCGTGGCAGGCTCTTACTGGCCGCCTCAGTACGTCATCATGGATGGCGACACACTGGAGCCTCGCAAGGTGGTATCCACCCGCGGCATGACCGTGGATGGCGAATACCACCCAGAGCCACGCGTTGCCTCTATCGTGGCTTCGTTCATCAAGCCGGAGTGGGTTATCAACATCAAGGAAACCGGCCAGATTTTGCTGGTCGATTACTCTGACATTGAGAACCTGAAGACAACCACCATCGGTTCTGCCAAGTTCCTGCACGATGGCGGCTGGGATGCCTCCAAGCGCTACTTCCTGGTAGCGGCAAATGCCTCCAACAAGGTCGCTGCGGTAGACACCAAGACCGGCAAGCTGGCTGCACTGATTGACACCGCCAAGCTGCCACACCCTGGCCGTGGCGCAAACTTCGTGCATCCGCAGTTTGGCCCCGTCTGGGCTACGGGACACCTGGGTGCCGACGTGGTGACCTTGATCTCCACTCCTTCGGATGATCCGAAGTACGCGCAGTTCAAGCAGTACAACTGGAAGGTTGTTCAGCAGATGAAGCACGTGCCAGGAAACTTGTTCGTCAAGACCCACCCGGTTTCCAAACATTTCTGGGCTGACGCGCCACAAAATCCCGACAAGGATTTGGCAGAGTCGGTTGCAGTTTGGGATATGGCGGATCTGAGCAAGCCCAAGAAGATCCTCAACGTGGCCAAGGACTCCGGTCTGCCAGCTACCAAAGCGGTCAAACGCGCGGTGCACCCTGAATACAGCGCTGACGGCAAGGAAGTCTGGATTTCGCTGTGGGGCGGCAAGGCCGACCAGTCCGCCATTGTGGTGTATGACGATGCAACTCTGACGCTGAAAAAGGTGATAACCGATCCAAAGATGATCACCCCAACCGGCAAGTTCAACGTCTACAACACACAGCACGACATCTATTGATCACCTGATCAGTTGATCGGCGGAAACCATCAGCCCCAAGAAAACCACCACATCCAGGCGGCGTTCGTGGGGCTGATCTGCAAAGCAAAACCAAGACAATCAAACGGAATTTTCAATCGTGAACCCATCTGAAACCGCTCGCCCATCCGCGCTAAAACGCCTGTGGCAATCACTGCGTGCCCCCAGCAAGTATTCCTTGCTTGCATTGCTGGTTGTAGGCTTTGTCGCTGGCATTGTGTTTTGGGGTGGATTCCATGCCGCGCTCGAAGCGACCAACAATGAAACGTTTTGCATCAGTTGCCACGAAATGCGTGACAACGTATATGTGGAATACAAAGAAACCATTCACTACACCAACCGCACTGGCGTGCGTGCCACGTGCCCCGATTGCCATGTCCCCAAGGAATGGGGACCCAAGATGATTCGCAAGATCCAGGCCTCCAACGAGGTGTTGCACAAGATTTTGGGCTCCATCGACACCAAAGAGAAGTTCGAGGCCAAACGACTGACCTTGGCTCGCAATGAGTGGGCTCGGATGAAAGCGACGAATTCCATTGAATGCCGCAACTGTCACACGCTGGCATCGATGAACAAGGAAGTCCAAAAGCCGCGGGCCCAAAAGTCACACGAAATGGCCGCGAAGAGCGGTGAAACCTGTATCGATTGCCACAAAGGGATTGCCCACCACAAGCCCAAAGGCATGACGGAAGCCGACGAATAGACGTAACGGCATTTCACAGAAATTGATTCAATCTGCAATAGGAGAACTTCATGAAACTGCAACGTATCACCGCCCCCGTCTTTGGGTTGGCATTGTCTCTGTCCCTGGTCGCCGGTGGCGTCTCCGCAGCAGCCCCTGATTGGAGCAAAGCACCCAGCAAGAAAATCACGCTCCTCTATCCCGGCGTATCCCCTATCGAGTGGATCGTCACGGGATCGGAACATGGCGGAGCACGCGCCCTGAAGAAAGGTGAGACTTGTGCCAGCTGCCACGACGCAGAGGCAGTCGACATGGGTAAAAAAATGGTAACGGGCCAAAAACTGGAGCCAACTGTCATCAAGGGCAAAGTGGGCTCCATTCCAGTCATGGTCCAGGCTGCCAATGACGGCGCCAACCTGTATCTGCGCTTCACATGGAAGCAGCCCGCGGGTGGAGCTGACAAGATGGACAAAGACAATGCCGTCAAATTGGCCTTCATGCTGGAAGACAACAAGATTGACCGCGCCAACCTGTCTGGCTGCTGGGAAGCCTGCCACTCCGACGTGCGCACCATGCCGGAGGGCAAGGACGACAAGAAGACCAAATACGTGACCGGTGGCAGCTTGGCATCTGGCAAGTACTACGATTTGCTGCAGTGGACTTCAAAGGGCGCCAAGCACGACGGCTACGTGGCCGACAAACGTGTCATGGATGGTGGCAAGGCCCTGGTCGATGCAAAAGGCGAGCTGAAGAATGGCGAGTGGACCGTCACGTTTACACGCAAGCTAACCGGTGGTGAGGGTGACATCGCCCTGGTTGCAGGCAAGACCTACAACTTTGGATTCGCCATCCATGATGACCACACCCACGGACGCTTTCACCAGGTCTCGTTGGGTTACACACTTGGCATTGACGCCAAGGCCGACATCAACGCAGCCAAACAGTAACTCTGTATGTGAACGGCATGCGAGCTGCATCTGCAGCCACTTGCCAAAGGGGTGATCTCATGAAACCAGGACGACGACCACTTGTTGCAAGTTTCGTCTTGGCATTGCTAGTCGGTATGTCGTTGCCGGCTTTAGCGCAGACGGTCGGCGTTCTGATCCGTGACTACAGGTTTGAACCTGCAGTGATTGAAATCAGGGTGGGGCAAACCGTCAAATGGACCAATGGTGAAAAGCGCACCAGCCATTCCATCTTTTTCCAGGGGCCCTCGGGTTTTGAATCAGATCGCCTGTTCCCCGGTGAATCCTGGGAGCGCGTCTTCGACAAACCTGGGACCTATCTCTACACCTGCGGCCCACACCCGGAGATGACCGGGAAGGTCATCGTCACCGAATAAGCGAAAGTTCCCATGAACGTATCAAGCCTTATTGTCAATGCTCGGGACGGCTACGCCGCTGCTGTGCAGGCACTTTTGACACAACAAGCAGGGGTTGAAATCCATGCAGCCTCGCCTGAGGGCAAGCTGATTGTCACGATCGAAACCGAGTCTGATCGCGAGACCATCGAAGCCTACGAACGCATAGCAAAGACCGACGGCGTGTTGTCCGCTGCCATGGTCTACCACCAAATCGAATCCGAACCTGACCAGGAGATATGAAATGACACAAACACGACGTGAGTTCATCAAAATCCATGCGGCAACCGCTGCGGCGACCACAGCCGGAATGGCACTGCCCGTTGCAATGGCAAACGCGGCCACCGACGACGGCATTCGATGGGACAAGGGGGTTTGCCGGTACTGTGGAACGGGTTGCGGCGTATTGGTGGGAGTCAAGGAGGGGCGCATCGTCGCCACGCAGGGAGATCCCGATGCACCGGTGAACAAAGGCATCAACTGCGTGAAGGGATACTTCCTGTCCAAGATCCAGTATGGCAATGACCGGCTGACCCGCCCCCTGCTACGGATGAAAGACGGCAAGTTTGACAAAACCGGGGAATTCTCACCCATCAGCTGGACACAGGCCTTTGACATCATGGAAGAGAAAGTCAAAGGCACGCTTAAGGCCAAGGGGCCGACTGCCGTCGGCATGTTTGGCTCCGGCCAATGGACGATCTGGGAAGGTTATGCAGCCAACAAGTTGTTCAAGGCGGGATTCCGCTCCAACAACCTTGACCCCAATGCACGCCACTGCATGGCGTCGGCGGTATTTGGATTCATTCGCACCTTTGGCTCCGACGAGCCCATGGGCTGCTATGACGATATAGAACACGCCGACACCTTTGTGCTGTGGGGCTCCAATATGGCCGAGATGCACCCCATTCTGTGGTCGCGCATGACGGACCGTCGCCTGACGGCCAAGCACGTCAAGATCAAGGTTCTGTCCACGTTCTCGCACCGCTCCACTGAACTTGCGGATTCGGAACTGATCTTTAAGCCGCAATCCGATCTGGCGATCCTCAACTACATCTGCAACTACATCATTCAGAGCGGTGCCGTGAACGAGGACTTCGTCAAGAAACACGTGAACTTCGCCGAAGGTGTGACGGACATTGGCTATGGCCTGCGCCCCAACCATCCACTGGAGCAAAACGCCATGAACAATGGCTACCCGGGTGCAGACGGAAAGCCTCGCGGCAACCCGATGGACGCAAAACCCATCAGCTTTGAGAGATTCAAAGCATTTGTGGCGGAATACACGCTGGAAAAGGCGCACGAAATTTCTGGCGTCGCCAAAGAGAAACTGCTGGACTTGGCCAAGACTTATGCCGACCCCAAGAACAAGGTGACATCGTTCTGGACCATGGGGTTCAACCAGCACACGCGTGGCACATGGGCCAACAACATGATCTACAACGTCCATCTGCTGGTCGGCAAGATCTCGGAACCTGGCAACAGTCCGTTCTCACTGACAGGCCAACCATCGGCTTGCGGCACGGCACGTGAAACTGGTACCTTTGCACACCGTCTCCCGGCCGACATGCTGGTTGCGAACCCCGCGCACCGGGAAGCAGCCGAGAAGATCTGGAAAGTACCAGCCGGCACCATTCAGGCGGCGCCTGGGCTGCACGCCGTGGCACAAAGCCGCGCACTCAAGGACGGCAAACTCAACTTCTATTGGGTTTCGACGAACAACAACATGCAGGCAGGCCCCAACATCAACGGTGAGATCTACCCTGGTTGGCGCAACCCGGACAATTTCGTCGTGGTGTCCGACTGCTATCCCACCGTGTCCGCGGTCAGTGCTGACCTGATTCTTCCATCTGCCATGTGGATGGAAAAGGAAGGCGCGTTTGGCAACGCCGAGCGCCGCAGCCAGTTCTGGCGACAGCAGGTCAAGGCACCCGGTGATGCCCGTAGTGACCTGTGGCAGTACATCGAGTTTTCCAAACGCTTCAAAACTGAGGAAGTCTGGACCGCCGACATGCTGGAGAAGAACCCGCAGTACAAGGGCAAGACACTGTATGACGTGCTCTACGCAAACGGGGAAGTGGACAAGTTCGCCAAACCGGAAGCAGCGCGCGTGAACGCCCATGCATGGGCCAACTATACGAATGACGAAACGGACGCCTTTGGCTACTACGTACAGAAGGGTTTGTTCGAAGAATATCGCCGGTTCGGCATGGGCAAAGGCAAGGACTTGGGTGAGTTCGACATCTACCACAAGGCACGGGGTTTGCGTTGGCCGGTGGTCAACGGCAAGGAGACCCTGTGGCGGTACCGTGAAGGATTTGACTCCTATATCAAAAAGGGCGAAACACTGAAATTCTATGGAAAGCCTGATGGCAAGGCCGTCGTTTTCGCCCTGCCCTACCAGCCCGCAGCAGAGATGCCGGACAAGGACTACGACTTGTGGCTCTGCACGGGTCGTGTCCTGGAACACTGGCACACCGGCTCCATGACACGCCGTGTACCGGAGCTGCACCGTGCCATGCCGGACGCCTGGATTTACATGCATCCGGATGACGCCAAGAGCCGTGGCCTGCAGCGTGGCGACACCGTAAAAGTGGCGACGCGCCGGGGTGAGATCACGACCAAAGTCGAAACCCGCGGGCGCAACAAGCCGCCACTGGGGCTCGTCTTTGTACCGTTCTTTGATGAGAACCGCCTCGTCAACAAACTCACACTGGACGCGACCTGCCCTATCTCGAAGGAAACAGACTTCAAGAAATGTGCTTGCAAGGTCGTCAAAGCCTGATTGACATGAAACAAGGGGGCTGGGTGCACGCAGTGTCCAACCAGTCCCCGTTCACAGCGCCGCCATGAATACCCCGTCAAAACCAGACCGTGCCGAACGCAGGGCGTTCGTACTGAACGCCGCCCGTATGGGCTGTGGCGTCGGCATGCTGGGGCTAGGCTTGGGTCTGGCAGTCACCCAGGCAAAGGCACTGCCCGCACTGGCGCTGCGGCCACCGGGGGCCGGACTGGAGGATGGTTTTCTGGGTGCATGCGTGCGCTGCGGCCTGTGCGTGCGCGACTGCCCTCCCGGCATTCTTCATCTTGCCACGCCAGGGCAACCGGTCAGCAATGGGACACCCTTTTTTGTTTCCCGAGTGGGCGCCTGCGAAATGTGTGAGGACATACCCTGCGTCAAGGCCTGCCCCACCGGTGCGCTCGACCACGCGCTCACCGACATCAAGAAGGCGCGTATGGGTCTGGCAGTGCTGGTTGACAAGGAAACCTGTCTGAACTTTCAGGGGCTTCGCTGTGACGTGTGCTACCGCGTGTGCCCATTGATTGACAAAGCCATCACCCTGGAGCTGCGCCACAACACCAGAACCGATCGTCATGCCATTTTTGAGCCGGTAGTTCATTCAGACGCCTGCACAGGCTGCGGCAAGTGCGAGCAAGCCTGTGTGCTCAAGACTGCAGCGATCAAGGTCTACCCGACCAGCCTGGCTAAAGGCGAAATGGGAGAACACTACCGCTTAGGATGGATTGAACAGACGAAGAATGCCGGCCACTCGCTCGTTGAGGGCCAGGGAAATCTCGATCTTCCGGATCGACTTCCCGAAGGCTTGCGTTTACCGGGACACTTTGACCCGGGTAGCCAAATTCCTCGCCCCGCAGGCATGCCTTCGACTCCGGAGGTGACGCGATGACGTTGCTGCGAAAGACATCTGTCGGCAAGGACGCGGCGCTGGCCAAAGGCTGGTGGAAAGCGCACCAGTGGCTGCTGCTGCGCAGAGGCTCGCAGTTGGGGCTGCTCGCGCTCTTTCTGCTCGGTCCTTGGGCTGGTATCTGGTTCGTCAAGGGCAATCTCACTTCCAGCCTGACGCTGGGCGTGCTTCCACTGACGGACCCCTACGTATTGCTGCAGTCGTTGTCAGCTGGGCACTGGCCACTCACGACTGCCATCACGGGCGCCATCATCGTGCTGTGCTTCTATGCGTTGGTAGGTGGACGCGCCTATTGTTCCTGGGTTTGCCCGGTCAACCCGATCACCGACCTCGCCGCCTGGTTGCGCCCGCTCTTGGGCATCCGCGGTGGTGCACATCTGTCGCGCGGTACGCGCTATTGGATTCTGGCTATGACACTGGTCGTCAGTGCTGTTACCGGCACCGTTGCCTGGGAGTGGATCAATCCGGTGACCATGCTGCACCGCGGTTTGCTGTTTGGCGGCGGGTTGACCTGGACCGTCTTACTGTCTGTTTTTCTTTTTGATCTGTTCGTCATGCACCGTGGTTGGTGTGGCCGGGTTTGCCCGGTAGGTGCGGCCTACAGCCTGATCGGCTTCAAAAGTGCTCTGCGCGTAACGGCAACGAACCGATCCGCCTGCAACGACTGTGCCGACTGCTACGCCGTTTGCCCCGAGCCACTGATCCTGAAAGCCCCACTCAAGGGAGGACCTGCAGGAGTGAGCCCCATTGTGCTCTCGTCAAATTGCACCAATTGCGGGCGTTGCATCGATGTCTGCTCCAAAGACGTATTTGTCTTTTCCAGCCGTTTCCATCAATCATCCGACACTGCGCTCAAAGCTAGCACCGTGCGGTCCACCCCATCCGTTTAACGAGGAGTAAAGCATGAAACAAAATCACTTTCGAATGACCTTGGCGACACTTGCCGCCGTTGTATTGAGCGTTGGGTGCGCTGTCTCCTACGAGCATGCCACCTACCAGAAAGTCAACTCCATGCGAGGCACCGACGTAAGCGCTGCCGATGCGCCTTTCGAAGCTAAAGCCTACCAAGGAAAGAAGCCTGGTCTACAGCAATTGGTTGTTCGCACGTTCAACGGCCAACCCCCCGTCATTCCGCACACACTGGACAACTTTGACGAGATCACGCTGGAAGACAACCAGTGCATTGAATGCCATGGGCTGGCCAAATACAAAGAAAAAGGAGCCCCAAAAATGGGTGAGAGCCATTTCAAGGATCAGAAAGTTGACATGACACGCTGGCAGTGCAATACATGCCATGTGCCGCAAGTCGATACCGCCCCACTGGTCAAACAAAACTTCGTGGGAAGCGCCCTGCCGAAAACCTAGCAACGCTGGCATACCTGAGTGGAGACATCTCCAACCAGGCAATTCTGCTTCTGCTAATGCACTCCGTACCGCAGCAGACGCTGCGGATCGATAATGCGAATATCGCGCTTGTCGATCTCTATGAGCTTTTCCTCCTCCAGCTCCCGCAATACTTTGGAGAAATACTCAGGCGTAAGGGACAGTCGGGATGCAATGGTTGCCTTCGTCACGGGAAGGGAGACGGTGATGACGGCGTCGCTCGCGCCGTCCTGAACTTCATTGTCCCTCAGCAAGTAGCCGATTACGCGCTGTACACCGCTGTGCAAAGCACCGGACTCGATGTCGTGAACCAGGCCATGTAGCCGACGGGAAATACCCGCCAGCATCTTCATCGAGAAACGGGGATCGCGCTCAATTTCGGCAACGATGGCGTGCTTGCTGACCGTCAGCAACAACGTATTGGTCAGAGATTCGGCGTTCAGGATGTAGGACTTCCCGGTGAACATCAACGCTTCCGCGAAACTTTGACCTGGTCCTACCAATTCAATAACCTTTTCCTGACCGGCTGGCGAAATCGCAAAAAGCTTCACTTGGCCTGTGATCACGACATGGAATTCTTCGCACGGCTCCCCAAAACGAAATATGGTGTCGCCCCGTGACAACCTGCGAACCAGGCAACCTTGCGCAGCTCGACTCAACTCCAGCGGTGACAGGTCCCCAAACAACGGAAGGACCGCCAAAAAGCGTGGTATGTTGAATTCATCGACTTCCATGCGGTTTTCTCTAACTTGGACTTGTTTCAGGAAACCAAATTGTAAAGCGTGTCATTTCACGCACAACCAGCACACCAAAAAACAAAAAAACCCGCTAATCGCGGGTTTTTTTCCAAGTGCAGGGCTTTACTTGGTTGCGAGGATCCAAGCGACGAGTTTTTTGCTGTCAGCCTCATTCACCTGCGCGTTGGCTGGCATGGGAACCGGACCCCATACGCCCGCACCACCCTTGATAATCTTGGCAGCCAGCATGTCTGCAGCCTTAGCATCGCCAGCATACTTCTTTGCGACGTCCTTATAGGCAGGTCCAACGACCTTCTTATCAACTGCATGGCAAGCCATGCAATTCTTGGATTTGGCCAGTGCCTCGTCAGCAAAAGCTGGGCTTGTAACCGCCATCGTGGCAGCAGCAGACAAAACAGCCAAAACAATACGTTTCATTTCATTTCCTCTTGGGTTAATTGGGGGGCTCTTGCGGATGCGCCGCAATCCTTGAACGGGACTCAGGGTTCGGCGGTTGACCACTCCGCGCGCAGAGAATAGCAGAACTGGCAAATATTTGAGTTGATCTAGATTAGTTTGAGCGACAGTGCAGGGTTACTAGCCGCCTATCATCTGTGGTAATCAACGCCACTTGTGCGGAGAAGTTCCCGCCCCACCTACGTCCCCATGTCCACAGAACGCCCCAAACCACAGAATCCCAAGTCATTGTCGGGACTACTCCCCTTTTTGCGTCCCTACCGCTGGCGCATCGCACTCGCGTTCGTGTTCCTGGTTCTGGCGGCAATCGCAACCCTGGCATTTCCATTGGCCTTGCGCAACCTGATTGACGGGGGTCTTGTGACGACAGATAAGGGACAGCAGGTCATGGCCCTGCGTGAACATTTTGGAATGATGTTTGCGGTGGCTGTGGCTTTGGGACTTTTTTCAGCCGCGCGCTTCTACATGGTTAGCTGGCTCGGTGAGCGGGTTACCGCTGACCTGCGCAACGCGGTTTACAGCCACGTATTGCAGCAGAGTCCCGAGTTCTTTGAAACCACGCAAACCGGCGAAGTCCTGTCTCGCCTTACGGCGGATACGATCCTGGTGCAAACGGTCGTAGGGTCCTCCCTGAGCATGGGTTTGCGCAATTTGGTCATGGGTGTGGGCGCACTGGGTGTGCTGGTTTGGACCAATCCCCTTGTCATGTTTCAAGTCATGGGTGTGCTGGTGTTAGTTGTGATTCCCAGCCTCTGGTTCGGTCGACGGGTGCGCAAGCTGTCCCGGGCCAGTCAGGACCGAATTGCCGATTCCAGTTCCATCGCGGCCGAGGTACTCAACGCCATCCCCGTCGTGCAAAGCTACACGGCAGAAGCCCGTGAGGCCAATCGCTTTGCAGCATCCACTGACAACGCCTTTGACACAGCCATTCGTCGCTCACAGGCGAGGTCCGTTTTGGTTGCCTTCATCATCATCGCCACATCCGCCGCACTGCTATGGGGCTTGTACCAGGGCACGCAAGCGGTGATGACGGGACGTATATCGGCCGGACACTTGGGGCAAACCGTGGTCTATGTCATCATTTTGGCCAGTGCCTTTGCCATACTGGGTGAAGTCTACGGCGACTTGTTGCGGGCTGCAGGGGCGACTGAGCGGCTGGTGGAACTTCTGGAGACCCAGTCACCAATTGTTTCCCCAAAGAATCCTGCGCTAGCCCTCGTACCTGTTGCAGGTAGCGCTATCAATTTCGAAGCAATTACCTTCAATTATCCGTCGCGACCATTGCAAACTGCCTTGTCGAACTTCTCACTGGACATCCTGGCAGGCCAGACCGTTGCCATCGTAGGTCCCAGCGGCGCGGGGAAAAGCACAGTTTTCCAATTGCTGCTGCGTTTCTACGATCCAGTGCAAGGCCGCATTGTTCTGGATGGTGTGGACACAAAGGAAATGTCGCTCGGCGCACTGCGCCAGCGCATTGGCATCGTGCCGCAAGACGCCGTCATTTTTTCCAATAGCGCCATGGAAAACATCCGCTATGGCAAGCCCGCGGCAACGGATGCGGAGGTCCATGCCGCGGCGCAGTCGGCATTTGCGCACGAATACATCACCGCCCTGCCCGATGGCTACAACACTTTTTTGGGTGAGCGCGGCTTGCGATTGTCAGGCGGGCAGCGCCAGCGTATCGCAATTGCCAGAGCCATGCTGAAGAACCCGCCACTGTTGCTGTTGGATGAAGCGACCAGTGCGTTGGACGCCGAAAGCGAGCGAATGGTCCAAGCGGCATTGGAATCCGCCATGCGCGATCGCACCACATTGGTTATTGCACATCGACTGGCGACCGTTCAAAAGGCGGACCGCATCGTGGTGCTGGACCACGGGAAGCTCGTGGAGCAAGGAACACATGCCGAACTAGTCGCACGCGGCGGGGTTTACGCCGGTTTGGCAGCGCTGCAGTTCAATGCCTGACATCACACAAGCATTCTGATCAAAACCAGGGGTTGAATTCGGAAGGCTGCGTTCGTAGAATGGGCTGTACACCACTCGGGAGTTCGCTATGGATGTAAGCTCAGTCAACAAGCCCAACGTGCAACATGCTAACGCGCCCAAGCGCGTAGCTGAGAACCAGAAGCCCCCGGTGCGCGACAGCAAGCCCCCCGAGAATGAGACACGCAAAGCAGAGCAGACTGCTGCCAAACCCGTTGTCAACACGCAGGGGCAAATTACCGGACGCCATCTCAACGTTACGGCCTAAGAGACCGCAAACAAGGCTTCTTTGCTAAGCCATGGTTTCAATCACCGCCACCAATAGCGCAAATCCGCCGCTGCAGATCAGCTTGGGAAAGGCACGACTTGAGCAAGCCCGGCGTGAAGCAGATCAGGCGGAAGCCAAGGCCAGAGATCTGCGGGCCCAAGCCGATGACGCGGAACAACAGGCAAAACGCAGCCAAGACAATGTCCGCAAAGTCTCTTCCAGAATACAAGAGGAAGCGGCGACATACTCACAACCCCGGGACAGCAGTACGTCAGAGGTTCCCTTGAAGGTGCAAAAACTAATTGAACAGATGTACAGTGCAACCGTTGAAAAACGCGCCCAGAGTGGTAACCCTTTGAAGACCAATGTCAACGCCGCACCGGTTTTGAACATGCAGGGCCAAGCGACGGGTCGCATTATCAATATCAGCGCCTGACTACGCTATTGCAGACGCCCTTTCATGGCCAGGGGCATGGGAAAGGGTACAACGTCAATCCCTTCGTCAGCCAAAGATTGCGCTTCCTTCAGGGTGGCAGTGCCCCGCAAACCGCGCGGCTTCTGTTCTCCGTAGTGGATCTTGCGGGCTTCCTCAGAGAATTTTTCACCCACATCCGTTGTTTGGGCGAGCAATTGGCGCGCCATGGCCCACCAAGCGTCCGTCAATGACGATTTGCCAGTGCCAGAATCCCGCGAAACAGAGGGTTCACACGGCTCTGGGTTGACAGCGCGACTGCCCGATAGCATCAGACGTGGAGCACTCAGCTTTTTCACCACCGATGGATCACCGCAAACAGGACATTGCACAAGTGATTTCTGGCACTGCCTTACGAAATCAGCTTCCGAGGCAAACCAGCCTTCAAATACATGCCCAATTCCGCACTGCAAATCCAATACTTTCACCAGGGCTCCTATTCTTGATGTGGCGAACCAGTCGATCGCCAGTCCAGAGACCAAGCGCCGCTGAGCACATTCTGCATCCAGAGTGCACCTGCCAGGGTCTTCCCATCGGTAACCCTGCCATCCGCACACCATCGCAGCAATTCTGATGGAGTCGCGGTAAACACATCCAGGTGCTCACCCACATCCAAGCTACGCTCACCAGCACTCAATCCACGTGCAAACCAGATATCAATGAACTCGGTGGAATAGGCAATTACTGGATGCAACTGTCCGGCACGCGCCCACTCCACGGCAGAATAGCCTGTCTCTTCGCGCAATTCGCGTCGCGCGCAATCCCAGGTTGACTCGCCAGTGTCCAGCTTACCGGCTGGAAACTCGACCATCACCTGACCAACCGGATAGCGGAATTGGCGCTCCAGCACAACACGCGTACTACCGTACTGATCTTGAAGCAATGGTATGACCATGACCGCACCCGGATGAACAACGTATTCGCGAACAGAAGCTGAGCCGTCCGCAAGCTCAACAGCATCCTGAAAGGCATGCAGAAATCGCCCCCGAAACACTTCTTGACTAGAGCGCATGGTCTCCATCAGGTGATGGTCTGTCATGCGCAATGCGGTCAGATCAAGTGCCCAGCATCTGCCGGATGGCACTTCCGCACAATGCGAGCAACCCGCCGGGTAGCAAGCCGAGGACTAACACCAGAGCACCATTAGTACACAAAACAATGCGCACATCCAATGGTGCGACGATGTTGCTGGCAGTAATCGGGGCGTCGAAATACATCACTTTGATGACCCGCAAATAATAGAACGCACCAATCAATGACATCAGCACGGCAAAAACGGCGATTCCCAAATGCAAACTCTGGCCAGATGCCACCAAGGCCTGCAATACCGCCAGCTTGGCATAGAACCCGACCAATGGCGGTATCCCTGCCAGAGAAAGTAGGCAGACCGCCATGACGCCGGCATACAAGGGGCTGCGTTGATTCAAACCCGCCAGATCAGCAATCTCCTCGCTCTCAAAACCTTCTTGCGACAGCAACAGCAAAACCCCGAAACTGGCCAGCGTCGTCAGCACATAGGTGATGACGTAGAACATGGCCGAGCTATAGGCATTCGCGGTGTACGTTGCCGAGTCACCACTGACTACACCAGACAAAATGCCTAACAGCACAAAACCCATTTGTGAAATGGTAGAAAACGCCAGCATACGCTTGACATTGGTTTGGGCGATGGCCGCCAAATTGCCTATGAACAATGAGCACACCGAGAGCATCAAAAGCATTTGCTGCCAATCGACGGCCAGAGGCAATAGTCCCTCAACCAAAAGACGCATGGTCATGGCAAAAGCCGCAAGTTTTGGCGCACCGCCAATCATTAGTGTGATAGCGGTCGGAGCACCCTGGTAGACATCCGGAATCCACATATGAAAAGGAACGGCACCGAGCTTGAACGCCAACCCCGACACAATGAAGACAAGACCAAACACCAGGACCTGATGGCGGATTTGGCCCGATGAAATGGCTTTGAAAATGGTCGTGATATCCAGCGAACCGGTCGCTCCGTACAACATGGACATGCCATACAACAAGAAGCCTGAGGCCATGGCGCCCAATACAAAGTACTTCATGGCCGCTTCAGTCGCCGTCGCGTTGTCACGGCGCAAAGCTACCAAGGCATAGCTGGACAGGGTCAACAACTCCAGCCCCATGTAGATCACCAGGAGGTTGTTCCCCGAGATCATCACAGACATACCCAGCAGAGAGAAAATACTTAGCGTAAAAAACTCGCCGCCCCGCAGCATTCCGCGATGCGCGGAATATGGACGTCCATACACCAACGTAACCATCACCGCCACGGTCGCAAAGCACTTCAGCCAATTCCCCATGGTGTCACTGACAATCATGTTGCCGAAGCCGTACAAGGTAGACCCACTTAGCGCCAAGTCAGCCTGCATGTACGCAACCACGCCCAGCGTCACAAGCGTAAACACATAAGTCGTGCCCCGCATGGGACTCTTGATGCCAAGATCCAGCAAGGCGATGACACATGCCATCACGAGCAAGACCATATCGGGGTAAACCGCGATCCAACTGATTTTGTCAATCATCATTCGTCTCTCAATTCAGTTTGATCAGTTCAACTTGGAAATCGCAACATGCTTGAGCAGTTGGGCAACCGAGGCGTCCATAACATCCGTAAAAGGCTTTGGATAAACGCCCATCCACAAAACGGCAGCAGCGAGCAGAGCAAGCATCAGGAACTCTCTCGAGTTGATATCAGTCAACTCTTTCACATGGTCATTAGTAACCGGGCCAAGGTACACCCGCTTGAACATCCACAGGGTGTATGCGGCACCAAAGATCAGCGCGCTTGCGGCCGCGAATCCAATCCAGAAATTGAATTTGACAGCAGCCAGGATCACCATCCATTCGCCCACAAATCCCGCAGTTCCCGGCAAACCACAATTGGCCATCGCAAAAAACAAGCTAAAAGCGGCGAACTTGGGCATGGTGTTCACCACGCCCCCATAGCTGGCTATTTCACGGGAATGCACCCGGTCATACAACACACCAATTGAAAGGAACATGGCACCGGATACAAAGCCGTGTGCGATCATTTGCACCAGGCCTCCAGACATGCCCAAGTCGATGAATATAAAGAACCCGAGGGTCACAAAGCCCATGTGTGCAACTGACGAATACGCTACAAGCTTCTTCATGTCCTGCTGCACCATGGCAACCAGGCCCACATAGACCACCGCAATCAACGACAACGCGATCATCAACCCTGCCCACTCATGCGCGGCGTCCGGGGCAATCGGCAGCGAAAACCGCAAGAAGCCGTAGGCACCCAGTTTCAGCATGATCGCGGCCAGTACTGCAGAGCCTCCCGTCGGGGCCTCGACGTGCACATCGGGCAACCATGTATGGACCGGCCACATAGGGACTTTGACTGCAAAGGCTGCAAAGAAGGCAAAGAACAACAGCGTCTGACTGGTGCGATCCAGTGGCATCGTATGCCATACCGCCAGGTCAAAACTGCCGCCCGACTTGGTATACAAGAATATCAAGGCGACCAACATCAACAGGGAGCCCAGCAAGGTGTATAGAAAGAACTTGAAAGCCGCGTAAATCTTGTTTGGCCCGCCCCAGATACCGATGATCAGGTACATCGGAATCAAGGTGGCCTCGAAAAACACGTAAAACAGCAGACCATCCAAAGTGCAAAATACACCGATCATCAATCCGCTGAGAATCAGAAAAGCGCCCATGTACTGATTGACACGCCGTGTAATGACTTCCCAGCCGGCAATGATGACGACCACATTGATAAACGCGGTCAACAAAACGAACCACAAAGAGATTCCGTCAACACCCAAGTGGTACTTCACATTGAAGCGATCAATCCACGAGAAATTCTCGACAAACTGCATGGCCGCTGTCGACGTATTGAATTGGCTGTACAGGGGCAGGGTCACCAAGAAGCTGACCAACGCACCAACCAATGCCAACCAGCGCACAGTCTGCGCCTGGTCATCCCGACCCAACGCCAGCAATACGACTCCGAACGCGATGGGCGTCCAAATTGCGAGGCTCAACAATCCCATATTCTTCTTCTCCTACTTGAGCCAAACGAAATACGTCATGAGCACGAAAATGCCCAAGATCATGATCAGCGCATAGTGGTACAGATACCCGGTCTGCACCTTGCGCACCGATCCAGAAATCCAGCCGACGAGTTTCCAGGAACCATTCACCATGGCCCCGTCAATAATCGCCTGATCGCCCACCCGCCAAAGTCCTGTACCCAACGCACGTGCACCGCGAGCCAGAATGTTTTCATTGATCCAGTCAAGGTAGTATTTGTTTTCGAGCAGGCTGAAGATCGGGCTGAACATCCGCTTGATGGCGGCAGGCCACGAAGGCTTCAACATATAGAAGACATAGGCCAGCGCCACACCCGCAACCGCAAGCCACAAGGGCAAACTGGTCAACGCGTGCATGGCCATCTGGGTGGGACCATGAAAGGCATGGCCCAACTCCTCCATCGCCGGATGCAGCTCAGCGTTCACGAAAATAGCATCCTTGAAGAAGTCACCAAACAGCATGGGGCCGATGGTCAAATAGCCAATCACGGCTGACGGGATGGCCAGAAGAATAAGGGGCACCGTTACCACCCATGGTGATTCATGCGGACCATGGTGTTCTCCATGGTGGTCATCGTGGCCATGGTGCGCGTCCGGATTTTGGTCAAACCGTTCTTTGCCATGGAACACCAGGAAATACATGCGGAACGAGTAGAAAGCTGTAACGAATACACCAGCCAATACCGCAAATTTGGCAAACCCCGCACCCGGCAAATGGCTTTCCAGAACCGCCTCAATGATGCTGTCCTTTGAATAGAAGCCTGCGAAAAAAGGTGTCCCAATGAGTGCCAAAGACCCTACCAAAGACGTAAACCAGGTAATCGGCATGTATTTGCGCAGCCCACCCATCCAGCGAATGTCCTGATTGTGGTGAACACCCAGGATGACGGAACCAGCCGCAAGGAACAGCAGTGCCTTAAAGAACGCGTGCGTCATCAAATGGAACACAGCCACCGAATAGGCAGAAGCCCCCAATGCCACGGTCATATAACCGAGCTGCGACAGGGTCGAATAGGCGACTACACGTTTGATGTCGTTTTGGATAATGCCCAAAAATCCCATGAACAGCGCCGTAATGGAACCGATCACCATGATGAAGCTCAGTGCTGTGTCGCTGAGTTCAAATAGGGGCGACATTCTTGCCACCATGAAAATCCCCGCCGTCACCATCGTCGCAGCATGAATCAACGCGGAAATGGGTGTGGGACCTTCCATCGAATCCGGCAGCCAGACATGCAATGGAAATTGAGCCGACTTTCCCATGGCACCGATAAACAGGCAAATACAAATGACAGTGATCAGCATCCAGTTCGTACCAGGAAGGCTCTGGGCGGCCAGCTCTGCGGACTTCGCAAATGCTTCCGTGTAATTCAGCGTGCCAGCAAAGGCTGCGATCAAGCCAATGCCGAGGATGAAACCAAAGTCACCCACGCGGTTAACCAGAAAGGCCTTCATATTTGCGAAAATCGCGGTTGGTTTGTTGAACCAGAATCCGATCAACAAATAGGACACCAGACCCACGGCTTCCCATCCAAAGAAGAGCTGAAGCATGTTGTTGCTCATGACCAGCATCAGCATCGAGAATGTGAACAGCGAGATGTAGGAAAAGAAACGGTTGTACCCTTCATCTTCTTTCATGTAGCCGATCGTGAAAATGTGCACCATCAGCGAAACAAAGGTCACCACACACATCATCATGGCGGTCAAGCCATCCACGAGAAATCCAATCTCCATTTTGAGACCGCCAACCACCATCCAGGTGTACAACGTCTCATTGAAACGGGCGCCGTCAACCGCTACCGAATTCAGTGTCATGGCCGACAACACGAAGGAAAGGGCCACTCCCAATATGGTCAGCCAATGGCTGGCACTTCGGCCAATGCGATTGCCACCAAACTTGGTGCCAAAGACACCGGCAATGATGGACGCGACCAATGGAGCCAACGGCACCATTAGCAATGTAGAAGCAGACAGGGTTTGACTCATATTCTTATTAACCCTTGAGCGTATTGAGTTCGTCCACGCTGATGCTGGACTTATTGCGAAACAGCAGCACCAGAATGGCCAGGCCAATGGCAGACTCCGCCGCGGCAACTGTCAAAATGAAGAACACAAAGATCTGGCCATGCATGTCATGCAAATAGTGAGAAAACGCAACGAAATTCGTATTGACGGCTAACAGCATGAGTTCAATGGCCATCAGCAGGACAATCAGGTTGCGCCGGTTCAGGAAAATGCCAACGACCGACAGCGCGAACAATATGGCGCCCAATGACAGGAAGTGGCCTAGTGTCAAAACCATGCTTATTTCTCCACTTGAGTTGTGCTTACCGGTGGGGGGGACATCGCCGGTTTGGTTGCAGCCAGTTTGACGACCTTCAAACGGTCTCGGGACTTGACGCGCACCTGGTCTGAAGGACTAATGAACTTGGAGTCTTTGCGGGCACGCAAAGTCAGTGCGATGGCAGCAATCATGGCGACCAAAAGAATGGCAGCCGCGACCTCCAAGGGATATATGTACTGCGTGTACAGCAGCTTGCCTAACTCTTTGGTGTTGGAAGCTGGTGCGGCATTCGCGACCGTCGCGGGGTCATCCACCACACGAAAACCGCCCATCAATACGGCCGACATTTCCAGTGCAATGACCACACCAACGATTGCTGCGAATGGAAAGTGCTTCCAGAACCCACGCCGCAGGTCTTCCATGTTGATATCCATCATCATGACAACAAAGAGAAACAGCACCATTACCGCGCCAACGTAGACCAAAACCAGGGTAATCGCCAAAAACTCGGCCTTCAACAGCATCCAGATCATTGCTGCCTGGAAAAAGGTCAACACCAAAAACAGTACGGCGTGTATTGGGTTGCGGGCCGTGATCACACGAAACGCTGCCAACAGCATGATCGTGGAAAACACGTAAAACAGACCAGTCGTGACACTCATGATTCAATTTCTTTCTTGCGACAGATCAGCGGTATTTGGCGTCTGCCTGCTTGGCCGCAGCAATCTGGGTTTCGTAGCGATCCCCAACCGCCAGCAACATGTCTTTGGTGAAATACAAATCAGCGCGCGATTCGCCGTGGTACTCAAAAATGTGGGTCTCGACGATGGAATCAACCGGGCAGCTTTCCTCACAAAAGCCGCAATAAATGCACTTATTCAGGTCGATGTCGTAACGCGTCGTGCGGCGTGAACCGTCGTCGCGCATTTCCGACTCGATGGTGATCGCCATCGCCGGGCATACCGCTTCGCATAGCTTGCAAGCAATACAGCGCTCTTCACCATTTTCATATCGGCGCAGGGCATGGAGACCGCGAAAACGCGGAGACAGCGGTGTTTTCTCTTCCGGGTACTGCAGTGTCACCTTGCGACGAAACGCGTATCGGCCGGTCAGAGCCAGTCCCTTGAACAACTCCATCAGCAGAAAGCTGTAGAGAAAATCTTTGAGCGAGAAAGCAAGCGGTTTTGGGGCAGCGGAATGGGTAGACATCGATTTGCCCCTTACTTCCAGATATTGAGGGGAGTTTGCATCCAGGCGCCTACAACCAGCAACCAGACCAGGGTAACGGGTATGAATACCTTCCATCCCAATCGCATGATCTGGTCATACCGGAAGCGCGGAAATGTTGCCCTGACCCAGATGAAGAAATTCACGATCAAAAAGGCCTTCAGACCCAGCCAAATCCATCCGGGAATCCAATTAAAAAATACCGAGTCAATGGGGGAAATCCATCCGCCCAAAAACATAATAGTTGCCAGCAACGACACCAGGAACATATTGGCGTACTCAGCAAGCTGGAACATGGCCCATGACATGCCGGAGTACTCCACCATATGACCCGCGACAATTTCCGCCTCACCCTCGACCACGTCAAACGGATGGCGGTTTGTTTCAGCCAAGCTGGAAATCACATAGACCACAAAAACGGGCAGCAGTGGCAGCCAGTTCCAGGAAAGGAAATTGAGGCCCATGTGTGCAAACTGGCCCTTGCCCTGACCAACCACGATGTCGGTCAGGTTCATGCTGGAGGACACCATCAGCACCACAACCAAGCAAAAACCCATGGCGATTTCATAGCTGACCATCTGCGCAGACGCACGCAACGACCCCAAGAATGCATACTTGGAATTGGATGCCCAACCGGAGATGATGACTCCATAGACCTCCATGCCGGCAATCGCCATGACAAACAGCAAACCGGCATTGATGTTGGCCAAGGCAACATCCGGACCAAACGGAATCACCGCCCAAGCCGCCATCGAAGGCATGATGGTCAGAACGGGGCCAAGGAAAAACAATCCTTTGTTGGCTGCCGCAGGGACCAAAATTTCTTTGGTCATCAGCTTCAAGGAGTCGGCGATGGGCTGCCATAGACCCCATGGACCTACACGATTGGGGCCTAACCGGACCTGCACATAACCCAGAAGCTTGCGCTCCCACAACGTCGTATAGGCGACCGCTCCCATCAACGGCAGCACCACAGCCACAATCTTGATCAAGGCCCAGAGAACCGGCCATGCCAAATCAGACCACCAAGCCTGAGCAATCAGGGTCAAGCCATAGTTGTACATCGTGTCAATCATGACACCACCTCCGGTACGAATTGCGCACTGGCGCGGCCATCCGCGGTGAGCTGCAGTGAAGTGGCCCGCCGAACAATGCTGTCCAGTTGGTAAATACCGGCCACGCAGGGCTCAGTTTCAGTGTGTGCAACCGACACTATGGAGGCATTACAGGCGTTACTGAGAAGTGCACCTGGCACCTGCACAGGAACACCACCGACATTGTTCTCATGCATATGAGACAGGACGTCCTGACAAGATTCGAAATCAAATCCTGCAAGACCCAGAACATTCGCCAGTGCACGAATGACCTTCCATGCTGGTCGCGCCTCGCCCAAGGGCTTGACAACCGCATAGAAGCTCTGGATTCGTCCCTCGGCGTTGATATACGTGCCAGGAGTCTCGGTGAACGGTGCAATGGGCAGCAACACATCGCTGCATTCCATGTTGGCCTGGAACGGGCTCAAGGTCACCACCATCTCGGCTTGCTTCAACGAAGCCATCGCAGCACTACCACTTGCCGAGTCGAACTCCGGTTCATTGTTCAACAAAATCACAGCCTTCAACCCGCCTGAAAGCATCTGCACGGCGTTGAGTCCGCCACTCCCGGGCAGAGCGCCTGCCAACTGCGCGCCCACGGTGTTGGCCGCTTCTGTCAGATAGCCAACGGAAGCGCCCGTGTGCGCACCAATCCAATTCGCCAGGACCAAAATCTGACTGGCCCTTGCGTGATGCGCCGAGGCATTGCCCAGCAATATTGCCTTGCGCTCGCCCCCCAGCAGAGACTGGGCGATGTCTTTCGCAATGGCAGTGGCTTGGCCGTCTTGGGGTGCTGCAACACCTTTCTCAGCCGCAATCGCACACGCAATATCCGCCAAAGACTGAACCCACTGCGCGGATGGCGCCAGCAGCGTATTGCGCACGGGCAGAGCCCACGTGATGGGAGTCGCACTAATGGCGCTGACAGCACAACCACGCTTGGTCGCCTGGCGGATGCGCTGGGCAAACAGCGGATGATCCTTGCGCAAATTGGACCCGACCACCAGCACGCGCTCCAGGTTGGACAATTCCGCAATCGGCATACCCAAGTAGCGGGCACCTTCTTGTCCACCGGCGAACTCTGCGTTGCGCAAGCGGTAGTCGATGTTTTCGCTGCCCAAGCCGCGCACAAACGCGCCGGCCAAGTACAACTCTTCGAGGGTGCTGTGGGGGCTCACCAAGGCACCGATGGCACCTGCACCATGGGTTGACTTGATTCCTTGCAAACCATGGGCCACGTATTCCAGGGCGGTCTGCCAGTCAACGCTCTTCCAGACTCCGCCCTGTTTAAGCATGGGTGTGGTCAATCGTTCGGCACTGTTCAAGGCTTCGTAGGAGAATCGGTCACGATCTGCAATCCAGCACTCATTGACAGCTTCATTTTCAAGCGGCACAACGCGCATCACCTTGTTGTTCTTCACCTGAACAATCAAATTGGAGCCGGTGGAATCATGCGGACTGATGGACTTGCGGCGAGACAGTTCCCACGTGCGGGCGCTGTATCGGAAAGGTTTGCTCGTCAGCGCACCGACCGGACAGATGTCAATCATGTTTCCGGACAACTCCGAGTCAATCGACTGCCCCAGGAAGGTCTCAATTTCGGCGTGCTCGCCGCGATGGGACATGCCCAACTCCATCACGCCCGCAATCTCCTGCCCAAATCGGACACAACGTGTGCAATGGATGCAACGGCTCATTTCCTCCATGGAAACCAGCGGCCCCACATCCTTGTGGAATACCACGCGCTTCTCTTCCTCGTAACGCGATGAAGACCCACCGTAACCAACGGCCAGATCCTGCAACTGGCATTCGCCACCCTGGTCACAAATCGGACAATCCAGCGGGTGATTGATCAGCAAGAACTCCATTACCGATTTCTGAGCTTTGATGGCTTTATCGCTCTTGGTCCGAACGATCATGCCCTGCGTCACGGGTGTCGCGCACGCCGGCATGGGCTTGGGCATTTTCTCCACATCAACCAGGCACATGCGGCAACTCGCCGCAATGCTCAGCTTCTTGTGGTAACAGAAATGGGGGATATAGGTGCCTGCCTTTTCGGCCGCATGCATGATCATGCTGCCTTCAACAATGTCAACCTTTTTGCCGTCGAGTTCGATTTCGATCATCTTGGGACTCGCTCAAACGTAAGCTGGGACCATGCAGGTCTTGTGCTCTACGTGGTACTCAAATTCGTGTCTAAAGTGCTTGATCATGGCGCGAACGGGCATCGCCGCAGCATCGCCCAACGCACAGATCGTGCGGCCCTGGATGTCTTCCGCAACACTGTCCAGCAGATCCATATCGGCAGGGCGCCCATGACCGTTTTCAATGCGGTCCACCACACGCGACAACCATCCCGTGCCTTCGCGGCACGGCGTGCACTGGCCACAGGACTCATGCATGTAGAAGTAGCTCAAGCGCTGAAGGCTCTTGACCATGCAGCGACTGTCATCCAGGACGATGACAGCACCCGATCCCAACATGGACCCTGCCTTGGCGATGGAGTCGTAGTCCATGGTGCAGTCCATCATGATGGATGCTGGCAAGATAGGAGATGACGACCCGCCCGGGATAACGGCCTTCAACTGACGACCGGCACGTACGCCACCAGCCAATTCCAGTAGCTTGGAAAACGGCGTACCCATGGGCACTTCAAAGTTGCCGGGCATTTCTACGTCACCGCTGACGGAGTAGATCTTGGTGCCGCCATTGTTGGGCTTGCCACACTCCAGATACGCCTGCCCGCCATTGCGGATGATCCATGGCACTGCCGCAAATGTCTCCGTATTGTTGATCGTCGTCGGCTTTCCGTACAGACCAAAACTGGCAGGAAAAGGCGGCTTGAAGCGTGGTTGACCTTTCTTGCCCTCCAGCGACTCCAGCAGGGCCGTTTCCTCACCGCAAATGTATGCGCCAAATCCGTGCGCTGCATGCAATTGAAAGCTGAAGTTGCTGCCCAGAATATTGTTGCCCAACAGGCCCGCAGCCCGCGCCTCCTCCAGGGCTTCTTCAAACCGGTCATAGGTTGAAAAAATCTCACCGTGGATGTAGTTGTAGCCGACCGTAATGCCCATGGCAAAGGCGGCGATGGCCATACCCTCAATGACGATATGGGGGTTGAACTCCATGATGTCGCGGTCTTTGCACGTGCCGGGCTCACCTTCATCCGAATTGCAGACCAGATATTTTTGACCGGGAAACTGCCGTGGCATAAAGCTCCACTTCAACCCCGTCGGGAAACCGGCGCCACCGCGTCCACGCAACGCCGACTCCTTGACCGTGGCGATGACCTGGTCTTGCGTCATGGCCTCACCACCGCCGATACCGAGAACCTTGCGCAGCGCCTGATAGCCACCGCGCGCCTCGTAATCTTTCAGACGCCAGTTGGAACCATCCAAACCCGCAAGAATTTGCGGATTGATATGCCGGTTATGAAAGCAGGTCTGCACGCCAGTGGCGCGGAATTGCGAAAGAATGTGCTGCGCTGTCATCATTTGTCTCCCGCCGCCCGCAGACCATCCACCAGTTGATCGAGCTTCTCGGGAGTCATGAAACTGCACATGGAACGATCATTCACCAACATGACAGGGGAATCCGCACACGCCCCCAAACACTCACTCTGTTGCAATGTAAACATCCCGTCAGCCGTGGTCTGCCCCATGGAAATGCCTAATTTGCTCTCCAGATACTTCAGCGTGCTGACACCATCACGCAACTGGCAGGGTAAATTGGTGCACACATTGAGCTTGTACTTGCCAACGGGGCGCTGGTTGTACATGTTGTAGAAGGTGGTGACCTCGTGCACCGCCATGGGCGCCATTCCGAGAAATTCAGCAACAACGACTTCACTGTCCGTGCTGACGTATCCAAGTTCTTGTTGAACGATGGCCAGACAGGCCATGACGGCGGACTGCTTCTGGTCGGCGGGGTACTTTGCCACTTCCTTGGCAAAGCGCGCCTTGGTAGATTCAGAGATCATCGATCAATCTCTCCAAAAACGATGTCCAGGGTACCGATGATGGACACAGCATCGGCAATCATGTGGCCTTTGGCCATTTCATTCAATCCAGCGAGGTGCACAAATCCGGGCGCGCGGATCTTCATGCGATAAGGCTTGTTCGCCCCCTCACTGACCATGTAGATGCCAAACTCTCCCTTGGGGTGTTCGACGGCCGCATAGGCTTCACCTTCCGGTACATGAAACCCTTCCGAGAACAACTTGAAATGGTGGATCAACTCCTCCATGTTGGTCTTCATGGACTCACGCGAAGGTGCAGCCACTTTGTGGTTGTCCGTGATCACCGGGCCGGGGTTGGCCCTTAGCCAGGTCACGCACTGCTTGATGATGTTGTTGGACTGCTTCATCTCTTCCATGCGGACGAGGTAGCGGTCATAGACATCTCCTGCACTGCCGACCGGAATGTCAAACTCCATACGATCGTAAACGTCATAGGGACGCTGTTTGCGCAAGTCCCAGGCAACGCCAGATGCCCGCAGCATGGCCCCCGTAAAGCCCATATTCAAAGCACGCTCCGGCCCAATCGCACCAATACCAACGCAGCGTTGCTTCCAGATGCGATTCTCGGTCAGCAGCGTGTGGTACTCCTCCAGGCACTTGGGGAAGCGTTGCGTGAAATCGTCGATGTAGTCCAGCAGTGACCCCTGACGGTTCCGGTTGAGATCTTCTACCCCCTTGGCACTGCGGACCTTGCTCTCCTTGTACTG
Organism: Rhodoferax sp.; assembly: GCA_030645355.1. Classification (GTDB taxonomy): domain Bacteria; phylum Pseudomonadota; class Gammaproteobacteria; order Burkholderiales; family Burkholderiaceae_C; genus Allorhodoferax. The sequence goes on along the minus strand of JAUSNJ010000187.1, from coordinate 27,978 downwards.
GGTCATGGTGTCCGGCAGATCACGGTACACCCCACCAGGACGGAAGTAGGCTGCGTGCATGCGCGCACCACTGGCAGCCTCATACATGTCAAACAAGTCCTCACGCTCGCGAAACGTGTAAATGAGGATGGTCGAGCTGCCGCAATCGTTGCCGTGTGAGCCCAAGTACATCAGGTGATTCAACAGTCGCGTAATCTCGGCATACATGACCCGGATGTACTGCGCGCGAATGGGCACATCGATACCCAGCAATCGCTCAACCGCCAAACAATACGCGTGCTCGCTGCACATCATCGATACGTAGTCCAGTCTGTCCATATAGGGCAAGTTCTGGATATAAGTCTTTGTTTCGGCCAGCTTTTCCGTAGCACGGTGCAGCATGCCAATGTGCGGGTCGGCTCGCTGGATCACCTCACCATCGAGCTCCAACACCAGTCGCAAAACGCCATGCGCCGCAGGGTGTTGCGGCCCAAAGTTGAGGGTGTAGTTCTTTATTTCAGCCATGAATCAAACCGCTTACTGCAAGCCCCCGTAGTTGTCTTCACGAATGATGCGCGGCGTGATTTCACGACTCTCAATGGTGACGGGCTGGTACACGACGCGCGCCTGCTCGGCGTCATAGCGCATCTCCACATGCCCCGAGGTTGGAAAGTCCTTGCGGAACGGATGCCCGATAAACCCATAGTCGGTCAAAATGCGACGCAAGTCCGCATGCCCGCTGAACATGATGCCAAACAAATCGAAGGCTTCGCGCTCGTACCAATCCGCCGAAACCCAGATATCAGTAACCGAATCCACCATGGGCATGGCATCGTCCGTTGCAAACACTTTGAGACGAAGGCGCTGATTCAAACTAACCGACAGTAACTGAACGACCACGCAAAACCGCGGTCCGTCATAACTGCCCGCTTTGTACTCGGAGTAATCCACTCCACACAGGTCAATCAGCTGTTCAAATTTGCAGCCAGCGGCATCACGCAAGGTCAACGCAGCGGCATGGTAGTCATCAGCCGATACAACAATCTCAACCTCACCCAATGCAACTGAAGTCTTTCGGATCACGCCACCTAGAGCGCTGACAACGGCCGCCTGGGTCGCTTCGGGAGTAACAGAAAATATTGTCATAGACCCCTTCTCAGACCCGCGCAATCGTTTCGGTACGACGTATCTTGAGTTGCAACTGCATGATGCCGTAGATCAGGGCCTCAGCCGTTGGAGGGCAACCTGGCACATACACATCAACCGGCACAATGCGGTCACAGCCACGCACCACCGAATAGCTGTAGTGGTAGTAGCCACCGCCATTGGCACACGACCCCATACTGATGACCCGGCGCGGCTCCGACATCTGGTCGTAGACCTTGCGAAACGCCGGAGCCATCTTGTTGGTCAGCGTACCGGCAACAATCATCAGATCGGACTGGCGAGGACTCGCGCGAAAAACTTCGGCGCCAAACCGGGCCAAGTCATAGCGCGCCGTGGCGGAGTGCATCATCTCCACTGCGCAGCACGCCAAGCCAAACGTCATGGGCCACACGGAGCCGGTTCGGGCCCAATTCATCACCGAGTCGTAACTGGTGGTGACAAAGCCCTCTTTGAGAACACCTTCGATCATTTGCTACTCCCAGTCCAGGGCACCTTTTCGCCACATGTACACAAACCCAATGGTCAACACGCCCACGAACTCCACGCCAATCAAGAACCCGAACATGCCAAGCTCCTTGAGCGCAACCGCCCACGGAAACAAGAAGGCCGTTTCGAGGTCAAACAGGATGAATAAAATCGCTATCAGGTAATAGCGGACGTCAAACTTCATTCGAGCGTCTTCAAACGCCTCGAAGCCGCATTCATAGGGGGAGTTTTTTGCTTTATCGGGCCGGTTGGGACCCAATATGTATCCGATGACTTGTGGTGCAACACCGATGCCGATGCCGACCAAGATGAACAAGAGAGCAGGAAGATATTGATCGAGGTTCATCTTGCGATTCTTATCACCAATTCAGACCGACCCAGCAATTGGATCCGCCAAATACCATTTTGGTGCCGTCGGCGAGACTCGAACTCGCACAGCTCTCGCCACTACCCCCTCAAGATAGCGTGTCTACCAATTTCACCACGACGGCGGCTTTTTTTATCTGTATTGCGTGAGGAACCCGAAGGTTTTTTGCTTTTCAGACAAGCCTAGAGTTTACCCTGAATTTGCCCCGCATCCCCAAGGGACAAGGCAATTAAAGTAGCAGTCATTTCGCGGGGATCTGCCCCACTCCAGAGGCCGCTATGGCTGGTGCCGAGGCCGCGTCAGCCACGGCAGGAGCCACGATCGCGGCACCTTCAAGAACGCTGCCCGAACTGGCCGGGCGCAGGTTACCGAAATATGCCAATGCCAGCGTACAGACAAAGAACACGGTTGCCAAAACAGCCGTCGTCCGGGACAAAAAGTTGGCACTGCCGCTGGCGCCAAATAGGCTGCCCGAGCCACCGCTACCAAAGGCTGCGCCCATGTCAGCACCTTTTCCGTGCTGCACCAAAATCAGGCCAATCATGGCCAGGGCCGACAGCATCTGAACCGTCAAAACAATCGTCAACACAATATTCATTCTCAACTCCTATAGGAAAAATACGCCGCAAAACCCCGACTGCAATCAGTGGGCTGCTGCAATGATGGATAAAAAATCTGCGGGCTTGAGGGACGCTCCCCCAACCAGTCCGCCGTCGATATCCGGCTGCGACAACAATTGGGCAGCATTGGCTGCGTTCATGCTACCGCCGTACAAGATGAGCATGCGATCCGCGTGTGCGGTGGCTGCGCGCAACTGTGCGCGCAGTACCGCGTGCACCTGCTGCGCCTCTTGCGGACTGGCGGTCTTGCCGGTGCCGATGGCCCAGACAGGCTCGTAGGCCACGACAATTTCACTGATGCAATGTCCATTGGTATGGATGACCGCCGCCAACTGGCGTTTGACCACTTCTTCGGTGCGACCCGCTTCACGTTCGGCCAGGGTTTCACCCACACACACAATCGGCGTGATGCCCGCGGCCAACGCCCGTTGGGCTTTGATCGCAACCACTGCATCGGTCTCTCCATGGTACTGACGGCGCTCGGAGTGACCCACCAGGCAATAGCGAGTACCAAAGTCGCGCAACATGGCGGCTGACACTTCGCCAGTAAAAGCTCCGGCTTCGTGCTGGGAGACATCTTGTGCACCGAGATCAATGCCGGTTCCTGCCGCCAGCCGCTGAACCTGCGCCAAATACGGCGCGGGAACACACACTGCGACGAGACACGAAGCACCCGCAACTCCGGCTGCCAGCGCGGACACCAGCGCCTCGTTGGCCGTGGTTGACCCGTTCATCTTCCAGTTGCCTGCAATCAGCTGTTTTTTCATGCTGCACTCCAAGTCATAACAATCTTGCCCACGTGCTGATTAGATTCCATCAAGGCATGGGCCTGCGACGCACCGCTGCCACTGGCCTGGCTGGCATCAACGGCGGGGAACACGCTGTGCACCACGGGCTTGACGCGTCCAGCTGCCAACAGCGGCCAGACCTTTTGCAGACAGGCCTGGGCGATCTTGGCTTTGAAGGCCACCGGCCGCGCACGCAAGGTAGACCCGGTAATCGTCAAGCGCTTGCGCATCACCAGACCGGCATTGATTTCGGCCTGTACGCCACCCTGCACGGCAATGATGACCAGACGCCCGTCTTCGGCCAGGCATTGCACTTCCTTGGCCACGTAGCTACCCGCCACCATGTCCAAAACCACATCGACGCCACGCCCATCGGTGAGTCGCAGCGCCTCCGCTTGAAAATCCTGCGTCTTGTAGTTGATGGCATGGTCCGCACCCAGTGCCAGGCACGCGGCGCACTTTGCATCGCTGCCGGCCGTGGCGATCACCGTGGCACCCAAGGCCTTGGCCACTTGAATGGCGGTGACACCGATGCCACTGCTGCCGCCCTGAACCAACAGGGTTTCACCACTTTGCAGGGCGCCGCGATCAAACACATTGCTCCAGACGGTGAAGAACGTCTCGGGCAACGAAGCCGCTTCTACATTACTCAAGCCCTTGGGAACCGGCAGGCATTGACCGATGGGCGCCACGCAGTACTCAGCGTAACCACCACCAGCCACCAACGCGCAAACGCGGTCGCCCACGTTCAACCCGGCCTGCGCCATGGCGTGGGCGTCGCCACCTTCGATAACCCCGGCCACTTCCAGCCCGGGAATATCGGAGGCACCGGTCGGCGCGGGGTACATGCCCGCACGCTGCAGCACGTCGGGGCGATTGATGCCACTGGCGCCCACACGGATCAGCACCTCGCCCGCGCCCGCAACGGGCATAGGACGGTCTGCCAGACGCAAAACGTCGGGCCCGCCAAAGGATGAGATTTCAATAACGTTCATAGCAAAATCAACCGATAGCCCTCGTCATTGCTGACTATAGAGCTACTTAATTGATAGCAAACAGACTATATCAACCTTGATCAGACGACTGTGCCGGACGGTCCAACAAAGCCTTCATGGACAACTTGATGCGGCCCTTTTCGTCGGTTTCCATGACCTTGACCTTGATGATCTGACCTTCGGTCAGGTAGTCGGATACCTTCTCCACACGCTCATGGGCGATCTGGCTGATGTGCAGCAAACCGTCTTTACCGGGCAACAAGTTGACCAGTGCGCCGAAGTCCAGAATCTTGGTGATAGGGCCTTCGTAGACCTTGCCAATTTCCACTTCCGCGGTGATCTGCTCGATGCGGCGCTTGGCTTCTTCGGCCTTGGCGGGATCGGCCGAGGCGATGGTGATGGTGCCATCTTCGTCGATGTTGATCTGCGTGCCGGTTTCTTCGGTCAGCGCACGGATCACGGAGCCGCCCTTGCCAATGACGTCACGGATCTTCTCGGGGTTGTTCTTATTCGTGAACAGGCGCGGTGCGAAGTTGGTCACTTCGGTCTTGGCCTCAGACATGGCCTCTTGCATCTTGCCCAGGATGTGCATGCGGGCTTCCTTGGCCTGGGCCAACGCGACTTGCATGATTTCCTTGGTGATACCCTGGATCTTGATGTCCATCTGCAGTGCGGTGATGCCGTTGGTGGTACCGGCAACCTTGAAGTCCATATCACCGAGGTGGTCTTCGTCACCCAGGATATCGGTCAACACCGCGAAGCGGTTGTCTTCCTTGATCAGGCCCATGGCGATACCCGCCACGTGGGCTTTCATGGGCACGCCAGCGTCCATCAGCGACAGGCAGCCGCCGCAGACCGAAGCCATCGACGAGGAACCATTGGACTCGGTGATTTCCGACACCACACGCATGGTGTAGGGGAACTCTTCCTTGGATGGCAAGCAAGCCACCAGAGCACGCTTGGCCAGACGGCCATGGCCGATTTCGCGGCGCTTGGGCGTACCCACGCGACCGGTTTCGCCGGTGGCGAACGGAGGCATGTTGTAGTGCAACATGAAACGGTCTTCGTAGTCGCCGCTCAAAGCATCGATACGCTGGGCATCGCGCTCGGTACCGAGCGTCGTCACGACCAAAGCCTGGGTTTCACCGCGGGTGAACAGGGCAGAACCGTGGGTACGGGGCAGCACGCTGTTTCGGATTTCGATGGCGCGCACGGTGCGTGTGTCGCGGCCGTCGATGCGGGGCTCGCCTGCCAGAATCTGGCCGCGAACGATCTTGGCTTCGATTTCAAACAACAGGCCTTCGATGGCCACGCTGTCAAACGCAGCGCCGTCGGCCTTCAGAGCGGCCATGACTTCGGAGTAGGCAGCGCGGCAGGCTTGTGTACGGGCTTGCTTGTTGCGGATTTGGTAAGCCGCTTCCAGCTTGGCTTTGGCCAGACCGTCGATCTTGGCGATCAGAGCTTCGTCCTTGGCGGGGGCTTTCCAGTCCCACACCGGCTTGCCGGCGTCACGCACGAGTTCGTGGATGGCGTTGATGGCGATATTGCCTTGCTCGTGGCCATAGACCACGGCGCCCAACATGATTTCTTCGGACAGTTGCTGGGCTTCGGATTCGACCATCAGCACGGCCGCTTCGGTACCGGCAACGACCAGATCCAGGATGGAGTCTTTGCGTTGTGTCTGGCCAGGGTTCAACACATATTCACCGTTGACATAACCGACGCGGGCAGCACCAATGGGGCCATTGAACGGCACGCCGCTGATGGAAAGGGCCGCGCTGACAGCGATCAGGGCAGCAATATCAGCATCCACCTCGGGGTTCAGCGACACGGTGTGCACGACCACGTGCACCTCGTTGAAGAAGCCTTCAGGGAACAGCGGACGAATCGGACGGTCGATCAGGCGGCTGGTCAGCGTCTCGAATTCGCTGGGGCGGCCTTCGCGCTTGAAGAAGCTGCCGGGGATCTTGCCGGCAGCATAGGCTTTTTCCAGGTAGTCAACGGTCAAGGGGAAGAAGTCCTGGCCGGCCTTGCCTTCGGTCTTGGCAACGACGGTGGCCAGCACCACGGTGCCGTCCATGTCCAGCAACACGGCGCCGGTGGATTGACGGGCGATTTCGCCGGTTTCCATCGTGACCGTGTGCTGGCCCCATTGGAAGGTCTTGGTGACTTTGTTGAAAATGCTCATTGTTCTATCTCCTGTGATTGCGGGAATCCGCTGGCAGGTAAAGGCCACCTGCCAAGCCCGGAGGCAACAACTCAGAACACGATGCCATTCCAGAGAAACTCAAGGACCGGTTCAAAAGAACCGTCAATTTCCGTGGAATGACACAGCTTCGCTCTGTTTTTGCCGTCTCCGAAGTAAAAAACGCCTGAGCTAGTGAACTAACTCAGGCGTCTGTCATTCAGTGCAAGGCTTACTTGCGCAGACCCAGCTTGGCGATCAGCGCGACGTAACGGTCGTGGTCCACGCGGTTCAGGTAGGCCAGCAGGCTCTTGCGGGTGTTGACCATGCGCACCAGACCGCGGCGACCGTGGTGGTCCTTGGCATGGGTCTTGAAGTGGGGCATGAGTTCGTTGATACGGGCGGTCAACAGTGCAACTTGCACTTCAGGGCTGCCGGTATCGGATGGGCTGCGGGCGTTGTCTTTGACAACAGCGGCTTTGATGCTGGATGCAATCATTTCTATTTCCTAGGTATGGTTTTCAACTTGCGCCGGGTGCTGGAACTGCTCCTGGCGTGCGCCCTGCCGTATGCAAAGCCGCTCGATTATAGCCCGATTCAGGGTCGTTGCATCTTGCAGCTGGTGGGCAGCTCCGCCGCCTCGGGCGACAGGGTCTTGGCGACGCGGAATCCATAGCCCGACCCCTCCACGTCAAACTTGACGCCCGGCGCACCCTGGCGATCCATGATCCCGACAACCAGCGGCTGCTGAAACTGGTGATCCGCGGCACGCATGGTGCCCGACTGTCCGGCCATGGACACGCTGGCCTTTTCGAGCTGCGCCGCCAAGGCCGCAATATCCAGCGTTCCGGACGTCACCGAAGCACCCTGCTTGGCCGAGCCCTCCAGGGCCTGGGTGAGTGCCTCGATCAGGAGCTGCATGCGCATGTGCACGTAGTCGTCCGCCGCTGCCGGGTAGCGTACCCGGAAGGATTTGTAAAACGCCTCGCTGGCGGCGGTCTGGACATTGGGCAGCCAATCCGCTACCGCCACCACCTTGCCAATGCCCGCATCCCCGATGGCAGCGGGGGCGCCCAGCGCGTTTCCATAAAACGTATAAAACTTGCCGTCAAAACCCACTTCTTTGGCGGCCTTGACCAGCAAGGTCAGGTCATTGCCCCAATTGCCGGTGATCACTGCCTGGGCGCCACTGGCCTTGATCTTGGCAACATAGGGCAGAAAATCCTTCACGCGGGCCATGGGGTGCAGCTCTTCGCCGACGATGTGCACGTCCGGCCGCTGCACACTGAGCTGGCGCCGCGCCTCGCGCAACACCGATTGGCCAAAGCTGTAGTCCTGACCGATCAGGTAAACACCCTTGAGCGACTTGTCGTCCTTGATCACATCCATCAGCGCGGCCATGCGCATATCGGCATGGGCATCAAAGCGGAAGTGCCAGAAACTGCACTTTTCATTTGTCAGCGTCGGATCGACCGCGGAGTAATTCAAAAACAGCACGCGCCGCGACGGGTCACGCTCATTGTGTTTGTTGATGGCATCGATCAGCGCAGCCGCATTGGCCGAGGAATTACCCTGCAACACGATGCGCACGCCGTTATCAATCGCCGAACGCAATGCCGACAGGCCTTCTTCGTTTTGCCCCTTGCTGTCATAGCGCTCCAAGGCCAGCTTGACACCGCCGCGCGCATTGACCCGCTCAACGGCCCAGATGAGGTTGCGAAACACGGCCTCGCCGGCGTTGGCATTCGGGCCACTCAGGGCCTCGATCATGGCCAGCTTGATGGGTGCTGCGGGCGTCTGCGCATGGGCAGCACCGCCCAGCAAAGCCCAAGCACATAGCGCCACGGATACGGTTTTCAAGACCCAACGGATAAGAATAAACATGTGATTATTTTCTTGAAATTGTGAAAAAGAGTCGCAGCTTCTGTCCATGCGGCGCTCGCTGTGAGAGCCGCGCAGTGTACTAGGAGTCTCACCATGTTTTTTGCCACTACCGCCCAGCCCCAATTGCGTCGCCAAGCCTATGCAAACGCAGGCCGAACGCTGGAGCGCTTTATGGAAGACGCACTGCGCGCCAACGCGAACAAAGCGGTTGCCTACACACAGGATGAAACGTCCTTCACCCTCACATTGGACATGCCCGGCATTGCCAAAGACCAGTTGTCTATCTCCATCGAAGGCGCGATCGTGCGCATCGCCAGCAAGGAAGGCGCGGCCCGCCGCTACAGCGCCGCCTACGAGCTGCCGCAAGAGGTAGACACCAGCTTGTCAGAAGCCAAGCTGGAAAACGGTGTATTGACCCTGAAGCTGGTGAAAAAAGTACCCGTCAGCAACGCCACCGAACTGGTCGTGCACTAAAGACTGTCCAGCGGCCAGCGCGGCTTGACGTCAAAGGCGTAGGTCTTGCCGGCCTGCTGCAACCCACTTTGCAGGCGCATCGCAGCCGCCATGGCGATCATGGCGCCGTTGTCGGTGCACAAATGCAGTTCCGGGTAATGCACCCGCACTGCTCGTTTGGCGCAGGCTGCGTTGAGTTGTTCGCGCAAGGCGCGGTTGGCGCCCACGCCACCGGCCACCACCAGCCGCTGCAGCCCGGTGTGCTTGAGCGCCAGCATGGACTTTTTCACCAGCACTTCAACGATAGCCGCCTGGGTCGAGGCCGCCAGGTCGCACTGCTGCGCGCGCGGCAAGGCATCAAAACCCGCCGTGCTGCTGCCCGTTGGTTGAACCTGCGAGGGCTGTTGTCCCAATGAATGGGCCAGGTCGGCGGCCACCATACGCTGGGCTTGCACCAGCACCGCGGTTTTGAGACCCGCAAACGAGAAATCGAGATTGCCGCTTTTCAGCAAGGGGCGCGGTAGCGCATAGGCTTTGGCATCGCCCTGCTCGGCCATCTTCGCCAACGCCGGGCCACCGGGGTAACCCAGACCCATGAGTTTGGCGGACTTGTCAAAGGCCTCGCCCGCAGCGTCGTCGATGGTTTCGCCCAGCAGCTGGTAGCGCCCCACCCCGTCGACCCGCATCAACTGCGTGTGCCCGCCCGACACCAGCAAGGCGACAAACGGAAATTCTGGAGGATCCGCACTCAGAAAGGGGGACAACAAATGCCCTTCCAGATGGTGCACACCCAAAACCGGCTTGTCCAATGCCGCGCCCAATGCGCAGGCCACACCCGCTCCCACCAGCAATGCGCCCGCCAGACCAGGCCCCCGCGTATAGGCCACCACATCCACGTCCGCCAGCGACCGCCCGCTTTCTGCCAGCACCTCCTGGGTGAGTGGCAACACCCTGCGTATATGGTCGCGGCTGGCCAACTCGGGTACCACACCGCCAAAGGCCTGGTGCATGTCGATCTGGCTGTACAGCGCATGCGACAGCAGCGTGGGCATCGCCTGGTCCTGCCATTGCACCAGGGCCACACCCGTTTCGTCACACGACGACTCAATCCCCAAAACCAGCATGTTTTCCCCTGTGAGGTCGTGAGTTTAGAGGAAGTGCCCCGGTTGCCCCCGTCACAATAGGGTTCAGCCGCAAGACCTCTCACCATGCACACCCCACACCTGCCACTGCAAGACAACGACATCGCCAGCCTGGAGCGCGCCACCCTCGACGCGGTAGCGCCTCCCTCCACACAGGAAATGGAAGGCTGGCTGCTACCCTTTGACAATTCGACGATTGGCCGCGCCAAGAGCGCCGTGCCCTTGCGCCACAACCGCATCAACGACCAGGACATCGCCACGATCGAAGCCCAGTACGCCGAGCGTGGATTGCCAGCCGCCTACCGCGTGGCCGACGTGACTGGCCTGGAGAGCGTGCAGGCCGAACTCGCGCGCCGCGGCTACCAGGCCCAGCAGCCCACGCTGGTGCAAATTGGCACAGTGCAGGCCATGCGTGCACTGTGTCGCGACCTGCCGGCCCGCGTGAGCAGCAACCCCGAGGCCGCGTGGTCCAGCGTCTACCTGGCCGAGGGCTTTGACCCGGTCGACGGCGCCCACCGGGTCCAGGCGCTGAGCCGCAGCCCGCACATCGTCTACGCCTGTGTGGAAGAAGATGGCCAGTCCGTGGCCGCCGGCACCGCCGCATTCAGCCAAGGCTGGTGCAGCATTCACGGCATGCGCACCCTGCCCGCCCAGCGCGGCCGGGGGCTGGCGACCCGTGTACTGGCAGGGCTGGCCGATGCGGCGACCGGACGCGCGCTGGAGCGCGTGTTTTTGCAGGTGGAAGAAGGCAATGCTTCGGCCCTGGCCCTGTACGGCCGCGCCGGATTTGTGACCGCCTGGCGCTACCACTACTGGCGCAAACCCTAGCCTTTACGCTCCATTGGCGCGAATATTGCATGAAACAAACCATGCTTGAAGCCCTGCGCATTGTCGTTATTGCCCCAGACCTGGATGTCGCCGACCCGGACGACACCCATGCGCTGAGCCAAGCTGACCGCTCGCGCAGTCTGCGCATTGGCTTGCTGGAAAACGGCTTCAACCTGGTGGCCTCCTTGCCAGCTGACACGTTCCTGCAGGAACGCCTGGCCCAGTTGCAACCCGACCTGATCATTCTGGACGCCGAGAGCGAGGCGCGTGACGCACTGGAGCACGTGGTCATGGCCACACGGGACGCACGCCGCCCGATTGTCATGTTTACCAACGACAACGACAGCTCCAACGCCCGCGCCGCCGTGGCGGCCGGCGTGTCCGCATACATCGTGGCTGGTTTGTCGACCGAGCGGATTCGCCCCATTCTGGACGTCGCCATGGCCCGCTTTGAACAGGACCAGGCGCTGCGAGCGGAACTGGCCGACGCCAAGAGCGAAGTTCAGGATCTGAACACCGAGCTGAAAAACCGCCGCATCATCGACCGTGCCAAGGGGCTGCTGATGCAGCGACAGGGTCTGAGCGAACAGGCCGCCTACGAGAAACTGCGCAAGACCGCCATGGACAAGAGCCTGAAGGTGGTGGAAGTGTCCCAGCGCATGCTCGACGTGGTGGATCTGCTAGGCTAGATTCATCGCCCGGGCCAGCGCGAAAACACTGTTCACACACAGCCGGGACACACTGGACGTCGTTTGGCCGCGGGAGACCACACAGTCCCGGCCATACTGCGTGATCACATAGTGTGCGCAGGTCACATACTTGCCAGGCCCCAGGGTTGCAGTTGCCCGGTTCGCCTCGACAGCACCTAAGGCTTCGAGCCGCATCAGGCGGTTGCGCGTTGATATTTCAGGGGCGCTGACGTCGTGCGCCAATTGCCTGATCGATACCGCTTTCTTCTGCAAGGCCAGATACCGCAGGATCTCCAGCGACTCAGGCCACTGCTCAACCGGGACCTTTCGGTTGGTTCGCGCTTTGGAGGATTCGGTATGGGATTGCATGCAACAGTTGTCGACCACATTCCCCACTTTCTTTAGGCTGCAACTGATTTTGGTGCGTCGCACAAAATTGGTGCCAGCAACACATCTGCCAAGAGTTCACTCAGTAAATATGGCTGTAGCCCTCGTGAAATATAGAACTATTGCTATTGAAAACGGAGCATCCAGCATATAGCGCGGTGCCACGAGGCATTCAAGAACAGCTGGCACGCTCATTGCATATGACTCTGCGAGACCAACGATGGTCACTGACAGGCACGACCCAATGGCGGGTTGAGCCAGTCACCCCGGACAAAGGCGTCCCCACCTGTACGCGACTGAGAAACCCAGTCGTGCGCAGTGTGAGGACGCCTTTTTTCGTTTCGTCAACGTCAAACTTTTAAAGGAAGCCTGTCATGACCCCTCATTTTCCAAACCACCTCAGCCGTCGGGCGGTGTTGCAATCCGCCGCCGTCGGGGCCATCGGGATCAGTCCGGCGTTGCGCGCAGCCGTCTATGCGGCAGGCTCTGACGCCCCCGAGAAGACCGAGGTCAAGATCGGCTTCATCCCGCTGACCGACTGCGCCAGCGTGGTCATGGCCTCGGTGCTGGGGTTCGACAAGAAATACGGCGTCAAGATCATCCCCACCAAAGAGGCCTCCTGGGCTGGGGTACGCGACAAGCTCGTCAGCGGTGAACTCGACATGGCACACGTGCTGTACGGTCTGATCTACGGCGTGCACTTGGGCACGGCTGGCCCCAAGAAAGACATGGCCGTGCTGATGAGTCTGAACAACAACGGGCAAGCCATCACATTGTCAAAGACCCTTGCCGACAAGGGTGCCGTGGACGGCATGAGCCTGGCCAAAATCATGGCAAAGGAGAAACGCGAATACACGTTCGCTGGCACTTTCCCGACTGGCACCCACGCCATGTGGATGCACTACTGGCTCGCTGCCTCTGGCATCAACCCGTTGCAGGACGCCAAGCTGATCACCGTGCCGCCCCCGCAAATGGTGGCCAATATGCGCGTGGGCAACATGGACGGCTTCTGCGTGGGCGAGCCCTGGAACCACCGCGCCATCATGGACAAAATCGGCGTCACAGCCATTACCACCCAGGACATCTGGAAGGACCATCCCGAGAAGACATTGGGCACCACGGCCGACTTCGTCAAGAAAAACCCCAACACCTGCCGCGCCGTGATGATGGCCGTGCTTGAAGCGAGTCGCTGGATCGACGCCAGCCTGAACAACAAGCTGAAAATGGCAGAGACTGTGGCAGAGAAGAGCTATATCAACACCAGCGTGGACGCCATCAACCAGCGCATTCTGGGACGCTACCAGAACGGCATGGGCAAGACCTGGGACGACCCGAATCACATGAAGTTCTTCAATGATGGCGCTGTGAATTTCCCGTATTTGTCGGACGGCATGTGGTTCCTCACGCAACACAAGCGCTGGGGCTTGATGAAAGAGCACCCCGATTACCTGGCGGTGGCCAAACAGATCAATCAGATCGATCTCTACAAACAGGCCGCTGGCGCCCTGAACATCAGCGTGCCCAAGGACGCGATGCGCTCGGCCAAGCTCATGGATGGCGTGGTCTGGGATGGCAAGGACCCCAAGAAATACGCCGACGGTTTCAAGATTAAAGCCTAAGGAGAGCACCATGGTCAGCGCAGTATTCCACTCCCCCCTGGCCGCGGCCAGCGAGAGCATTGCTATGAAAAAAGAAGCGACTCACCCAGATTCCACGAGGGCTAGTGGCTCAAAAGCCATGGATGTTCCAGCGCCAACGGTGTCCGCTGCTGCACCCGCAGCCGTACGCCCAGCCTACGACTGGCGTGGCCTGGTGATGACGGTGCTACCACCCCTGCTGGGCCTGGGCCTGCTGATCGGCATCTGGGCCATCATCAGCATCAGCACCGCCAGCAGCATCCCCAGCCCCTGGGAAACCTGGCAGCAGGCCGTGGTGCTGTTCAGCGACCCGTTCTACCGAAAGGGGCCCAACGACCAGGGCGTGGGCTGGAACGTGCTGATGTCCCTGGAGCGCGTAGCGGTGGGCTTTGGCCTGGCGGCGGCCGTGGGCATCCCTGCAGGTTTTGCGATTGGCCGTTTTGAGTTTCTGGGCCGCATGTTCAACCCGCTGATCAGCCTGCTGCGCCCGGTGTCGCCCCTGGCCTGGCTGCCCATCGGCCTGATGGTCTTCAAGGGTGCCAACCCGGCTGCCATCTGGACCATCTTCATCTGCTCGATCTGGCCCATGCTCATCAACACCGCCGTCGGTGTGCAGCGCGTGCCGCAGGACTACATGAACGTGGCCAAGGTGCTGAACCTGTCCGAGTGGAAGATCGTCACCAAGATCCTGTTCCCCGCCGTGCTGCCCTACATGCTGACCGGTGTGCGCCTGGCCGTTGGCACCGCCTGGCTGGTGATCGTGGCCGCCGAGATGTTGACCGGTGGCGTGGGCATCGGCTTATGGGTCTGGGACGAATGGAACAACCTCAACGTCAAGAACATCATAATCGCCATCTTCGTGATTGGCATCGTGGGTCTGATCCTGGAATACGCACTGATCAAGGTCGCAACCGCGTTTACGTTTGAAGAGGTGAAGTCATGAAAAAATACATCGAGATCCAGAACGTCGCCCAAACCTTCAAGACCAAGAAGGGGGTGTTCCCCGCGCTGCGCGACATCAACCTCACGGTGGCCAAGGGCGAGTTTGTGACGCTGATCGGCCACTCGGGCTGCGGCAAGTCCACGCTGCTCAACCTGATCGCCGGGCTGACCATGCCCACGGCGGGCACGCTGCTCTGCGCCAACCGCGAGATCGCCGGCCCCGGCCCCGAACGTGCCGTGGTGTTCCAGAACCACTCGCTGCTGCCGTGGCTGACCTGCTTTGAGAACGTCTACCTGGGCGTAGAACGTGTTTTTGGTGCGGCGTCCAAAAGCACCGGCGCACCCAGTGAGAACAAGGCCCAGCTGATGGCGCGCACCGACGCTGCACTGGCCATGGTGGGTCTCACGGCCGCTGCGCAAAAGCGTCCCGGCGAGATCAGCGGCGGCATGAAGCAGCGCGTGGGTATTGCCCGCGCCCTGGCCATGGAGCCCAAGGTCTTGCTGATGGACGAGCCCTTTGGCGCACTGGACGCGCTGACCCGCGCCAAGCTGCAGGATGAGCTGCTGGAGATCGTGGCCCGCACCCAGAGTACCGTGGTGATGGTGACACACGACGTGGACGAAGCCGTGCTGCTGTCGGACAGGATCGTGATGCTGACCAACGGACCTGCCGCCACCATTGGCGAAGTACTGGCAGTGGACCTGTCCCGCCCACGCAACCGCGTGGCGCTGGCCGACAGCGCGCAATACCTGGGTTACCGCAAGGCCGTGATCGACTTCTTGTACACCCGCCAGGCCCACGTCGAGAAGACGGCAGCCTGAACCATGGCGCCATAATGTGGCGCTATGCACAACACCCTTCAGGGGCCAACCCAAACACTGTCGCAAGAACGCCTGGAGCTGATCCTGCGCAGCATCAACGCTGCGCCCTGGGACTGGGATCTGCGGACCAGCGAGGTCTACTTCTCTCCCGCCTGGTGGGCCATGCTGGGCTACGTGAACGCCGAACTGCCGGCCACTTCCGGTTTGATGGCCAGCTTTTTCCATCCGGAAGAGGCCAAGGCCATAGACCGGGGATTCACTGCGGCACTGCAGGGGTCTGGCGACATCTGGCAAGTCGAATGCCAAATGCGCCACAAACAGGGGCACTACATATTCGTTCTGCTGCGGGCCCACATTCAGCGCGACCGGCACGGCCAGGCGCGGCGCCTGTCGGGCACCAACACCGACCTGACTGCCAGCCTGGCGGTAGAGGCCAAACTGCAGGACAGCGAAGCGCGCTACCGCGCACTGGTGGAATGGTCGCCCATTGGCATTGGGGTGCACCAGAACGGCCGGGTGGTCTATGCCAACCCCGCTGCCATTTCCATTTTGGGCGCCAAGCGCGAAGCGGAACTGATCGGCCTGCCCGTCAGGGATCTGGTGGACCCCCGGTACCAAAGCATGGTGGCCGACCGCATTGCACAGGGCTATACCAAGGGCAAGCCGCTGCCGGTACAGATCGAGAAATTCCTGCGCCGGGACGGAAAATCCATTGACGTGGAAATCCAGGCCTCGCCCATCACCCACGGCGGTGCACCTGCCATCCAGGTCAATTTCGTCGACGTGACGGAGCGCGCAAAGAGCGAGGCCACGCTGCGTGACAGCGAGTCCCGGTTTCGTGCGTTGACCGAACTCTCGTCCGACTGGTACTGGGAACAGGACGAGCATTTCCGGTTCACGGTGCTGGGTGGCAAGGTCTACAACAGCACCGGCATGACAGCGACCCAGCACATGGGCAAGACGCATTGGGAACTCACGGCACTCAACATGACCGAGGCCGACTGGGATGCACACCGCAAGATCGTCTACGCGCACCAGCCCTTTCGCGATCTGGAGATACGCCGCCCCGACACGGGCAGCACCATGCACTGGGCCTGCATCAGCGGATCGCCGATGTTTGATACCGATGGCAAATTTCGGGGCTACCACGGCATCGGGCGCGACATTTCCGTGCAAAAGCAGACCGGCGACGAGATCCACCGCCTGGCCTTTTACGACGCACTGACCGGTCTGCCCAACCGGCGCCTGTTGTTGGAGCAATTGAAAAAGGCACTCCACAGCAATTCCCGCCACCACCAGCACGGGGCCCTGCTGTTCATCGATCTGGACAACTTCAAGACCCTGAACGACACCCTAGGTCACGACGTGGGCGACCTGCTGCTGCAACAGGTCGCACAGCGGCTCGTGGGCTGCGTGCGCGAGGCCGACACGGTGGCGCGCCTCGGCGGCGACGAGTTCGTGCTGGTGCTGGAAGACCTGGAACCCTCCACCCATGGCGCCGCATCCCGAGCCGACAGTGTTGGCAAGAAGATTTTGTACACGCTGAACCAGCCCTACGACCTGGCAGGCCGCGAACACCACAGCTCACCCAGCATGGGCGTCACGCTGTTTGACTCCCACTCGACCAGTGTGGACGACCTGCTGAAACAGGCCGATCTGGCGATGTACCAGGCCAAGGCGGCCGGGCGCAACACGCTGCGATTTTTTGACGTCAGCATGCAAACCGAACTGGAAAGCTGGGTGGCCATGGAGTTCGACTTGCGCGACGGTTTGCAGGGCGGAGAAGAGCTGGTCCTGTACTTCCAGCCCACGGTCGGCGCCGATGGCCTGCTGACCGGCGCCGAAGCCCTGGTGCGCTGGCAGCAGCCCACGCGCGGACTGGTCATGCCCGAGCACTTCATCGCACTGGCGGAGTCCACCGGCCTGATCGTCCCCCTGGGCCGCTGGGTCATGAACATGGCCTGCGAGCAACTGGCCCGCTGGGCCAGGAATCCGCGGACCGCCCACCTGAGCCTGGCGGTGAACGTCAGTGCGCGCGAGCTGCGCGAACCCAACTTTGTGCCCCAGGTTTTGAAGTGCCTGCAGCAGTGGTCCGTGGCGCCCAACCGGCTGCGCATCGAGCTGACCGAAAGCGTGCTGGCCCACCGCGTGGACGACATCATCGTCAAGATGAACGCACTCAAGGCGCATGGCATCGGCTTTTCGCTCGATGATTTCGGCACCGGCTACTCGTCGTTGAGCTATCTGAAACTGCTACCGCTGGACCTGCTCAAGATCGACCGCTCGTTCGTGCGCGATGTGCTGAATGACCCCAACGATGCGGCCATCGCGCGCACCATTGTGGCGCTGGGCACCAGTTTGGGTTTATCCGTCGTGGCCGAGGGTGTCGAAACCGAAGAACAGCGCGACTTTTTGGCCCGCATCGGGTGCTACGCCTACCAGGGGTTTCTGTTTGGCTGCCCGGTTCCCATCGAGCAATTTGAAGTATTTCTGGAGTTTCCGACGGGGCCTGCACCCTTTGCACCAATTTGATCAATAACTGGCACGGGTTTCGCTTTGGTGCATGGGGTAACCCCATAAATAGGAACTGTGCACCATGTCGGGATTTCGTAGTTTTCTGAAGACAGGCCATGCGCCCACGCTCTTCGCCTCGTTCTTGTATTTTTCGTTCTCGTGCTGCATTTGGGTGCTCAACGGCGCCATGGCACCGTTCATCTCCGAGACCTTCAACCTGAGCCCGGCCCAAAAAGGTCTGATGCTCTCCGTCCCCATCATCGCCGGGGCGCTGATGCGCTTTCCGCTGGGACTCCTGTCGCAATACATCGGGCGCAAGAGCGCCACCCTGGTCGAAATGGGCCTGATCATGGTGGCCATGCTGTTTGGCTTTTTCTTCGTCAAGAGTTTCAACGACCTGTTGGCCATGGGCGTGCTGCTGGGCATTGCCGGTGCCAGCTTTGGCGTCGCGCTGTCCCTGGGCTCGGGGTCGTTCCCGCCCAAGCACAAGGGCCTGGCCATGGGCCTGGTCGGCGCCGGCAATGTGGGCACGGCAGTGTCGGTGCTGATCGCACCCCCACTGGCCCAGGCATTCGGCTGGGTCGCCGTCTACGGCATTGCAGCGGTCGCCATCAGCATCCCCATGATCGTGATGGTCGTGTTCGCCAAGGAGCCGGACGACCTGGATGCACACGCCTCATTCAAGGAGCACATTGCCTGTCTGTTCGAAAAAGACGGCTGGGCCTTCAGCCTGATCTACGCCGTGACCTTTGGCGGCTTTATCGGTCTGTGCACCTTCCTGCCGACCTACTACTACGACCAGTTCGGTGTCAGCAAGGTGCAGGCCGGGCAGCTCACCATGCTGGCGGCCTTCATGGGTGCCGCGGTACGTGTGCTGGGCGGCTGGATCTCGGACCGCTGGGGTGGTGTCAACACCCTGAACCTGGTGCTGTGCACGGTGGCCGTGACGCTGGTGCTGTGTGGTTTGGCCAATGGGTCTTTGGCAGCCACCACCCTGCTGGTGATTGTGTGCTTTGCTGCCCTGGGTGCAGGCAACGGTGCGGTGTTCCAGCTGGTGCCCCTGCGCTGGCCACTGGCCACGGCGGTTGCAGGCTCCATGATCGGCGAAATCGGTGCCTTGGGCGGCGGCCTGGTGCCCAATGCCATGGGGCTTTCCAAACAGTATCTGGGCAGCTATGCGGGTGGTTTTTATGTGTTTGCGGGACTGGCGGTTGCCATGCTGGTGATGCTGCGCACCATGCAAATCCGCTGGACCCGCACCTGGGCCGAAAAAGGTGGGCGCGCGCGCAGTGCTTAGGTCTTGAGGGACGGGCGGCCAGGGAACGCGCATCTGGTTGCCCAACAGGCCCGCAATTGTGCGTAAAGTGGGTGTATCCTAAGTCGGCACGGTTTGCAAAACTGGAGCCACTGCCGCGAGCGTCCCATTCTTATGCAAAGCAGATTGTCAAACAGCCGCTTCCGCCCGCCCTGGGCAGTGGCAATCGGCTGCATTGTTCTGTGCCTGACCGGGTTTGTACCCTGCAGTGCAGTCACTCAGGTGCCCGTCGCGACTCCGACTCAGCGCGCGCTCACCATCGCGATGGATGACAACTATCCACCGTATATTTTTCGGGACTCCAACGGCACCCTGGTCGGCTACCTTGTCGACTACTGGAGTCTTTGGGAACGCAAGACGGGCGTACGCGTGGACCTGCAGGCCAGCGACTGGGACCTGGCCAAGAAGCGCATGCAGACCCGCCAGGCCCAGGTCATAGACACTATTTTTAAAACCCCGGAGCGGGAAGCGACACTGGACTTCACCCCCGCCTATGCCCAGATCCCGGTATCCATCTACACCCATTCCGGGATTGGCGGCATTGCCAGCCTGGACCATCTGAATGGGTTTCTGATCGGCGTCAAGGCCGGTGACGCCTGCATCGACACACTGAAGAATGCCGGCGTTTCGACACTGCAGTCTTACCCCAATTACGAGACGCTGGTGAAAGCAGCGGTAGCAGGTCAGGTCAGGATTTTTTGTCTGGATGAACCGCCGGCCAACTACCTGCTGTACCGGGAACACGCCGAGGGAAGTTTCAACAAGGCCTTCCAGCTGGATACGGGCGCGTTTCACCGTGCCGTGCACAAAGGCGATGTGCAAACCCTGGCATTGCTGAACCGGGGTTTTGCGGCCATCACCGCCGACGAGGACCAGGCCCTGCGCAACAAGTGGATGGGAACCCGACTGTCCGGGCCTGACTACGCCCGCTACCTTGTCTACGGTTTACTCGCCACGGCCCTGATCGGCACGCTGTTGCTGCTGTGGGGCGCCATGTTGCGCCGGCGGGTCGCGCAACGCACCACCGAACTCGATGCAGAGCGCACCCGTCTGCGCATCCTGCTCGAAGCCATCCCGGACCTGGTCTGGATGAAGGATGTGGACGGCGTCTACCGTTTTTGCAACCCGACGTTTGAACGCTTCTTTGGCGCCAAGGAAGCCGCCATCGTTGGCAAGTCGGATTACGACTTCGTTGAAAAGAGCCTGGCAGACTTTTTCCGCGTCCACGATGTGGCGGCGATTGAGGCCGGCAAGCCCAGCATCAACGAGGAGTGGATCACGTTTGCCGACGACGGCCACCGCGCACTGCTGGAGACCACGAAGACGCCCGTTCGCCAGTCCAACGGAGAACTGGCGGGGGTGCTCGGCATCGCCCGCGACATCACCGGGCGCAAGCAAACCGAACAGGCCCTGCAGGAGAGCGAAAACCGCCTGCATACGATTCTGGACAGCGTGGAAGCCTACATCTACATCAAGGACAGCAACTACCGCTACCAGTACGCCAACCAACGCCTGCGCAAGTTCTACGGAAAAACCATGGCGGACATTGTTGACCACGACGATGCGACATTCTTTGACGCGGCAACTGCTGCCCAGCTGCGTGAAAACGACCGCCGCGTGATCGAGCACGGTGAACGCGTGGCCATTGAAGAAACCATACCGGCCAGAAAAAATGGGGCCAGCGTGGTTCACTTTTCCGTCAAATTGCCGCTGCGCGACCAGGACGGCACCATCTACGCCCTGTGTGGCATCTCAACCGATATCACCGAGCGAAAAAGGCTCGAGTCCACACTGCGCATCGCGGCCACCGCGTTCGAGTCGCAGGAAGGCATGCTGATCACCGATGCCCACACGGTGATTCTGCGCATCAACCAGTCTTTCGCCGAAATGTCGGGTTATGCGTTGGAAGAAGTGATCGGGCAGACGCCAAGAATGTTCACCGCGGGCGGCCACGACGACGCGTTCTACGACGCCATGTGGGCCGCCACCAATGCCACCGGAAACTGGCAGGGCGAGATTTCCAGCCGGCGCAAGAACGGGGAAATCTACCCCGTGTGGATGACCATCACGGCCGTGAAGGGCGAGGACGGGGTGGTGACCAACTACGTGGCCACCCACACCGACATCACGGAACGCAAAACGTCCGAGGAACAGATCCGCCATCTGGCCTTCTTTGACCCGCTGACCATGCTGCCCAACCGCCGCCTGCTGACCGACCGGCTGCAGCAGGCCCTGGCCTCCAGCGGCCGCAACCAGCGGGAAGGTGCCCTGCTGTTCATTGACCTCGACCACTTCAAGACCCTGAACGACACCCTGGGGCATGACATGGGAGACCTGCTGCTCCAAGGGGCGGCCACGCGCATTGCCAGCTGCGTCCGCGATGGCGACACGGTCGCCCGTCTGGGCGGTGACGAGTTCGTCGTGATGCTGGAGAACCTCAGCGACAGCAGCCTCGAAGCCGCCAGCCAGGCGGAAGTAGTAGGTGAAAAAATACTCGCTGCTCTGTGCCTGCCCTACCAGCTCGGCGGCCGTGAGCACCGCAGCAGTGCCAGCATAGGGCTGACCCTGTTCGACGCTTCGGAAAACAGCAGCGAGGACCTGATGAAGAGGGCCGATCTGGCGATGTACCAGGCCAAGGCGGCGGGTCGCAACAACTTGCGTTTCTTCGACCCCAAGATGCAGGCCGAGGTGACGGCGCGGGCCGCGCTGGAGGCGGATTTGCGCGATGGACTGGCACACCGGCGGTTCGTGCTCCACTACCAGCCGCAGCTGGACGCCCACGGCGCGGTGACGGGCGCGGAGTGCCTGGTGCGCTGGCAACACCCGCAGCGGGGTCTGGTTTCACCGGCGGACTTCATTCCCCTGGCCGAAGACACGGGGCTGATCCTGCCGCTGGGCGCCTGGGTGCTGGAGACCGCCTGCCGGCAACTGCTGCAGTGGGAAGGCCAGGCGCCCACCGCGCACCTGACGATCGCCGTCAACGTCAGCGCCCGGCAGTTGCACCAGGACAGTTTTGTCGACCAGGTTCAAGAGGTCCTGCAACGCACGGGCGCCAATGCGAAGAAGCTCAAGCTGGAGCTGACCGAGAGCCTGCTGGTGGCCAATGTCGATGCCACCATCGCGAAAATGCTGGCGCTCAAAGCCATAGGGGTCAGTTTTTCGCTGGACGATTTCGGCACCGGCTTCTCCTCACTGTCCTACCTGAAACGGCTGCCACTGGACCAGCTCAAGATCGACCAGAGTTTTGTGCGCGACATCCTGGTCGACCCCAATGACGCAACCATTGCCACCATGGTAGTGGCGCTGGCGGCGAGTTTGGGCCTGGACGTGATTGCCGAGGGCGTGGAAACCGTGGAGCAACGGGACTTCCTGGCCGGTCTGGGCTGTCATGCCTACCAGGGCTATCTGTTCAGCCCGCCCCTGCCCATCCAGGACTTCGAGGACTATATGGCAAGCCAGTAATTGGGCTCACGAGGATAGCTATTAATTTGATAGCAATATATCCAATATCCACGAGGGCTAGACTGTTATTTTGGCAAGAACAATAGCCAGAAAACCAGCAGAAGATTGAACAGCACCGACACCGCCAGCGCAGCCTTCCACAGCGCCGTGGGGTCACGTTGCAGCAGCGGTGTGGCAGCAGGTGCGGACAGGGGCCGGCTGGCACCGCGCTCCAACGCCAGCAAAAACTCCTCAGCGGTCTCGAAGCGCTGGCGCTTGTCGCGGGCTACAGCCTTCAGCAGCACGTGGTCCAGCCAGATCGGGATCTCGGGGTTATGGCGGCTGGGCGCCACCGGGTCCCGGTAGTAGCGGCCCACCTGGTAGGGCAGCACTTCGCCATAGGGCAGCTTGCCGGTCAACACCTGGTACAGCGTGACCCCCAGCGCAAACAGGTCGCTCTGCGCGTCGGGCAGCTCCTGCGGCACATCGGTACGCTGCCCCCCCGTGCGGGCACCCGCCTTGCAGTTGAAGCCCCACTGCTCGGGGTTCACGTAGCTGGGCGTGCCCGCGTGCAGCTCGCGCATGGCGGCTGGCTCGCGCCCGCTGAGCGCCACGCCCAGGTCCAGCAGGCGCAGCACGCCATCTTCGCCCTGGTGCAGATTGGCCGGTTTGATGTCGCGGTGGATCACGCCTTGGCGGTGCAGTAGGCCCAGGGCTTTCAAGGCCTGGCGCCCCACGGTCAGCGCCTGCGGCAGCTTGAAGCGGCGCTGCTGCTCCAGCATGGTTTGCAGGGACTCGCCGCTGTGCCAGTCATACAGCACGTAAAACGCAGTGCGCGCTCCACCGCCGGGCAGATCGGTGTGGATGTTGACCAGATTGTCCGCAGCCCGCGATGACTGCATGCGCTTGGCCAGCCACGCCTCATGGGCCAGCATGGCCAGCTCTTCGCGGTCATGGGCCCGAGCCGGGTGCAGCGCCTTGAGCGCGAAGCGCTTGCCATGGTCTACGCCAGAGACGTCGAGCGCCGCGGCAACAGGTTTGACTTGGTAGAGCACATTGATGCCGTTGTCCGCCACCAGGGCCGTCACGGCCATGCCGTCGATCACATCACCCACTTTCAGCAGCGGCGGCACCGGCAGGCTCTGGGCGGAGCGGTTCTCGTCCTGCAAGGTCGCGTCCAGCAAACCCAGCACCCGCACCACCAGCGCGGTCACGTTGTCGCGGCTGCCGGCCTTCAGCGCGGCGTCCAGCAGCGCCTCGCTGGCGGCCTGGGCGTTGTCACTCTGGGCCAGCGCCTGCAGCCGGGCGTCGGGCAGCGAACCGTAGACCCCGTCTGTCAGCAGGATGAATACATCGCCCACCTGCAGGTCACCCTGCACGTAGTCGACCACGATGCGGTCTTCCAGCCCCACCGCGCGCACCAGCTGGTGCTGGAAGTCGGGGTGGTTGACAACGTGGTCATGCGTCATCTGCCGGCTCTCGCCGCCCCGCAGCAGATAGGCCCGTGAATCACCGACGTGGGCCAGCGCATAGGACTGGCCGCGCAGCACCAGGGCGGTGAGCGTGGTCATGCCCATGGCGGGCTGGCGGCGCCGGTTGATGCCGCACAGCCAGGCGTTCTGGCTGCTGATGATGCGGTCCAGCGCCACGGTGGCGTCCCAGGTCTCGGGTGTGCCAAAGTAGTCGCGCAGCAGGCTCACCAGCGTGGTCTGCGCCGCCTCCTTGCCCATGCCGCCGCGGCTGACGCCGTCGGCCACCGCGGCGATGACGCCCATGCCCTCCATGCCGGGCTCGGGCAACAGGGCGCCACAGAAATCTTCGTTGCTGTCTTTGGTGCCCGCCAGCGAGGCGAAGCCGATATCAAGTTCAAATGCCATGCACCAAGGGTAAGCAATTTCGATGCCCGTTCCCAGTGCAATGCAGCTTCGGGTATTCCCTTGTTTGGTGCATCAACCTGGCATCTCAGGTACCCGCCAGCACCTGCATGCTGCGCTCGTAGTGGGCGGACAAATGCTCGAACACCTCCAGCAGGTCTTCACTGGCCGTTGCCAGACTCTGCAGACCCGCCAGCCGCTGGGCACCGGCCTGGTGCCCCACCTCTTTGGCAAAGGACACCATGGTCAACCAGCCCAGGCCGGCGGCCTGCAGAGCGCTGTGAATGTCGGGGGTGCTGAGGGGAATGCCGTTGAGGTAGGTCAGCGCCTGCTCAAAGGCCGCCTTGGATTCGGCCATACCGGCCTCACAGCGCTCGGTTAGTGCACTGTCGCCCAGCATGCCCAGCACCGCATATTTGGCAAAACGCTGTGACAGCATGCGCTGGCGTCCCGCCATATTGAGCACGCGCAGGGGTGGCGCCAGGCCAGCACTCTCCAGCTGCGATGTCAGGCGCTCGGCGCCCTGCAACAGTTGTTCGGCCAGCTCGTCCGTCAACGCCACGGCAGAGGCCTGCGACGCCTGCGCCCCCTGCAACACCGGCTTCAGCCGCGTCCAGGTCTGCACCACCTGCCCCAGCAAGTCGCCATAGGTGGCCTGCGACAGGCTTTTCTTCAAATGCGCCAGGTTGGCATCAATGCGCTGCACCGATTCCTGCACGTGTTGCGCGTTCTGAGCGCTGTGCACACCCGCCAGCTGCAGGCCGTACAGCTTGACCAGGCGCTGCGACAGCATGCGCAGCTGACCACAGCGGTTCACATCTTCTGCAAATCGCGCGGAGTGAATGATCTGCTGAGCGACCTGCCCCAGGCGCTGGTTGGTGTGCATGGACGCGGTGCGCAACACCTGGAAGGCTTCGTCTTCGGACACCTGGCGCGCGCGCATCAGAATGCCCTTGGCGCGCTCGACCAGCCCCCGCTCTTCAAAGCGGCTGGTGACGTCCTGCAATGCATTGCGCTGCTCCTGCTCGTGCCGGAACCGTGCCTGTGCCAGGTGGATCAGTGATCGCAGGCGGTTGGCGCCGTAGCCCTGGACCTCATAGGCGTGGATACCCGATTCAACGGCGCGGGCAATGTAGGCGGCGTCCGGGTCGCCGGTGAAGACGATGACCGGGCATGGAGCCGTCAGCGCAATCGACAGCGTCGTGCGGAACAGTCCATCGTCGGGCGCGGGTTCATCACAAATGACCACATCTGGTGCATGGCGCACCACTTCCTGCAGCAGTTTGGCGCGCTCTGTGGCGATCCCCAGCACCTGAATGCCCGCCGCCTCCAGATCGGCACGCAGCGGGAGCGCGGCTTTCAAACCATTCACATGAATCAACGCAGACGTCATAAATCCAGAATTCAGAGGGAAAACAGGGGTCCTGCCATGCCCAGGGCACACCTGCGCCAGCGGAAGCAGGCGCAGACACACGGGACCACCCAATCATATGGCACAGCTCTTGCGTAAGCTACTTCGGGCGTAACGAAGCGTCCACGACCTTAGCGATTTCACTGCGGGTTCTGCACACAACGACGTGTGTACTGGTGTGTTTTGTATCGGCCGCTCGGCCGGTCTATCTATTCCCCATCGATTTCTGGAGTGGCGCTATGAAAAAATCAAAACTGGTAATGGTTGGCAACGGCATGGCGGGTGTGCGCACGCTGGAAGAGCTGTTGAAGATTGCCCCCGAGCTGTACGACATCACCGTCTTCGGCGCCGAGCCCCACCCCAACTACAACCGCATTCTGCTGTCGCCGGTGCTGGCCGGTGAGCAGACGATTGACGAGATCGTGCTGAACTCCTGGGACTGGTACACCGAGAACCACATCACGCTGCATGCCGGCTGGACCGTGACCGAGGTCGACCGCATCAAGCGCGTGGTGCACGCCACCAACGCCGCCGGCGAAAAAATCAGCACCGAATACGACCGCCTGCTGATGTGTACCGGCTCCAACGCCTTCATCCTGCCCGTGCCCGGCAAGGACCTGAAGGGCGTCATCGCCTACCGCGACATTGCCGACACCAACGCCATGATCGAGGCGGCCACGCAATACAAGAACGCCGTCGTCATTGGTGGCGGCCTGCTGGGCCTGGAAGCGGCCAATGGCCTGATGCTGCGCGGCATGAACGTGACCGTGGTGCACGTGATGCCCACGCTGATGGAGCGCCAGCTCGATACCGTGGCCGGCAAGATGCTGCAAAAGTCGCTGGAAGATCGCGGCCTGAAGTTTTTGATCGGCGCGCAGACCCAGGAACTGGTGGGTGGGCTTGACGGTCGCGTCACCGCAATAAAGTTCAAGGACGGCACCGAGGTCGCCGCCGACCTGGTGGTCATGGCCGTCGGCATTCGCCCCAACACGGCGCTGGCCGAATCCATGCGCCTGCACTGCAACAAGGGCATCGTCGTCAACGACACCATGCAGACCACCACCGATGCGCGCGTCTACTCGGTCGGCGAATGCGCGGCCCACCGCGGCATTGCCTATGGCCTGGTCGCACCCCTGTTCGAGCAGGCCAAGGTTGCCGCCAACCACCTGGCCATGTATGGCATTGGCCGCTACCAGGGGTCCCTAACCTCCACCAAACTCAAGGTCACCGGCATTGACCTGTTCTCCGCTGGCGACTTCGCCGGCGGCGAGGGAACCGAAGAGCTGGTCATGAGCGACCCCTACGGCGGCGTCTACAAGAAGCTGGTCATCAAGAACGACAAGCTGGTCGGCGCCTGCCTGTACGGCGACACCGTGGACGGCAGCTATTACTTCAAGCTGCTGCGCGATGGCCGCTCCGTCAGCGACATCCGCGACAAGCTGATGTTTGGCGAATCCAACATTGGTGACGTCGGCCACGAGGGCCACAACAAGGCCGCCGCGATGAAGGACAGCGACGAGGTCTGCGGCTGCAACGGCGTGACCAAGGGCACCATCTGCAAGGCCATCAAGGACAAGGGCCTGTTCACACTGGACGAGGTGAAGAAGCACACCAAGGCCAGTGCGTCGTGTGGCTCCTGCACCGGTCTGGTGGAGCAGTTGCTGATGTTCACCGCGGGTGGTGACTACTCCGCCACACCCAAGCTCAAGGCCATGTGCAGCTGCACCGACCACGGCCACCAGGCCGTGCGCGACGCCATCCGCACCAACAAGCTGATGACGATTGCCGACACCTTCAAGTTCCTGGAGTGGAAGACGCCCAACGGTTGCGCATCCTGCCGACCGGCCGTCAATTACTACCTGATCAGCACCTGGCCCAAACAGGCCAAGGACGATCCGCAAAGCCGTTTCATCAACGAGCGCAGCCACGCCAACATCCAGAAGGACGGCACCTACTCGGTCATCCCGCGCATGTGGGGCGGCGAGACCACGGCCAGCGAGCTGCGCCGCATTGCCGACGTGGTGGACAAGTACAAGATCCCCACCGTCAAGG
>JAUSNJ010000186.1 GCA_030645355.1 Rhodoferax sp. | reverse complement strand
AGCGAGGTGATGGAAACCCAGGTGACCAAGGTGCTGGAAGACTCGCTCTCCGGCATTGAAGGGGTGGATGTGATCACCTCCAACAGCCGCCAGGAGCGCAGCCAGATCAGCGTGCGCTTTGCCTTGAGCCGCGATGCCGATTCTGCCGCAGCGGATGTGCGCGACAAAGTGACGCGGGTGCGCCAGCGCTTGCCGCAAGGCATTGACGAGCCGGTCATTGCCAAGGTCGAGGCCGAGTCGTTCCCGGTGATTTTCCTGGCGCTGAGCTCCGACACCCACAATGCCCTGCAGCTCTCCGAGATGGCCAACACGCTGGTCAAGCCGGTGCTGCAAACCGCGCCGGGTGCGGCCGAAGTGAACGTCTATGGCGAACGCAAATTTTCGATGCGCATCTGGGTCGATCCGGGCAAGTTGGCGGCCTACAAGCTCACCGTGCAAGACCTTGAGGACGCCCTGCGCCGTGCCAATCTGGAGGTGCCTGCCGGGCGCATCGAGAGCCAGCAGCGCGAGTTCAATGTCACCGCTGCCACTGACTTGCAGCTGCCGCAGGAATTTGCCCAGGTGGTGATTCGCACGGTGGCGGGGCAACCCATTCGCATTGGCGACGTGGCCCGCGTGCAGGAGGCGCCGGTGGATGAGCGCTCTTATGTTCGCCTGAATGGGCGCGACGCGGTCGGCGTGGGCGTGGTCAAGCAAAGTACGGCCAATCCCCTGGACTTGTCGGCCGGGGTGAATCAACTGCTCGATAAATTGCGGCGCGATTTGCCGCCTGGCGTGCAGATCGAGGTGGCCAACGACAACTCGGTGTTCATTGACCAGTCGATCAAGGCCGTGTTCAAAACCATTGTCGAAGCGGCCGTGCTGGTGGCGCTGGTGATTTTTGTGTTCCTGCGCACTTTGCGTGCATCCCTGATCCCGCTCATCACCATTCCGGTGTCGCTGATTGGCACCTTTGCCATGATGGCACTGGCGGGCTTCAGCATCAACACGCTGACCCTGCTGGCGCTGGTGCTGGCCATTGGCCTGGTCGTCGATGATGCCATCGTGATGCTGGAGAACATCTACCGTCACATCGAAGAGGGCATGGCACCGTTTCAGGCCGCCATCAAGGGCGCGCGCGAGGTCGGTTTTGCCATTGTGGCCATGACCATGACGCTGGTGGCGGTCTACGCGCCACTGGCGTTTTCACCGGGGCGCACGGGGCGCTTGTTCACCGAATTTGCGCTGGCGCTGGCCGGGGCCGTGGTGATCTCAGGGCTGGTGGCGTTGACCTTATCGCCCATGCTGTCGTCGCTGCTGCTCAGGCACAACCCCCGTCCGACCTGGTTTGACTCGCACATGGAAAACCTGCTGGAATGGGCGACCCGAACCTACAGCAAATTGCTGGCCTGGTCGCTGCAGCGGCGTTACCTGGTGCTGCTGGTGATGCTGGCGAGCGGCTTGGTGACGTGGTGGGCCTTGGGCGATCTCAAGCGGGAACTCTCGCCGATGGAGGACAGGGGTGTGGTGCTGGCGCGCATCAACGCGCCCGACGGTGCCACCCTGGCCTACACCGACCGGTATGCCCGCAGCATTGAGCGCATCGCAGAAGACTACCCCGAGTTCGACCGAGTTTTCTCGACCATTGGCAGCCCCACGGTGTCGCAGGGCAACATCTTTTTCAGGGCTGTGCCCTGGGAGCAGCGTCAACGCACCACCTTGGAGATGGCGCGCACCATGACACCCCGGGTTTCCAGCCTGTCGGGTGTGAACGCGACGCCGATCACGCCGCCGTCCCTGGGGCAGGGCTTCAGCAGCCGCCC
>JAUSNJ010000181.1 GCA_030645355.1 Rhodoferax sp. | reverse complement strand
CAGCACGTCTTTCCATCCCCTGAGGTTCTGCGTGGTCCAGTCGCCATAGGCGCGCTTGATGGTGGCCGTGCCGTAGCGCGACACCTCGGCAAGCAGTTCCTGGATGACGGATGCCTGCGCGTTGTCGGCATCAATCAAGATGGCGAGTTTTTGGTTGTCGTTGGTTGCCATGGTGTTCTCCCTTGTGTTGACGGGATCGTACAGGTTTTATTGCTGCGTTTTTTATAGCTTCTTGTGGATATTCCCAATGGGCTAGAGATCAATTTTTGACACAAATTCCAGCGCCGCACACACCGCCGCCACTTGCGCAGCAATGCATTGCTCCGGGGTGGTTCGGGGGCTGTCGGGGTAGACCTCGGTGGTGGTCGTGTAGCGCGCGCCGGTGATGCCGGCGCACAGGCCCAGCGCCTTCATGGCGTACTGGATGACGCCATGGGCAACCAGGGGTGAGCCAATGATGCCGCCCTGGTCGTCCGCCGGTGCAATGTGCGTGACGCGCTCCACCGCCTGGATGATGGCTTGCTGGAACGCGGGCTGGGGGTTTTCGGTGTCATCCACCAGATAAAAACCGTCCGGGATGGTGCATGGCGCAAAAAGCTTGCCATCGCGCGCGGCCACTGCCGGACGGTATTCGGATTCGTCCGTGTCGGTGGTTTCGTGCAGGTCGATGTGGGCCGCAAACTGCCCGCGCAATGGCGCAATCAGGCGCATCAAGGCGGCACACTCCTGCGCCGGGCTGGCTTCTCGAAACGACCGGTTGGGGTCGATGGCATCAAAGTTCCAGCGCTGGATGCGTTCATACGCCCAGGGGCTGACGCACGGTGCCACCAGCAGATTGGTCCGGCCCGCGTAGCCTTGCGCATGCGCGTCCACAAAGCGCAGCGCGCCGTGCACGCCACTGGTCTCGTAGCCATGGACGCCGCCGGTTACCAGCATGGTAGGCAACTCTGGCTGCCAATGGTGGCTGCGGATCGCCATCAGGGGATAGCGCTCATGGCCGTAGGCCACCTCGCCGTAGGCCGACACCTCAAAACGCCCGCGCAGGCGCTCGACAACGCCCAGCACATCGTCTGCGTAACTGCGCTGGCGCACCTGGCGCGCACGCCACCGTGCCAGTTCTGCCGGCCCCCCAGGCTGGCCGGGGGCGCCGATGGGGTAGAAATGTGGTTTGCTCATTGGGGGTGTTGCCAGGTTGGGGGCTGTTTGGATCAGGCCGAAGGATGATGTCGTTA
>JAUSNJ010000171.1 GCA_030645355.1 Rhodoferax sp. | reverse complement strand
AACTGAGCCGCCAGCTGGGCGTGCCGGTCGCCGTGAACATCGAAGAAGTTCGCAAGCCTGAAATTGATGCCAAGCTGATCGCAGACAGCATCACCCAGCAGCTTGAAAAACGCATCATGTTCCGCCGTGCCATGAAGCGCGCCATGCAAAACGCCATGCGTCTGGGTGCCCTGGGCATCAAGATCATGTCGTCCGGTCGTCTGAACGGCATTGAAATCGCACGTTGCGAGTGGTACCGCGAAGGTCGCGTGCCACTCCACACACTGCGCGCCGACATTGACTACGGTACTTCCGAAGCCAAAACCACTTACGGCATTATTGGCGTGAAGGTTTGGGTCTACAAGGGTGACACGCTGGGTCGTAACGACCTGCCGGCCGCCGTTGAGCCCCGCGCTGAAGAAGAGCGTCGTCCACGTGGCCCACGCCGTGATGACCGCGGCGGTGCCCGCCCCGGTTCTGACCGTCCTGCACCCCGTGGCGCACGTCGCCCCGAAGGCAGCAATGCGGCACCCGCCGATGGTAGCGATAAGCCTGCAGGGGCTTCCGGTGCCGACGCCGATAAACCCACCGTTAAGCGCGTTCGCAAAGTCGCCGCGCCAGCTGCAGCAGCTGACGGTAAAGGAGAATAACTATGTTGCAACCTGCTCGCCGGAAATACCGCAAAGAGCAAAAGGGCCGTAACACTGGTATTGCGACACGAGGCAGCTCGGTCGCATTCGGTGACTTCGGTCTGAAATGTACGGATCGCGGCCGTTTGACCGCTCGCCAAATTGAGGCCGCACGTCGTGCGATCTCCCGTCACGTGAAGCGTGGCGGTCGTATCTGGATTCGTGTGTTCCCTGACAAGCCAATTTCCCAGAAGCCTGCTGAAGTGCGTATGGGTAACGGCAAGGGTAACCCCGAGTACTACGTGGCTGAAATCCAGCCCGGTAAGATCGTGTTTGAAATCGTCGGTGTGCCTGAAGAGTTGGCACGTGAAGCGTTCCGTTTGGCAGCTGCCAAACTGCCTTTGCGTACAACCTTCGTGGCCCGCATGATCGGCCAGTAATCAGGAGCCAATGATATGAAAACTACTGAACTGCGCAAAAAAGACGTTGATGGTCTGAAGACGGAAGTCAAGGCGCTGCAAAAAGCACACTTTGGCCTGCGTATGCAAAAAGCCACGCAACAACTCTCCAACACAGCCACGATCCGCACTGCGCGTCGTGACATTGCCCGCGCCAAGACCATTCTTGTCGAGACGCAAAGTGCTGACAAGTCCGCCAAATAAGGAGCGATAAATGACGGAAGCTAAAAAATCCCTCAAGCGCACCTTGATTGGCAAGGTGGTCAGCGACAAGCGTGCCAAGACAGTGACCGTGCTGATCGAGCGCCGTGTCAAACACGAGCTCTACGGCAAGATCGTTGGCAAGTCCAGCAAGTACCACGCCCATGACGAAAAGGGTGAGTACAAGATGGGCGACATGATTGAAATCACGGAAAGCCGTCCGATTTCCAAGACCAAGAACTGGGTTGCGACCCGCTTGGTGCAAAAAGCCATCGAAGTCTAAGGGCTTGCCCTTCAGGCCAACAGGCTACCCAAGAACGGCTCACAATTGTGGGCCGTTTTCATTTGTGCAAAACACTATTCAGGAGCAAACATGATTCAAGTTGGTGACACCCTTCCCGCAACCGTATTGATGGAGTTTTCGGAAGTCGAGGGCGAAGGCTGCAGCATTGGCCCCAACCCCGTAGACGTGGCCAAGGCCACCGCCGGCAAGACCATTGCCCTGTTTGCGTTGCCAGGTGCTTTCACCCCTACCTGTTCTGCCAAGCATGTCCCAGGCTACGTGGAGAACGCGGCTGCGTTCAAGGCGGCTGGCGTCGACGAAATCTGGTGCCTGAGCGTAAACGATGCCTTCGTCATGGGTGCCTGGGCGCGTGACCAAAAGACCGCCGGCAAGGTGCGCATGCTGGCCGATGGCAGTGCCGCCTTTGCGCAAGCCACCGGATTGACCCTGGACCTGACCGCCAAAGGCATGGGCTTGCGCAGCAACCGCTATTCCATGTTGGTCAAGGATGGCAAAGTGGTTTCGCTGAATATTGAAGGCCCCGGCAAGTTTGAAGTGAGCGATGCCGCCACACTGCTCGCGCAGGCCAAAGCGTAGTTTTTCCAACAAGAAGCCGCTGAATCCCCGGACGCCCACCTGCGTGGCGTGCCGGGGTTTTCTTTTTTACAGTTCGGCTTTCAGATAGTGGGCTCCCGCAATAGGGTTGAAGTAGTACGGTGGAATCTCTTCAAAGCCCAGTTCCTGGTACAGCGCGCGTGCCGATTCCATATCGTCCAGTGTGTCCAGCAAAATGCAGGCATAGCCCGCCAGGCGGGCGCTGTCCAAAATACGCTCGGCCAGCATGCGTCCGAGCTGCAAACCACGAAACGCGGGGCGTACAAACAGGCGTTTCATCTCGCAGGCATTGGTGTAGTCCACATTGTCCAGCGGGCGCATCGCGCAGCAGCCTGCGAGCTCGCCGTCCACGGTGGCCAGCAGCAGCCCGCCACGCGGCGCGCAGTATTCTCCGGGCAGTCCTTGCAACTCGGCGGTGAAATTCTGGAAACACAAATCGACGTTCAGCGCCGCGGCATATTCGACAAATAGGGTTCGCACGCCATCCAGTTCTGTGGGAGCCGAGGGCGTGAACAAACGGGCGCTGGGCGGGAGTGCCCGTCCGTTGTGCGGCGTTGCAGTTAGCCGGCCCATTGCACCAGTCCCATGACGAGCGCCGCGCAAGCCGCCCAAATTGCTGCTGCCAACCATCGGACTTTTGCGTCGTCACGGGCGCTTTCAAAGGGCTCAGACAGGACCTTGTCGCCCTTCAGCATGGGAAGCAGCAAGTTCTCCTGGCGCCTGACCCGGTAGAAAATGATCGCGGCAATATGCAACTGCACCAGCACGATGAGGATCACCTTGCCAATCTTGGTGTGGTAGTAGCTTGCGTAGCCAACCCAGGAGCTGGACACCCACTTTGCCAGTGGCCCAGCCGTTGCGATCTCGTCATCACTGCACAGTCCCGCAGCAACCTGCACAAGGGTGAACGCCAGCAGCGCCAGTACGGACCACGAGCCCAAGGGGTTGTGCCCCACGGATTGACGCGCTACGCCGTGTCCCTGGATGTACTTTAGCGTTACCCCGGGGCTGACCACAAACGCCCGGAAGCGCGACCAATGCCCGCCGGTGAAACCCCACACCAGTCGGAACAGGAGCAGGCTCAATATGGTGTAGCCCAGGCGAAAATGCCACACCATGGCCTCGCCACCCACTTCGCCGGTGATCAGCAGTCCTGTAAAGCACAGTACCAGGCTCCAGTGGAACACCCGTGTCGGCAAATCCCACACTCTGACCTTGCTACCCATAACCCTCCAATAGAACACCGCACCGTGAACCGATCGATGTCAACGTAGCACTGGAATTTAGCATCCACCAGTCGATTGCTGGCCTTGTGGTGCATGGGTAAATACCCTAGGCCCTTGCGCCAGCAGGAACCAGACAGGCCGCATAGACTCTACACCGGTCCCTTCCTACTTTAACCAATCTCCGTGAGGCCATCCATGAAGAAACTTTCCGCCCTTGTTCTCGCATGTGCAGCCGCAGCGGTCGCTGCCCCCGCGGCGGCCCAGTTTGCCAAACCCGAAGATGCCATCAAGTACCGCCAGAGTGCGATGTTCTTGATGCAGCAAAACTTTGGTCGCGTGGCGGCGATGGCCAGCGGCAGAGCGCCCTTTGACGCCAAAGTGGCAAGCGACAGCGCCGCAGCCGCCGAATTCATTTCCAGGTTGCCATGGGCCGCCTACGGCGAAGGAACCGACAAAGGCCGCGACAACCGTGCAAAGCCCGAGATCTGGTCCGACAAAGCCAAATTCAACGACTATGCAGAGAAAATGCAAGCGGAAATGGTCAAGCTGAACGCCGCGGCCAAGACGGGAAGTCTGGACACCATCAAGACAGCCGTGGGCGGTGTGGGCGGAGCCTGCAAAACCTGCCACGACGCCTTCCGCAAAGACTGACCATCAAAAAGGAAATTCGTATGGACCGCCGCAACTTCACATCAGGTTCCGTGTCGCTGCTCGCGCTGCTCAGCGCGGGTGCGGTGCAAAGAGCCTACGCCCTGACACTGTCCGACCTGAGCAATGCAGACGCGACCAAGGGCCTGAAGACGGCGCTTGAAAAGAGCGCGCTGGCGGCAGTCGGCATTCTGGGTGCGCAGGACGGGTTCCTGGGCAACGACAGTGTGCGCATTGCCTTGCCCGGTGCGTTGAACGACGCTGCCAACCTCATGCGCCGTTTCGGACAGGGCGCGCGCGTCGATGAACTCGTGACCGCCATGAACCGGGGCGCCGAGGCCGCGATGCCCATGGCCAAAGACCTGCTGGTGAATGCCGTGCAGGGAATGAGTGTGACCGACGCCAAGGGGATATTGACCGGTGGCGACACCGCCGTTACCAGCTTCTTCGCTTCCAAAACCCGCCCTGCGCTGGCGGTCAAATTTCTACCCGTCGTCAGCCAGGCCACCGAAAAAGTAGGGCTTGCAGCGAAATACAACGAGGTTGCGGGCAAGGCCGCGGAGTTGGGGCTGTTGAAAAAGGAAGACGCCAACATCCAGCAGTACGTCACCACCAAGGCCCTGGATGGGCTGTTCTTCATGATTTCCGAAGAGGAAAAGAAGATTCGCCAAAACCCGGTCGGCTACGGCAGTGCGATTCTGACCAAGGTGTTTGGCGCCATCCGGTGAGCGATCGCATGGTGCGGAGCTGGACTGCTGGTTGGCTGGCGGTGGCAACACTCGCCTGCAGTCCGGTGCTGGATTGGCGCGAGGTGCGCCTGGAAGGTCTACAGGCCATGCTCCCGTGCAAGCCCGACCACGGGGAACGCAGCGTGCAACTGAGCGCGCTGGACGTCCGTCTGCAAATGTCCGGCTGTGAAGCAGGCGGGGCGCTGTTTGCGATCAGCCATGTTCGGGTGCAGGGCGACCAGGCCACTGCCGTGCAAGCCGCCTGGCGCAGCGCTGCATTGTCCAACATGCAGGCTAGCGCGGTGCAGTCGCATCCGATCCGATTGGGCAAAGCTCCAGCGTCTGGCGGTTCTGCGCTGGACCTGCTGAGTGCCCAGGGGACGCAGCCCGACGGCAAACCCGTACAAGCCCGCCTGGTGTGGATCGGCGCCGGGAATGATGTCTACCATGTCGCGGTCTATGGCCCCCACTTGAACGATGAACAATTGGAGACACTGTTTACCGACCTTCGATTGCAGTAGCGGCCAGGGGATTGGCAAAAAAGCCATAATCAGCAGACCCACCCACCATGAATACCGGCATTCTCATCATCGCCCACGCTCCGCTGGCCAGCGCCCTGCGGGAGTGCGTGCTGCACGTCTACCCGGAGTCTGCCAACGGTGTCCTGGCGCTGGATGTTCCGCCCAATGAACCCACCGACACCACCCGCCTGGCCGCCCTGGCCCTGCTGGCGCAACTGGGCGCTCCCAACACCCTGGTTCTGACCGACGTGTTTGGCGCCACCCCGTGCAATGTGGCCCAGAAAGTGGTCGATGGCGTGCACGCCAAACTGGTCGCCGGGGTCAACCTGCCAATGCTGCTGCGCACCGTCAACTACCGTCATGAGCCGCTCGATGTGCTCGTCGCCCGGGCGCTGTCAGGGGGCGCGCAGTGCATCATGCAGGTTGCCGTCACCGCGCCTCAAAATCAGAACCGCAAATCGCATGATCCAAACCACCACGACCATCACCAATAAGCTGGGCCTGCATGCCCGGGCGTCGGCCAAGCTCACCAAGCTGGCAGGCACCTTTCCGTGTGAAGTCTGGATGGCCAAGGGCGAGCGCCGCGTGAATGCCAAGAGCATCATGGGCGTGATGATGCTGGCCGCCGGCATGGGCACCGAAGTCGTCATTGACACCGAAGGTGACCGCGCCCAGGAAGCCATGGACGCCATCCTGGCGCTGATTGCCGACAAGTTCGGTGAAGGCGAATGAATATGGCCCCCACGCTCCGCCGCTGCGCGGGTCGCTGCCCCCCGAGGGGGCTAAATCCGCTTGGGGCGGCCCGGCGCGGATTTGTCGCCGCCGGGCTTGCCGCTTTACCGATATGACCTTCGCTATCCACGGCCTGAATGTGTCGCGCGGCGTGGCGATCGGGCGCGCCGTGCTGGTTGCGTCCAGCCGGGTGGACGTGGCCCACTACTTCATTGACGCCAGCGAAGTTGCCAGCGAGATTGACCGGGTGCGGGTAGGACGCAACGCCGTGGTCGAGGAAATCCACCGCCTGCAGGAAAGCATCACGCAGATGGGCCCCAAGGAGGCACCGCACGAACTCGGCGCCCTGCTGGACGTGCACCTGATGCTGTTGCAGGACGACGATCTGGTCGGCGGTGTCAAACATTGGATCACCGAGCGCCTGTACAACGCGGAGTGGGCCCTGACCACCCAGCTGGAAATCATTGCCCGCCAGTTCGACGAGATGGAAGACGAGTACCTGCGGGAACGCAAGGCTGACCTCGAGCAGATCGTCGAACGCATCCTGCGCGCCATGAAGGGCCGAGGCTCACCCCTGGTGGCACACCAGCACACGCGCGCCATCCGCAAGCCGTCGCAGCAGGATCTGCTCCTCGACGACACGGTGGACGTGCCGTTGATCCTGATCGCCCATGACCTGTCCCCGGCCGATATGCTGCAGTTCAAGCAGAGCGTGTTTGCCGGATTCATCACCGACGTCGGCGGCAAGACCTCGCACACTGCCATTGTGGCGCGCAGCATGGACATCCCGGCGGTGGTCGGCGCCCGTGTCACCAGCCAGCTGGTGCGCCAGGACGACTGGGTCATCATCGACGGCGACGCCGGGGTGGTCATCGTCGACCCGTCGCCCATCATCCTGGCCGAATACGGTTTCAAGCAGCGCCAGCGCGAACTCGAACGCGGTCGCCTGCAGCGCCTGCTGCACACGCCGTCGGTCACCATGGACGGCGAGAAGGTGGAGCTGTTGGCCAACATCGAGATGCCCGACGATGCGCTGGTCGCGCTGAAGGCCGGTGCCGTCGGTGTGGGTCTGTTTCGCAGCGAGTTTCTGTTCATGGGGCGCCAGGGTCGCCTGCCTGGCGAAGAAGAGCAATACCAGGCCTACAAACGGGCGGTCGAAGGCATGCGCGGCCTGCCGGTGACCATCCGCACCGTGGACGTGGGGGCCGACAAGCCACTGGACGACTCCCTGCGCGATGATGCGCACCTGAACCCGGCCCTGGGCTTGCGGGCCATCCGCTGGAGCCTGGCCGACCCGGCCATGTTTCTGACCCAGCTGCGGGCCATCTTGCGCGCCGCGGCCCACGGCCAGGTGCACCTGCTGGTGCCCATGCTGGCCCACGCCCGCGAGATCCGCCAGACGCTGGCCCATCTGGACCATGCGCGTGCCACGCTGGACAACCGCGGTGTGGCCTACGGCCCGGTCAAGCTGGGTGCCATGATAGAGATACCGGCAGCAGCTTTGAGCCTGCGCATGTTCCTGAAATACTTTGACTTTCTGTCCATCGGCACCAACGACTTGATCCAGTACACGCTGGCCATCGACCGGGCCGACGAGTCGGTGGCGCATCTGTATGACCCGCTGCACCCGGCGGTGCTGCGCCTGGTGGCCGACACCATCGCCGAGTGCCACGCCCAGGGCAAGGGTGTGAGCGTGTGTGGCGAGATGGCTGGCGACGTGGGTCTGACCCGCCTGCTGCTGGGCCTGGGTCTGCGCAGCTTCTCCATGCACCCGGCACAGATTCTGGCGGTCAAGCAGGAAATCTTGCGGGCCGATACCAGCAAACTCGTGGGCTGGGCCCAGCGCGTGCGCGAGGCGGAAGACCCTGCACTGGAAATGACGCTGGCCTGATATTGCTATTAAATTAATAGCGATATACGCTTATTCCACGAGGGCTAGCGCCCTGTTTTATTTGTGGCATCCTCGTGCGCTAAATGGCGTTGCCCATACTCTTTCCCTTCAACGACTGCCTTGCTGTGACTGATACCCCTGAGAAAATCCAAGAACCCCGTTTGTGGCGTGACAACGGCTGGACCGCCAAGGTCATCAAGAACGACGACGATGATGGCTGGGCCGTTGCCATGACGCGGGACGGCGAGCGCGAGCCCGCCCTGGTCGGGCCGTGGACCATGGGCCGGGACAAGAAGAACCCCAAGCCGCTGGATGGCGCCGCCTTCAACACCCTGGTCAAGACCGCCAGCGAGTTTGTGCGCCGTAGCGAGCAGCAGTTGCACGCGTCGCTGCACCGAAGCATCACTGTCACGGCCCGCTCCGAGCGGATCACGGTGTCTCTGGACATCGTGCCAGACGAGGAAAACCCCTACGCCGTGCTGAGCGCGGTGGATGATGGCGGCGCGTCGCTGGCCGAAGTGCGCGTTGCGCCGTCGTTCACGCTCAACCGCAGCAGTGCGGTGGCGTGGGCCGAGGCCGGGTTTGTGCGACCCAAATAGGGGCGCAGCGTGGGTGCTGCGTCCTTAGTAGGGACGCACGCAGCGTGGGTTTGATAGCGGTGGAAAGCGCTGCAGGAAGGCGCATTCCTTGCGGCGCATGAAGTGCGCAATGGCCTGGGTTCGCGTGGAAGCATCCGCCACACCGTAGTCGGGTTGCGCGCAGTAGGCCGGAACCGATTGGCAGGCATCG
This sequence comes from Rhodoferax sp., assembly GCA_030645355.1. Classification (GTDB taxonomy): domain Bacteria; phylum Pseudomonadota; class Gammaproteobacteria; order Burkholderiales; family Burkholderiaceae_C; genus Allorhodoferax. The sequence goes on along the minus strand of JAUSNJ010000171.1, from coordinate 21,939 downwards.
CGCGTCACCGCAACCGAGCCGGCGCCTGGGTTGCCCCCTGCGCCATCGGCAGCCAGGCTGCCCTTCATGACCCGCACACCGGTATCGCCCTTGTCGCACTGGGTAGCGTCGGCGTATTTGATGCCGTCGGCGGTGGTGCAATTCCAGTAAAAATCTTTTGCCGCTGCCGATCCAGCGATGGCCGTGAAAAATAGCGCGCAAACGAGACGCTGGTTGAAACCCATTTTTTTCTTCCCGTACGGTGACACAGACTGCAAACTATACGGTACGGGTTGGCAGGCGCGCGCGTCAGGCCGATAGCGGCTTGAGCAGCTCCACCAAATCACTTTCGGTGAACAGCGGTTGCTTGCGCCCGGTGGCGCCGCTGTACATGCTGTCGGCCAGCGCCGCCTTGCGCTCCTGCAGCGCCAGAATGCGCTCCTCGATCGTGCCCTGCGCCACCAGCTTGTAGACAAACACGGTGTTGGTCTGGCCGATGCGGTGGGCGCGGTCGGTGGCCTGGGTTTCCACCGCCGGGTTCCACCAGGGGTCGTAGTGGATCACGGTGTCGGCCTGTGGCAGGTTCAGGCCCACGCCACCGGCCTTCAGGCTGATCAGGAAGACCGGCACGGCGCCGCTGGTGAATTGCGCAATCAGTGCATCGCGGTTCTGGCTTTGGCCGGTGAGTTTGACCCAAGGGATGTCGCGTTGCTTCAGCTCGGCTTCTATCAGTGTCAGCATGCTGGTGAACTGCGAGAACAGCAAGATGCGCCGTCCCTCGGCCACCATCTCGGGCAGCAGCTCCATCAGTTGCTCCAGCTTGGCCGAAGCCTTCACCTTTTGCGCGGCCTCCAGCTTCAACAGGCGTGGGTCGCAGCAGACCTGGCGCAGTTTCAACAGCGCATCGAGAATCGTGATTTGCGACTTGGCCAGGCCCTTGGAGGTCAAGGCCTCGCGGACGGTTTTTTCCATCCCCAGGCGAATGGTCTCATACAGGTCGGCCTGTTTGCCGGACAGCTCGACGCGTTCAATCATCTCGACCTTGGGCGGCAGCTCGTGGGCCACCAGCGCCTTGGTCCTGCGCAGCATGAAGGGTGTGATGCGCGCGCGCAGCTGGTGCAGGCGCTCGGGGTCGCCCAGCTTTTCAATGGGGGTGCGAAACAGCTCCTTGAAGCGTTGCTGGCTGCCCAGAAAACCGGGCATCAAGAAGTGGAACAGGCTCCAGATTTCGCCCAGATGGTTTTCCATCGGCGTGCCCGACAGGCACAGGCGGTGCCGCGTCTGCAACTGCCCCACCACTTGCGCGGCGTGGGTGCTGGCATTCTTGATGTTCTGCGCCTCGTCCAGTACCACCAGGTGCCACTGTGCCTCCAGCCAGCGCTCCTTGTCGCGCTGCAGCAGCGAGTAGGGCGCGATGACGATGTCGTACTCGGTCATGCTGGCGGCGACTTCATGCCGGTCTTTGCCATGGATCACCAGGCAGCGCAGCCCCGGGCAAAAGCGTTCCGTTTCGCGCCGCCAGTTGCCCATCAGGCTGACCGGGGCAATGATCAGGGCGGGGTGCGTCAAGCGTCCCGCGTCCTTTTCGACCTGGATGTGGGCCAGCGTTTGCAGGGTTTTGCCCAGGCCCATGTCGTCGGCCAGAATGCCGCCCAGACCGTGTTCGCGCAGAAACTGCAGCCAGTTCAGGCCCTGCTGCTGGTAGGGGCGCAATTCCGCTTGCACGCTGGCCGGCACCGCCACCTCGGGCATCTCGGCGCGGCCACTCAGACGCTGCACCATCGCGCGCAGGTGGTGCGCACCGTCCCACACCGCGCCTTCGCCTAAAGCGGCCGTGGTGCGCATGGCGTCCAGGCGCGAGAGTTTCAGGCTGTCGCCGCTGAAGTCGTGATCCCGGTCGCCCACCAGTTCCAGCAGCGCGGCCATCCAGGGTTTGAGCGTGTCGGTGGGCAGGCGGATGAAGCCACTTTGCCCGGCCTGCTGATTGGGCAGGTAGACGTAGGGCGGAATCTCGGGCAGGCCGGTCTCGGCATTGATGGGGCTGTTGGCGGCCGCGGCAATCAGCTCGGGTAGCAGCGGCAGGATGTTGTGGCGCTGGCCGTTGATTTCCATGCCCAGCGACAAGTCAAACCAGGGCGAGGTGCTGCCCTCTGGGCTGTCCTCACCGCCGCCGTGGCCCTGGCCTTGAGGCTGCAGTTGCACCTGCAGCGCGTCGGCGTGGGTGATCCAGCCTTTGAGGGCATCGTCCAGCGTCACCACAAAGCCCGCTTCGCGCAGCACGCGGTAGTCGTTGTCGGCCCAGTGCAGCCAGGCGTGCTGGGGCGCGTCGCCGGGGATGCCAAAGATGCCGCCCTCCGCTGACGTCAGCCCCATGTTCATCAACCGGGTGATGGCGTCCAGTTCGGTCTCGGCATCGCGGTGCAACAGTACCCGACCCCGAGGGCTCTCGACCAGCACGGAGGTGCCTTGCCCCGCCCACCAGCCGCAATAACCCTGGTAGTCAAACTGCAGTTGGGCCTGGATCAGCCCCCGGTAGCGTGCCAGATCGGGCGGGTTGGGGGACAGGTGCAGGCGGGCAGTCGGTGTGATGCCATCGAGCTTGGCCAGGCTCTCCAGCACCGGGGGTGCGGGCAGGTCGCCTAGACGCTGCATCAGGTCGAGCTGGTGCTTCTTTAGTGCGGACGGCTGTAGCACCGGGGCTCGGAGCAGCACGGCCAGCTGGTCGTCGGACAGGCCGGGTGCTTGAACCGCGCCGCACAGGCCGTTCGCGCTGTCCAGGTACAGCGGCGGGGTGTTCAGAAACAGCTTGACCTGGGCGTCGCCAGCGCCAGCTTGGTGCAGCCTGGCGCGCAAGGCCCAGCCGGGCACGCCCCCGTGTGCGGGGGTGACTTCATGCCAGCTCCAGTCCAGCGTTTTGGGTGGCCCCCATTGCAGGGCGACACCCGGTGCGCCATCTGCATCGCACGTATACAGGCGCCCGGTGCTGGCCGCCTGTTGCAAGGCGATCACGCCGACGTGGCCGCGCGGCGTAGCGCCGGGGCTGCCGCTGTAGGCGCTGTAGTACGAACGGTTGGGGTCGGGCATGGCCAGCAACAGTTGCAGGATTTCTCGGTCCGTGCTGCTGGCCAGGTCATACGCCACCTGGCCCGCAAAGGGCGGTGTGCGAATGGCCTTGGGCTTGGCCCACTCGCCATTGGCTTTGCGGTAGGACACCATGGCTTCCAGGTGCAACTGTTGTGGGCGGGTGCTGGGGCCAACGCCTTTCAACAGGTACAGGTAGTACTCGGACCGGTTCGGGTTGTGCGCTCTGATGGCATGCGGCGGGTTGTTGCCACTGGCGCGGTCGATTTCGTGAAACCAGTTCAGCAACTGGGCCTCGGCTTCCAGCCGCTGCGCCTCTTCGACGCGGGCTTGCGCGGCCTGGCGCAAGGCTTCCAGCGCCTCGGGTGTCGGTGGCGTGCGGCTGGCAGGGCGCACGGCATGCAGCGCTGCGTCGCTGCCCAGTATGCGCAGGCCCTGGTAGGCGGCCTTCATGGTCAGGGCCACGCCGTGCTTGCAGTTGTAGCCGACCGGGCAGGCGCAGTCGGAGTCCCAGGTGTCGATCTCGCCGTCGGCGGTGAGCGTCAGCTCAACGCTCAGGGGGTAAGGCCAGCGCTGGCTGCCTTGCACCTCGCCCTTCAGCAGCCAGTACCCATCGGCCGGCGAGATTGTCAGACTCAGTACTTTCTGCCCGGTGTAGAGCAAGCGTCCGCGGGTCCAGGTGGCGTTGGAGGTGAGATTCTCCAGGGAATTGGGGTTGAACCAAACGCGGCCATCGGGGGAATTGCTCTGCATGAAACTGTGCTCTAGCCCTCGTCAATTGGGTCTATCGCGCTACCAATTTAATAGCAAATTGGCTTGCCTAGGCAGCTGGCGTGTTCAGCACCAGCGACGGGTTTGCAGCGCCCGCCAGTGCGTGCCCGGCCTGCTGGTCGGCGTGGTAGCTGCTGCGCACCATGGCGCCCACTGCCGCGTGCTTGAAGCCCATGGCGTAGGCCTTGGTCTCGAACATCTTGAAGGTGTCGGGGTGCACGTAGCGCTTGACCGTCAAGTGAGAGGTGGACGGCGCCAGGTACTGACCAATGGTCAGCATGTCGATATCGTGGTCGCGCATGTCTTGCATGACCTGCAGCACTTCTTCGTCGGTCTCGCCCAGACCGACCATGATGCCGCTTTTGGTGGGCACACCGGGGTGCAGGGCCTTGAATTTCTTCAGCAGGTTCAGGCTGAATTGGTAGTCCGACCCTGGGCGGGCTTCCTTGTACAGGCGCGGCGCGGTTTCCAGGTTGTGGTTCATGACATCGGGCGGCGCGGCGTTCAGGATGTTCAGCGCGCGGTCGTCGCGGCCGCGGAAGTCGGGCACCAGCACTTCGATCTGGGTGTTGGGCGAGAGCTCGCGGATGCGGGTGATGCAGTCGGCGAAATGCTGGGCGCCGCCGTCGCGCAGGTCATCACGGTCCACGCTCGTGATCACCACGTATTGGAGCTTGAGCGCAGCAATGGTCTGGGCCAGTTTCAGCGGCTCTTCCACGTCCAGCGGGTCCGGGCGGCCGTGGCCCACGTCGCAGAATGGGCAGCGCCGGGTGCACTTGTCTCCCATGATCATGAAAGTGGCCGTGCCCTTGCCAAAGCATTCGCCGATGTTGGGGCAACTGGCTTCTTCGCACACCGTGACCAGCTTGTTGGCGCGCAGCACGTCCTTGATTTCGTAGAAGCGGGTGGTGGGCGAGCCTGCCTTGACGCGAATCCAGTCGGGCTTCTTCAGCACCTCGCCCTGCACCACCTTGACCGGGATGCGCGACAGCTTGGCGGCGGCCTTCTGCTTGGCCAGCGGGTTGTAGTCCGCCTGCGACTGGGCTTCCCGCACGGTGGGGTTGGCGGCGGTGTCGGCGTTCGCATCGACAGCGATTGCGGGGGCGGCGGAAGCAGCGGTAGCGGGTGTAGCGTTGTGGCTCATGGTGTGCAGATGCCCTGAGGGGCGCAGTGCGGCGTCAGGGCGCCAGGTAGGTTGCGAGCTTGTGGCTCAGAACGTCGGCGGCTTCGGTCCAGCCAACGGATACCCCGATTGTAGAAAGGTCCACCGTTTGCAGGCCCGAATACCCACACGGGTTGATGCGGGAGAAGGGCTCCAGATCCATTGCCACATTCAGGGAGACGCCGTGGTAGGTGCAGTTGCGGCTGACCTTGATGCCCAGCGCGCCGATCTTGCCAAGGCCGGTGAAGTCTGGTGCAGCATCCGCCCCTTTTTGAGGCCTCTGCGGCAGCGGCGTGTGGCCCGCCGGGTCGTCCAGCCGCACATAAATCCCCGGCGCTCCGGCCACGCGGTGGCCAGTGACGCCAAAGTACAGCAAGGTGCGAATCACCGACTCTTCAATGCGGTAGACGTATTCCTTGACGAAATAACCAGCGCGCTTGAGGTCGATCAGCGGATAGCCCACGACCTGACCGGGGCCGTGGTAGGTGACCTGACCACCGCGGTTGGTCTGCACCACCGGTATGTCGCCGGGCAGGAAGATGTGCTCGGGCTTTCCGGCGAGGCCCTGCGTGAAGACCGGTGGATGCTCACAAATCCATAGCTGATCACGCACATCCGACGAGGGCTGCAGGCTTCTCTCGCTCGTGAACGCCTGCATGGCGGCATAGGTGGGCTCATACTCCACGCGGCCGAGGCGGTGGATGACTATGCTCACAACACCACTTTCACCATAGGGTGCGTCGAGAGCGTGCGGTACAACTCGTCCAACTGCTCGCGGCTGGTGGCGGTCACGGTGATGGTGACGCCCAGGTACTTGCCGCCCTTGCTTTCACGCAACTCGATGGTGCTGGCGTCGAAGGCCGGGTCGAACTGGTGCGCAATGTGGGTGATGGCCGCCACCAGGCCTTCCACCTTGATGCCCATCACCTTGATGGGGAACTGCGACGGGTATTCGATCAGCGATTCCTGACGCGGCTCGGCTCCGGCGGGGGTGGGCGGCTTGGCGGACGGGGGCAAGTTATGCATGGCTAAATTATCACGGGTGTGGTGTGGCGAATCGACTTTTGAACGCACATTTGGACCGAATTGCGCCCGGTGGGATTGAAATTGCTGGCTGGCCACGGGTTTCTACGTATAATCAGAGGCTTTGTGGCAGTTGCTAATTGCAACCGTCTGTAACCTGGCTGTAATTTCAGATGTCGACAATGGCGCTTGATCCTGCTCGCAGAAATGGCTTCAATACAGATGAGCCCGAAGAGCAGGAAATCAAGCGGCTGACCGCAGAACAGGCGCAGACGTTGCGGGAAAGCGACCCGGCCTTGTCCCCGTGGTGGGTGGTGGGTCTGCAGTGTTTGGCGGGTTTGGCCGTGGCGCTGTTAGCCTGGGGTGTCTCGGGCAGCGCTGCGGTGGGATGGTCGGCGGCCTATGGCGCGCTGGCGGTGATAATTCCGGCGGCGTTGTTTGCGCGGGGTTTGACGAGCCAGTTTTCGTCCATCAACGCGGCTACGGCTGGGTTTGGTTTCTTTGTGTGGGAGGCGATCAAGTTGGCGGTGAGTATTGCCATGATCGCAATTGCACCAAAGCTGATTGCAGATTTGAGCTGGTTGGCCTTGTTGGCTGGCCTGTTTGTGACTTTGAAGATGTATTGGTTGGCGTTGCTGAAGCGCCCCAAGCCTAAACAGATTTAAGAGCTTAAAAGAGTTGAATATGTCCGAAGTAGCGCATGCAGCACCCACAGCCAGTGAATACATTGTTCACCACCTGACCCATTGGCAAAACAAGCCGCAGACGGAAATTGTTGACTTCTCCGTCTTCAATATCGACTCCCTGTTTTTCTCGATTACCTTGGGCCTGTTGGGCTCCTTCTTCCTGTGGAAGGCTGCCCGCAAGGCCACATCCGGCGTGCCTGGTCGCTTCCAGGCGGCTGTAGAAATGCTGATGGAAATGGTGGATGGCCAAGCCAAATCCATCGTCCACAATGCCAACAGCCGCAAGATGGTTGCGCCCCTGGCTCTGACCGTGTTTGTGTGGATTTTTCTGCTGAACGCCATGGACTTGCTGCCGCTGGATTTCTTGCCCCTAGTGTGGCAAGGCGTCACCGGTGATTCGCATGCCTATCTGCGTGTCGTACCCACCGCCGATTTGTCCATCACCATGGGCCTGTCGGTGTCTGTGCTGTTCATCTGTCTGTTCTACAACATGAAGATCAAGGGTCTGGGTGGCTGGGCGCATGAATTGGTCTCTGCGCCCTTCGGCACCAGCAAGAACCCCATCTTTTTTGTCATCCTCGCGGTCGTCAACATCGCTGAGCAATTGATCTCCTTCACCGCTAAGACCGTTTCACACGGCATGCGACTGTTTGGAAATATGTATGCGGGTGAGCTGGTGTTCATGTTGATTGCCCTCTTGGGTGGCTCGTGGGCCTTCTCCGCAGAACCTGGCAGCTTGATGTTGCTGCTGTTGCATGTGGTGGCGGGATGGGCGTGGGCGGTGTTCCACATCATCATCATCTTGCTGCAGGCGTTTGTGTTCATGATGCTGACCTTGGTCTACATCGGTCAGTCGCACGACGCACATTGATTTTTTGGATTGTTTTCGGTTTCGTTTTGTTTTTTTCTTTGTTAATTTAGGAGTCAATCATGGAAGTTATTAGTTTTGCTGCTCTGGCTGCTGGTCTGATCATCGGTTTGGGCGCTTTGGGTGCTTGTATCGGTATCGGCATCATGGGTAGCAAGTACCTCGAAGCAGCTGCACGCCAGCCTGAATTGATGGGTGAACTGCAAACCAAGATGTTCGTGTTGGCTGGTCTGATTGACGCGGCTTTCATTATCGGAACCGGTATTGCCCTGTGGTTCGCTACAGCCAACCCGTTCCTGGCTCAAATCGCCCGCGCTCTCGCCGCCGCCGCTGCTAAATAAATCCTGGTTGCAAACCTCGCACTAGGAGACTTATTGTGAGCATTAATGGAACACTGGTGGCGCAAGCCATCGTTTTCGCATTGCTTGTGTTGTTCACGATGAAGTTCGTGTGGCCGCCCATCGCGGCTGCACTGGACGAACGTGCCGGCAAGATTGCCGACGGACTGGCTGCGGCTGACAAAGCCAAATCCGAACTGTCGTCTGCCAACAAGCGTGTTGAAGAAGAACTGACCAAGTCGCGCACCGAAACTGCGGCCCGTTTGGCTGACGCCGAACGCCGTGGTCAGGTCATCGTGGAAGAGGCCAAGGCCAAGGCCATCGATGAAGCGAACAAGATCATCGCCGCCGCCAAGGCGGAGGCAGATCAACAAACGATCAAGGCACGTGAGGTCCTGCGCGAGCAGGTCGCCGCACTGGCGGTCAAGGGCGCCGAGCAGATTCTCCGCAAGGAAGTCAATGCCAGCGTTCATGCCGACCTGCTGGGTCGTCTGAAGACTGAGCTGTAAGAGGTCACCATGGCTGAACTTGCCACTATTGCCCGTCCGTACGCTGAAGCGCTGTTCAAGGCTTCGGTGTCTGACCTGTCGGCTGCTGCTGTCTGGATCGACGAACTGGGGGTGATTGCACAAAATGCGCAGTTGCTGCAGTTTGCCGACAGCCCCAAAGTGACCGTGGAGCAGGTGTTCGACTTGATCGCATCGGTTGCCAAGTCGGCCTTGCCGGATCAGGCGAAGAACTTCCTGCGGACCGTGATTGAGAATGGGCGCCTGAACGCCTTGCCAGAGATCGCCCACCAGTTTCGTGCGCTGAAGAACGCACAAAGTGGTTCATCCGATGCAGTGGTCTACAGCGCCTTCCCGATTGACGGGAGCGCCTTGGCTGAAGTAGCCGTCATGCTGGAGAAACGTTTTGGCCGCAAGCTCAACGCATCCGTTGTGCTGCAGCCCGAACTGATCGGTGGCATTCGTGTGGTGGTCGGCGACGAGGTGCTCGACACTTCCGTCAAAGCCCGTTTGGAACAAATGAAAGTAGCTCTTACTGCCTGAGGCGCAAGCCCCGGTAGTTGGCCTAATTTAACGAAAGAAGGAAAGAGTCATGCAACTCAATCCAGCAGAAATTTCTGAACTGATCAAGAGCCGCATCGAAGGCTTGGCCGCGACTAGCGATATTCGCAACCAGGGTACCGTGGTTTCCGTGACGGACGGCATTTGCCGCATCCATGGCCTGTCCGACGTGATGCAGGGCGAAATGCTTGAATTCCCGGCCGGTAGCGATGGTCTGCCCACCTACGGTCTGGCCCTGAATCTGGAGCGCGACTCGGTCGGTTCCGTGATCTTGGGCGAGTACGAGCACATCTCCGAAGGCGACACGGTCAAGTGCACCGGCCGTATTCTGGAAGTTCCAGTCGGTCCCGAGTTGCTCGGTCGCGTCGTGAACGCATTGGGTCAGCCGATTGACGGCAAGGGCCCGATCAACGCCAAGATGACCGACGTGATCGAAAAGGTTGCGCCCGGCGTGATCGCCCGTAAATCCGTGGACCAGCCCATGCAAACGGGTCTGAAGTCCATCGACTCCATGGTGCCAATCGGTCGCGGTCAGCGCGAACTGATCATTGGTGACCGTCAGACCGGCAAGACTGCCGTCGCGATTGACGCCATCATCAACCAAAAGGGTCAGAACATGACCTGTATCTACGTGGCTATCGGTCAGAAAGCTTCGTCGATCAAAAACGTAGTGCGTGCTCTGGAACAGGCCGGCGCCATGGAATACACCATTGTGGTGGCTGCGTCGGCTTCCGAGTCGGCCGCCATGCAATACGTGTCGGCCTACTCCGGCTGCACCATGGGTGAGTACTTCCGTGACCGCGGTCAGGACGCCCTGATTGTGTATGACGATCTGTCCAAGCAAGCCGTGGCCTACCGCCAGGTTTCCCTGCTGCTGCGCCGCCCGCCAGGCCGCGAAGCCTACCCTGGCGACGTGTTCTATCTCCACAGCCGTCTGCTGGAGCGCGCAGCCCGCGTGAACGCCGAATACGTGGTAGCCTTCACCAATGGTGAAGTCTAGGGCAAGACCGGTTCTTTGACCGCTCTGCCTATCATCGAAACGCAAGCCGGTGACGTGTCTGCTTTCGTGCCTACCAACGTGATTTCGATTACCGACGGCCAGATCTTCCTGGAGACCTCGCTGTTCAATGCCGGCGTGCGTCCCGCGATCAACGCCGGTATCTCGGTGTCCCGCGTGGGTTCTGCCGCCCAGACCAAGGTGGTCAAGGGCCAGTCGGGCGGTATCCGCAACGACTTGGCACAGTACCGTGAACTGGCTGCGTTTGCGCAGTTCGCGTCAGACTTGGACGAAGCCACCCGCAAGCAACTCGACCGCGGCGCACGCGTGACCGAATTGTTGAAGCAAAAGCAGTACAGCCCCCTGTCCATCAGCCTGATGAGCGCGTCGCTGTTTGCCGTGAACAAGGGCTTCATGGACGACGTGGAAGTCAAGAAGATTCTGGCTTTTGAACACGGTCTGCATGCCTTCCTCAAGGACAAGCACGCGGCCCTGTTGGCCAAGGTCGAAACCTCGATGGCACTGGACAAGGAAGCGGAAGCCGAATTGCTGGCAGCCGTAGGCGCCTTCAAGAAGACGTTTGCCTGATCCGGAACGTAAGTCTTACTTAACGTTACGAATCCGTCTAAGCAAAAGGGGCAACTATGGCATCAGGCAAGGAACTACGCACCAAGATCAAATCGGTGGAGAACACCAAGAAGATCACCAAGGCCATGGAAATGATTTCTGTGTCCAAGATGCGCAAGGCGCAGGAGCGCATGCGCGCTGCCCGTCCTTATAGCGAGAAGGTCCGCAACATCGCCACCAACCTCGGGAAAGCAAATCCCGAGTACGTTCACGCCTTCATGAAAACCAACGCGGACGCCAAGTCCGTAGGATTCATTGTGGTGAGCACGGATAAGGGCTTGTGCGGCGGTTTGAATACCAACCTGTTTCGCGCAGTGACTTTGAAGTTGCGTGACGCGCAAACGGCTGGCAAATCTCCGTTGTCTGTGGCTATTGGCGGCAAAGGATTGGGGTTTCTCGGCCGTTTGGGCGCGAAAGTGGTCTCACACGTGACCCATTTGGGCGACAAGCCGCACCTGGAAAAGCTCATTGGGCCGGTCAAGGTTCTGCTGGATGCGTATGTCAAAGGTGAGGTAGCCGCTGTTTATGTGTGCTACAACAAATTTGTCAGCACCATGAAGCAAGAGCCCGTGGTGGAGCAGCTGTTGCCGCTGTCTGCAGAAAAGATGGAAAAAGAATCCAAAGCCAGTGGTTCGCAGCCGAGCTGGGATTACATCTATGAGCCAGATGCGCAGACGGTGATTGACGAGTTGTTGGTGCGCTATGCCGAGGCGATGGTGTTTCAGGCAGTCGCCGAAAACATGGCGTCTGAGCATGCAGCGCGCATGGTGGCCATGAAGGCCGCTACCGACAACGCCGGCAATGTGATCGCCGAGCTCAAACTGATCTACAACAAGACGCGGCAAGCGGCAATTACGAAAGAGCTTTCGGAAATTGTGGCAGGCGCAGCAGCGGTTTAATCGAATTTATTTTTGGAGCAAACGTAATGGCTCAAGCAAATGTGAACGCAGGCGTTCAGGGAAAGATTGTTCAGTGTATTGGCGCCGTGGTGGACGTGGAATTTCCGCGCAACCAGATGCCAAAGATCTATGACGCACTCAAGATGGACGGCTCGGCGCTGACCCTTGAGGTGCAGCAGCAGCTGGGCGACGGTATTGTGCGCACGATTGCCTTGGGCTCGTCCGACGGCCTGCGCCGCGGCATGATCGTCAAGAACACGGCCCAATCCATCATGGTGCCCGTGGGTACCGCTACGCTGGGTCGCATCATGGACGTGCTGGGTGCGCCCATCGACGAGCGTGGTCCTGTCAGTGCTGAGTTGACCATGTCGATTCACCGCAAGGCCCCTGCCTACGACGAACTGAGCCCGTCCCAGGAACTGCTGGAAACCGGCATCAAGGTGATTGATCTGGTTTGCCCGTTTGCCAAGGGTGGCAAGGTCGGTCTGTTCGGTGGCGCCGGCGTGGGCAAGACCGTGAACATGATGGAGCTGATCAACAACATCGCCAAGGCACACAGCGGCTTGTCCGTGTTTGCTGGTGTGGGTGAGCGTACCCGTGAAGGTAACGACTTCTACCACGAGATGGCCGATTCTGGCGTTGTGAATCTTGAGAACCTGCCCGAGTCCAAAGTGGCCATGGTGTACGGTCAGATGAATGAGCCCCCAGGCAACCGTCTGCGCGTGGCCCTGACCGGTCTGACCATTGCCGAGTCCTTCCGTGACGAAGGCAAGGACGTGCTGTTCTTCGTGGACAACATCTACCGTTACACACTGGCCGGTACCGAAGTGTCCGCGCTGTTGGGCCGTATGCCTTCCGCCGTGGGTTACCAGCCCACGCTGGCCGAAGAAATGGGCCGCCTGCAAGAGCGTATTACATCGACCAAGGTTGGTTCCATCACGTCGATCCAGGCCGTTTACGTGCCAGCGGATGACTTGACCGACCCGTCGCCTGCTACAACTTTTGCCCACTTGGACTCCACCGTTGTGCTGTCCCGTGACATCGCTTCGCTGGGTATCTACCCTGCGGTCGACCCGCTGGATTCGACCAGCCGCCAGCTGGATCCGCTGGTGGTGGGTGAAGAGCACTACAACACGGCCCGCGCCGTGCAGGGCACGCTGCAGCGCTACCGCGAACTGCGCGACATCATCGCCATCATGGGTATGGACGACTTGGCTCCTGAAGACAAGCTGGCCGTGGCCCGTGCGCGCAAGATCCAGCGTTTCCTGAGCCAGCCGTTCCACGTGGCTGAGGTGTTTACCGGCTCTCCTGGCAAGTACGTCACCCTGGCTGAGACCATTCGCGGCTTCAAGATGATCGTAAACGGCGAGTGCGATCACCTGCCCGAGCAGGCCTTCTACATGGTCGGCACCATCGACGAAGCGTTCGAAAAAGCCAAGAAAATCTGATCGGCGGTAAACCATGAACACCATCCACGTTGATGTTGTCAGTGCTGAAGAGTCCATCTTCTCGGGCGAGGCCAAGTTTGTGGCGCTGCCCGGTGAAGCTGGCGAGCTCGGCATTTATCCCCGCCACACGCCCCTGATCACCCGCATCAAGGCTGGTTCGGTGCGCATCGAAAAGGCTGACGGCAGCGAAGAATTCGTTTTTGTGGCCGGCGGCATTTTGGAAGTGCAGCCCAACTGCGTGACTGTTATGTCCGACACGGCCATCCGTGGTAAGGACCTCGACGAAGAAAAAGCCAACGAAGCCAGAGCATTGGCCGAAGAAGCTCTCAAGAACGCCAAAAGCGAAATTGACATGGCCACCGTCCAGTCTGAACTCATTGTTATTGCTGCCCAGATTGCAGCGCTACGCAAGTTCCGTCAAAAGAAGTAAGCCGATTTGCACTCGCATTCAAAACCGCCTTCGGGCGGTTTTGTTTTTGGGTCCCAAATGGCGACGATCAGGACAGGATGGGTTGATCCGGCAGTTCGTTGGAGCGCACTTGCCCCTCCTGCATTGGAAAGTGTTGCTGCAACAGCGCCGACACCTCATCCACCGCCTGCGCCAGGCCATCTTCAAAGCGGCCTTCACGCAACGCCTCGCCCAGTTTCGCCACTATGCTCAACCACTGTTGCGGCGTCACAAACTGGTTAAGTCCGCGGTCAGCGACCAGCTCAATGGTGCGCTCAGCCAGCAACAGGTAGATCAGAACGCCATTGTTGTGCTCGGTATCCCAGACGCGCAGCTTGCCAAACTGGGCGAGCGCACGTTGGCGGGTGATGGTGCGCAGCGCTCCGGGCCGCATCAAGTAGCTGTTCGGCAGACCGCTCTCGATATAGATGCGAACCTCTCCGCAATGCCGAGCCTCGCTCGCTGCAACTCTTTGCTTCAGTCGTTGGATGGCTGCGGAGTCAACAACGCGACTGGAGTCTTCCATCCAGCGGTGGCGAATAAGGCGCATGACACGATCCAACATCACCAATCCCCCGAGGCACCACCGCCCCCAAAATCACCACCCCCACCGGAACTGAAACCGCCGCCCCCCGAATCGCCTCCGGAACCCCAACCACCGCCCGATCCTGAGCCACCAAAGCCCCCGCCTCCGGTACCCCGAAAGCTGCGCCCCACACTGCTGACCAGGGTGAAGACCACGGCAGCCAAAGCCGCCAAGATGGCTAACAGCAGACTGGCGGTCAAGGAATTGACAAACAGCCCGACCAGGCCGCCCGTCACCAGCGAACCCAGCTTGTTGCCGAGCACCTTGCGGGCGATGCCGCCACCGATCATGACAGCAAAAAACAGGAAAGCCAGCATGGGACCCCACTGGAAATCATCCTGCGACATTCCCATACCCGCCTGCGCTGCGGGGGCAGGCAAAGCCTCGCCCTTGATCAAGCCCATGATCCGTTCCACGCCGGCATCGATTCCACCGGCATAGTCGTCCTGCTTGAAGCGTGGCGTGATGGCGGAATCAATGATCTGCTTGGCAGCGAGGTCCGGAATGGCCCCTTCCAGTGACTTGGCAACCTCGATGCGAATCTTGCGGTCGCTCTTGGCGACGACGAGTAGCAATCCGTCCCCTACGCCTTTGCGCCCAATCTTCCACGCGTCGCCGATTCGTTGGGCATAACTGGCAATGTCCTCCGGCTGGGTGGTGGGCACCATGAGAACGACAACCTGGGCGCCACTGGATGACTCAAAGGCCGCCAGCTTGCTATCCAGTGCCTGCTGCTGTGCGCCGCTCAGCGTCGCGGTGCTGTCAATCACGTGGCTTGAAAGCGCCGGAACCGGGAGCACACCCTGTGCGCTGGCGCCAAGGGCGAGCAACCCTACAAGCAGCCCGCAAAACCAACGGATGAACACAGGGGGCCGCTATTTCTTGTTGAAATCAACCACGGGAGGCGCCGAGATCGCTGCCTCATTTTCAACGGCAAACGCGGGCTTGGGTTGGTAGCTGAACACCATGGCCGTCAGGTTGCTGGGAAAGCTGCGGGCCAGCACGTTGTACTCTTGAACCGATTTGATGTAGCGATTGCGTGCCACCGTGATGCGGTTCTCGGTGCCTTCGAGCTGCACGCGCAGGTCGCTGAAACCCTTGTTGGCCTTGAGGTCGGGGTAGCGCTCACTCACGACCATCAAGCGGCTCAACGCACCACTGAGCTCACCCTGGGCGGCCTGAAACTTCTTGAGCGCCTCGGGGTTGTTCAAGGTCTCTGGTGTCACTTGCATGGCCGTCGCCTTGGCGCGGGCCTCGACAACCTTGGTCAGCGTCTCCTGCTCAAAGTTCGCCTCCCCCTTGACCGTGGCCACAATATTGGGCACCAGGTCAGCACGCCGCTGGTACTGGTTCAGTACCTCGCTCCACGCAGACTTCGTCTCCTCGTCAAGTCGTTGAAAGTCGTTGTAGCCGCAGCCTGTCAGCGCGGTCGCGGTCAGCAAAGCCAAAATCCAGGTCTTCATCACGGTCTCCATCAGGTTGACGACACAAGCATACATGGGGATACCCGGCAAGGGAAACAAGAGGGGCGGCAGGGCGCCCACAAACACGGCAAAATGAAGCCCTTGCCCCAACTGCCCCCATCAATGCCCAAAGCACGCCAGCACGCCGCGACACTCGGCGGCTCACCCGACGAGGTTGAAGCCGCATTCTACGAAGCGCTCCAGTCTGCGGACATAGAAAAGCTGATGGCCTGCTGGGCAGATGAAGACGACATTGTGTGCATTCATCCCGGCGGACCCCGGGTGGTGGGTGCGGGTGCCATTCGCGCAGCGTTTGACGCCATCTTTGGCCACGAGGGCTCCATCCACGTCCAGCCCGAGGCCATCCGTCGTATCGATTCGGTCGCCAGTGCGGTGCACAGCGTGCTGGAGCGCATTGATGTTATGACCAGCGAAGGGCCGGTGCATGCCTTTGTACTGGCCACCAACGTGTACCACCGCACACCCCGTGGGTGGCGGCTGGTTGCGCACCATGCCAGCCCCGGCACGCAAGACGAAGTGCAGGAGATCAACCAGGCGCCCCAAGTCCTGCATTGAATGAAAATGTGACGCAAGCCCTCGTATTTGCTAAGAATGCAGCTATGAATTATGTAGCGCCTCGGTGGTTGCCCGGCGGCAACCTTCAGACCATCTGGCCGGCCCTGTATGCCCGCCGCGTGGTCGATGACCTCCCCCTGTACCGGCGCGAGCGCTGGACCGCGCCCGATACCGACTTCATTGACGTCGACTGGCTCAAGGCCCATCGTCCGGTCGCCGTTGCAGGTCCGGGTTCGCAACCGGCTCCACCCGAATCGACGCTCATGGTCCTCTTCCATGGGCTGGAGGGTTCATCCGGGAGTCACTATTCCCAGGCTTTCGCCGATTTCGCGCGCCACCAGGGCATGGCCTTCGCAGTGCCGCACTTTCGTGGCTGCAGTGGAGAGCTCAATCTTGGGCCCAGGGCCTACCACTCCGGTGACCATGCCGAGATAGGCTGGGTATTGCAGCGATTCCGCGAACTGCATGCAGGCCCCATCGTGGCGGTTGGCGTCTCTCTGGGTGGAAACGCGCTGCTGCGCTGGGCGCAGGAAATGGGCGCGTCCGCCGGGAGCGTGGTGTCGGCGGTGGCGGCCATCAGTTCGCCTATCGATCTTGCGGCCGGTGGCCATGCCATTGGGCAAGGATTCAACCGGCTGGTGTACACCCGCATGTTCCTCAACACCATGAAACCAAAGGCCTTGCGAAAGCTGAAACAACACCCGGGGCTTTTTGATCGCGAGGCCATGCTCCAGGCCAGAGATCTGTACGACTTTGACAATGTGTTTACCGCACCCGTGCATGGATTCAAGAACACCGAGGACTACTGGTCGCGTGCGTCGGCCAAGCCCCATTTGCAGCAGATCAAGATACCGGCCCTGGTTGTCAACGCACGCAATGACCCGTTTGTCCCGGCCTGGTGTTTGCCGACACAGCGCGAAGTGGGCTCCCACGTTACTTTGTGGCAACCGGCGCACGGTGGGCATGTCGGATTCGCGCAAGGGCGCTTTCCCGGCCATGTCCGGCCCCTGCCTGAAGTGGTGGGCGGGTGGCTGCAGCAACATACCGGCAGTACGGCGGGACGCAGCCATGGATGACATCGTCAAGCAAGCCATGGCCAAGTGGCCCAACGTGCCCGACTGCTTTGGGTGGCTGGGGCTCGACGCACGGGGCAATTGGTATATGCGCGATGACCGCGTCCAGGCCCTGGGCGCCTTTGGCGGCGGACCGCCCGGCGCCAAGGGCTCCTTGCTGCTGCACGACAAGCTCATCGCATTCATCCAGCGGAACTACATGGCGGATGATCAGGGGCGTTGGTTTTTCCAGAACGGGCCGCAACGGGTGTTTGTCGAATTGGCCGCGACACCCTGGGTCTGGCGCGTGCAGGCGGACTTCTCGCTGCGCACCCATACCGGCCTGGCCACCAAGTGCACTGCGTGCTTGATGGATGAACACGGTTGGCTCTACCTGGAGTCCCCGCTCGGATTTGGTCTGGTGCATACCCAGGACGTTGCACTGGCGGCGCAGGCGGTCGAGAACGGTGTGTGGACCGTGCAACCGGTGTCGCGAGGGGATCTGCCCATGCGCTACGGCTACATTGCGAGTCCGGCGTCGAGCCAATATATGCTATAAATAAAATAGCGTCATATCTCTATTTAACGAGGGCTAGCGCTGAATTTAGTCAAATCTTTCTTCGGACAGACGTAAAAAAAGCCGGCGCAAAAGGCCGGCTGGTCGTCGGGGTGCTGGCGCCTCTATTTGGCTGGCGCAGCTGGTTTGACGGGTTCTGCGAACTTGGCGCCGCCCGCATTGGCCATGTAGACCACTGCCCGGGCAATCTCAAAGTCATCAAAATCGCCGCCGCCTTGGGCTCCCATGGCATTTTTACCCTTCAGGGCAGAATTCAGCAGCGCGTCAAATCCGGTCTTGATGCGCGGGGCCCACGCGGCCGCATCGGCAATCTTGGGTGCGCCAGCCGCACCCGAAGTGTGGCAGGCCGTGCACTGCGCGCCGAATACCTGTTCGCCAGTTTTCATGGCGCGGTTGGCGTCACGGATCTCTACCGTGCCGACTTTCTGGATGCGAGCCGCCACGGCTTGCTCCGGATCCGCCGCTCCCGCCTGGGGTTTGTTCGCCGAAGTCACGAAGTAAACCAAGCCGATGATCACGAAAATGGGCACCACGAAGGAAAACATGACAGCCAGCAACAATTGCTTGGGAGTTTTGATGGGGCCGGTATGGGCCTCGTCGTGAACAGTGGCGTTGCTGTGGTTGCTCATGGGGTCCTCAAGTGGTGTCAGGTGCGGGCGCACAAAGAACGGGCGATTATAGCGGGCGGGGGACCGGGGAGACTTGGCCGGGCCGGCTCCGCATGACCGGTATTCGAGCCGAAAAGCTCTTCCACAACTGCTTACCAACTCGTTGACATGTGTCAAATTTGGGGTGGGGGCAGTGACTACAATGGCCAGCGATGCCCATTTTTGCAGGGTGTACCAATCATTTTGGCGCGACTGTGCTCACTTTGACTTCCCATTTTGTTTCATGCTGAGCGCACACGGTTTGACCTGTGTGCGCGGTGAACGCCGACTGTTTGCCAAACTGGATCTCGCTGTGGACGCGGGCGAGTGGTTGCACGTGCGCGGGGAAAACGGGGCTGGGAAAACCAGTCTACTCAGGCTTTTGGCGGGTCTTTCGCAACCCGCTGAAGGGGAGATTCGCTGGTGCGGGCAGTCCATCAAACATGCGGACTCAACCTATCGGCAGAACCTGCTTTTTTTTGGCCACCACGGCGCCTTGAAGGAAGATCTCACCGCGCTCGAAAACCTGTCATTCGCTGCTGCAATGGACGGCGCGGAACTGCAGGAGACCAATGCGCTGATGGCCCTGTACCGTTTCGGACTGAAGGGGCGTGAGGAATTGCCGGTGCGCGTGCTGTCGGCCGGGCAAAAGCGGCGTGTCATGCTGGCCCGCCTGGCAACCCGCCGCGCAAAGTTGTGGGTATTGGATGAGCCTTTTACCGCCTTGGATGTCAAAGCCGTCGACCTCTTGTCCACGCTGATCCAGGAACACCTTGCAGGTGGTGGCATGGCCGTGCTGACCAGCCACCAGACCATGCCGATTCCTGGCGGACGGGTGGTTCAGCTATGAACGCCATGTGGGCCATCGTGCGGCGCGACCTGCTGATGGTGATGCGGCGCAAAAGCGAAGTGCTGACTGCACTGTTTTTCTTTGTCATTGTCAGCAGCCTCTTTCCACTGGGGATAGGGCCGGAGCCCGCGCTGCTGCGTAAGATCGCTCCGGGCGTGCTGTGGGTCGGCGCATTGCTGGCCACCATGCTGGGCTTGCAGCGCATGTTTGCGGCCGACCATGCAGACGGTACGCTGGAGCAAATGGCCATCTCGCCAACGCCTCTGGTATGGTTGGTTGTGGGGAAGGTGGCGGCGCATTGGCTGGTGAGCGGCTTGCCACTGGTTCTGATGGCGCCCGTGCTGGGGATCCAGTTTGATCTGGATACCGGTGCACTGGGTGTGCTGATGCTGGCGCTGTTGCTGGGCACGCCCTTGCTGTCGCTGATTGGGGCCATTGGTGCGGCACTGACCCTGGGAGTGCGGGGCGGCGGTGTGTTGCTGAGCCTGCTGGTGTTGCCGTTGTACGTGCCTGCCCTCATTTTTGGTGCGGGGGCCGTGGAGTCCCATATTTCGGGACTGGGCGCCGGGGGGCACCTGTCGTTGCTGGCGGCCCTTTTGATAATGGCGGCATTGTTTGCGCCGTGGGCCGCCACGGCTGCTTTGAGGATTGCATTGGAATGAGTAATCGACTGATCAACTGGTTCAGATTCGCCAGCCCGCATACCTTTTATCCGCTGGCGGGCAAGATGATTCCGTGGTTTTGGACGCTCGCTGCTGTGTTCGGAGCCGCGGGCCTGTGGCTGAGTTTCTTTGTCGCACCCACCGATGCCACCCAGGGTGAGGGCTACCGCATCATCTTCATTCACGTTCCGACCTCCTGGATGTCGATGTTCATCTACATGGTCATGGCCGGTTGGGCGGCCATGGGGCTGTCACTCAATGCACGGCTGTCGAGCATGATGGCCCAGGCCCTGGCACCAACCGGTGCCCTGATGGCGTTTTTGTCCCTGTGGACCGGCGCGTTCTGGGGCAAACCCATGTGGGGTACCTGGTGGGTATGGGACGCCCGTTTGACCTCCGAGCTGATCCTGTTCTTTTTGTACCTGGGTTTCATGTCGCTGCAGGCGTCCATTGACGATCCGCGCCGGGCCGACAAGGCGGGCGCCATTGTGGCGCTGGTGGGCGTGATCAATGTGCCCATCATCTATTTCTCGGTCAAGTGGTGGAACACGCTGCACCAGGGCGCATCCGTTTCCATCAACAAATCGCCATCCATGGCTGCGACCATGTTGTGGGGCATGCTGTTGATGGCCCTGTGCCTGTGGATGTACTCGATTGCCATCGCCCTGACAAGGGTGCGCGCCATCATTCTGGAGCGCGAGGCGCACACCGAGTGGGTCAAGCATTTGAAGGAGGTAAGCCCATGAACTGGAATTCCCCGGCTGAATTTTTTGCCATGGGCGGTTACGCCCTGTACGTGTGGGGCAGCTTTGGTGTCTGTGCGCTGGCGTTTCTGGCGGAACCTTTTCTCATCCGCAAGCGTCATACCGACATAGTACGAACCTTGCGCAGGCAAGTGGCGGCCGAAAAACTGGAAATGGAACACAAGTGAAACGCTGGAAAAAACGCGCCGCCATCATCGGTGGCGGACTCGTCGCCGTGGGCATTGCCGCCGCACTGGTCTTGAATGCACTCAACAGCAATATTGCGCTGTATGTCACTCCCAGCGATGTATTCGCAGGCAAAGCCCCCAAATCGCAGGCATTTCGCATAGGCGGGCTTGTCAAGGAGGGCTCGTTGCGCCGTGACAACCTGACGGTGCACTTTGTCATCACGGACATGGCCCAGGACATTCCCGTCGCCTACACCGGCATACTGCCCGACCTGTTCAAGGAAGGCAAAGGCGCTGTGGTGCAGGTCAAACAAGCCAGCGGAGGCGAATACGTGGCCACTGAAGTGCTGGCCAAGCACGACGAAAACTATATGCCGCCCGAAGCCAAAGATGCTTTGGACAAAGCCCAGAAAATGAAAGGCGCTAGCGCACCATGATCCCTGAACTCGGACATTTCGCGCTGATCCTCGCGCTCTGTGTTTCTCTGGTGCAAGGCGTCCTGCCAGTATTTGGGGCGCAGAATGGCCGCCGCGAATGGATCGTATTGGCACGTCCGGCGGCGCAGGTCGCGTTCCTGTTGATGCTGGCATCGTTCGCGGCGTTGGCCTGGAGCTTCTACGTCAATGACTTCTCGGTGCAATACGTTGCTGCACACTCCAATTCCCAATTGCCAACCCTTTTCCGTTTTGGCGCGGTCTGGGGCGGCCACGAAGGCTCCCTGCTATTGTGGGTGTTCATGCTGTCGGGCTGGACGGTCGCCGTGGCACAGTTTTCGCGCACGCTGGACGATGCCATGGTCGCCCGGGTGCTGGGTGTGCTGGGGCTGGTGACCACCGGACTGCTGCTATTCATTCTCTTTACGTCCAATCCGTTCGACCGTCTGCTGCCGGCGGCTGAAAATGGCCGCGACCTGAACCCCCTGTTGCAGGACCCAGGCCTGATCTTCCACCCGCCCATGCTGTACATGGGCTATGTGGGTTTTGCCGTCGCCTTTGCCTTCGCCATTTCTGCGCTGTTGTCGGGGCGGCTTGACGCCGCCTGGGCGCGTTGGTCGCGTCCCTGGACGACCGCGGCATGGGTCTTCCTCACTCTGGGCATCGCATTGGGGTCCTGGTGGGCCTATTACGAGCTTGGCTGGGGTGGCTGGTGGTTCTGGGACCCGGTGGAGAACGCCTCGTTCATGCCCTGGCTGTTGGGTACG
>JAUSNJ010000168.1 GCA_030645355.1 Rhodoferax sp. | reverse complement strand
CCGATCAGGTGGGCATAACGTTCGTCTTCGGGGTGGACCATGGCGGCCACGTCGCCCAGCATGGTCTCTGGGCGGGTGGTGGCCACGATCAGGCCTTCGACCATCTCACCGTTGACCAGCTGCGGGCCATCGGCAAACGGGTAGCGGATGTGCCACAGCGAGCCGTCTTCCTCTTCGCTCTCCACCTCCAGGTCGCTCACGGCGCTCATCAGCACCGGGTCCCAATTCACCAGGCGCTTGCCGCGGTAAATCAAGCCTTGCTCGTACAACTGCACAAAGGTTTCGGTCACCGTCTTGGACAGCTTGTCGTCCATGGTGAAGTATTCGCGGCTCCAGTCCACGCTGTCGCCCATGCGGCGCATCTGGGTGGTGATGGTGTTGCCCGATTTTTCTTTCCATTCCCAGACCTTTTCCACAAAGGCCTTGCGGCCCAGGTCGTGGCGGCTGACACCCTGGTCCTGCAACTGGCGCTCTACGACGATCTGGGTGGCGATGCCGGCGTGGTCGGTGCCGGGAATCCACGCCGTGTTGGCGCCCAGCATGCGGTGGTAGCGCGTCAGGCTGTCCATGATGGTCTGGTTGAACGCATGGCCCATGTGCAGCGTGCCGGTCACATTGGGCGGCGGCAACTGGATCGCAAAGGAGGGCTGGCCTTCTTTAGGCGCCTGCGTGCCGCGGTAGCCGGCCACGCCATAACCGCGCTTTTCCCACTCCGGGCCCCAATGGGCTTCCAGCGCGGCGGGCTCGAAGGACTTGGAGAGGGACTGCAGGCCGGGCTGTGCGGGAGGAGTGGAGGCGGTGTCGGTCATGGTGGGGTCAGTTCGGTCAGAGCCCACGATTTTACCGGGCGCGGGGTGGCGCCTGCCGCGGATGCGTCCTGCGGGTACGATGGCCCACCATTTATTTTTCTGCAGGGAGCGGTTTGCATGGTCGTGGCTGAAACAGAACGTCTGCGGGTGCGCCACTTGTCCGTCGACGATGCGGCGTTTATTTTGCGGCTGCTCAACGAGCCGACATTCATTCGCCACATCGCCGACAAGGGGGTGCGCACACTGGACGATGCACGGGTCTATCTGCGTAACGGCCCCATCGCGAGTGTGGCGCGGAATGGCTTTGGGCTGAACCGCGTGGAGTTGAAGGAAACGGGCCAGGCCATTGGCATGTGTGGCCTGATCCGGCGCGATGCCCTGGACGACGTGGATATCGGATACGCGCTGTTGCCCGAGTTCTGCGGCCAGGGCTATGCGGCCGAAGCCGCGCGCGCGGTGCTGGTCAGTGCGGCACGCTTGCATGGTTTGCAGCGCGTCATCGCCGTGGTCAACTCCGACAACAGTGACTCCAGTCGCATGCTGGAGAAAATGGGATTTCGCTTCGAAAAGATGGTGAGGCTGGCGGCGGACGAGCCCGACATCCGCCAGTTTGCGATTGCGCTGTCACCGGGCGTGGATTGACCTTTTTGGCGGCGCAGTTTGAGCCACCGCAAAACATACTGCGGCCTGCGTGCTATAAAGGTTTGTCGGCCCGTCATGCCACCGGCGACAGGCCCCAACCAGGAGAAGATCTATGCAAGTACAAGTTCACACCGATGACCACATCCAGGGCGGCGAGTCGCTCGCACAATGGATTCAGGACGAAACCAAAACCCGTCTGGCCCGTTTTGCCGAATCGGTCACCCGCGTCGAAGCCTTTTTGACCGACGTGGACGCTGGCAAGTCCGGCACCAACGACAAACGTTGCCGCCTGGAAGCCCGCGTAGCCGGTCGGCCCGCCGTCTCGGTGACGGCCGATGCCGACAAGATGGCCGCCGCCTTCACCGATGCGGTGGACAAGCTGACCCGCGTGCTCGACTCCGAGTTGGGCAAGGCCAAGGACCGCAACGGGCGCGACACGATTCGCGCAGCGCAGGAGTAAACCGTCCGACCCGGCGAGCAACTGCCTCGCACATCCGGCTTCCATGATCCGCACCCAGGGCCTGCGTTACCAGTATCCCAACGGACCCTTGCTGGCCTTCCCGGACGTGGAGGTGCCGCAGGGCGCCGTGCTGCTGCTCAGCGGCCCCTCGGGCTGCGGCAAGTCCACGTGGCTGGCCCTGGTGGCAGCCCTGATGGCGCCCACTGCGGGTGCCTTGGTAGTGGCCGATCAAATTCTCGATGCTCTCAAATCCGTGGCGGCTGACGCATGGCGGGCGAGGGCTATCGGCTTTCTTCCGCAAAAACTGCATCTGAGTACCGCCCTGAGCGTGTACCAGAATCTGGCGATGGCGCAGTGGGCGGCCGGCCAGTCGGAGGACGCCGCCCGCATCCTCGCCGCCCTGCAAACCTTGGGCGTGGACGAGTTGGCCCAGCGCAAGCCCGGCCAGCTGTCGGGCGGGCAGGCACAGCGCGTGGCGCTGGCGCGGGCCGTGCTGCTACAACCCCGGGTGATCCTGGCGGACGAGCCCACCGCCAGCCTGGATGACGCGTCCGCCGCCCAGGCGGTGGGCCTGTTGCTGGACACCGCCCGGCAGCAGGGTGCCACGCTGGTCATTGCCACCCACGACGCCCGGGTGGCGGGACTGCTGGCGCCCGACATCAATGGGCAAATTGGCATCCAGCCCTCGTGGTTGTTGCGGTTATCGCTATGAAAACGCTAGCATGAAGACCCTGGCCCTTGCTTGGCGCTACCTGTGGTCCCGGCCTCTGGGCGCGGCGCTCAATGTGCTGCTGCTGAGCCTGGGGCTGGCGTCCATCACCTTCCTGCTGCTGGTGGGCCACCAGCTCAGTCGCGCGTTTGACCGGGACCTGGCGGGCATTGACGTGGTGGTCGGGGCCAAGGGCAGCCCCATGCAGCTCATCCTGAGCGGTGTGCTGCACATCGACGTGCCGCCGGGCAATGTGCCCCTGCAGGCGGTGAAGGCGCTGGAAAAGCACCCCATGGTGGCCAGCGTCATTCCCATCAGCCTGGGGGACAACTTCCGGGGTTACCGCATTGTTGGCACCTCGCACGCCTACCTCACGCATTACGCGGCTACGCTGGCCCAGGGCCGGCTGTGGGATGCGCCCATGCAGGTGGTGCTGGGCTCCACCGCCGCCGCCAAGCTGGGTGCTGGCTTGGGTCAGACCTTTGTCGGCACCCACGGTCTGGGTGCGGGCGGCCATGCGCACGGCGACAGTACCTACTCCGTGGTCGGCATCCTGGCGCCCAGCGGCAGCGTGCTGGACCGCCTGATCCTGACCGACACCACCTCGGTGTGGAAGGTGCACGAAGACTTCACCGCGCTGGATGACGACGACCGCAAGGCCATGGAAGAAGAGCGCGAGGTCACCATGGCGCTGGTGAAATACAAGTCGCCGATGGCGGCGCTGAGCTTTCCGCGCTATGTCAACACCAGCACCGAGATGCAGGCCGCCGCGCCCGCGCTGGAGATCAGCCGCCTGCTCAATATGCTGGGCCTGGGCACCGATGTGCTGCGTGCCTTTGCCGGCGTGCTGCTGCTGACCGCCGCTTTGAGTGTGTTCATTGCCCTGTGGAGTGCCGTGCGCGAGCGTCGGGGCGATCTGGCGCTGTTGCGCATGCTGGGCGCGCCCCCGGCCAAGGTGGCCGCGCTGTTGCTGTGCGAGGCCGTCTGGCTCGGCCTGCTGGCCGCCGCCCTGGGCCTGCTGCTGGGTCAGGGTTTTGCGGCGGCGCTGGGCTGGTTCCTGAAACTCGACACCACGCTGTTGATAGGCGGCATGGTCTGGCCGAGCGAGCTGGCGGTGGTACCGGCGCTGGCGCTGGGCGTTTCCTTGGGCGCGGCGCTGCTGCCGGCCCTGGGCGCCTACCGCGTCAGCGTGCTGGAACTTCTGCAGGGCCGCTAACTCCCACTGTATTGATTCCTACCGGAGCCCATATGAAAAAACAGCTTCTAGCCCTCGTCGTTATTGCCTTTGGCGCTACTATTTGTATAGCATCCGAGCCGCACAACGATAAACAAACCCGGGACGACATCGCCCGCCACCGCGCCATGGCTGCGGCCCATGAAGCTGCGGCCAAGTGCCTGGAGTCGGGTAAGAAGGAGGACGTGTGCAACAAAGAGTTGCTGGCGGCCTGCAAGGGCCTGGCCATCGGCAAGTTTTGCGGAATGAAGCACGAGCATTAAGATGTGCAGGTTAAGGAAAAAAATGAACCCCCATGCTGCCTTCCATCGTCTGGCCCTGCTTGTTGCGCTCGGTGCTGGCGTGCTGCCCCTGGCCGTGTCGGCCCAACCCGCGGCAACCGGCGCGGGCGTGCCGGTTGCCGGCACCGGTGCCGGCGTGCACAGCCCCAACAGCCCATTCGCCCCATTGCAGGAACGTGCCGACGTGGTGCCCTGGTCGGTGTTGACCGATGTGAAGACCAAGGTCGAAAAGAACCGCATGCTGCCAGTCTTCCCGGCGCCGGTGATGGCGCTCAACCAGAAAAACCAGCGCGTGCAGGGCTTCATGATGCCGCTGGAGCCGGGCGAAAAGCAGAAGCATTTTTTGATCAGCTCGGTACCGCTGACCTGCTCCTTCTGCGTGCCCGGCGGGCCAGAGAGCATGGTCGAAGTCAAGACCAAGACCCCCATCAAATACACGCTGGAGCCCGTCGTCGTGGAAGGCCAGTTTGCGGTGCTCAAGGACGACCCGTATGGGCTGTACTACCGCATCAGCGACGCTGTTGCCGTGAAATAGGCAAGGCCATGGCGGATACGGATGTTTCTTTGGAGTCTCTGCTTCCCCGCTTGGGCACCGCCAGGCTCTTTCAGGGCGTGGATCTGACAAAGCTGGAGCCCGAACTGCAGGAAAGTCGCCTGCATGCCATTGATTCGGGTCAGGTGTTGCTGGACCCCAAGCACCTCAACACCAATATCTACATCGTGCTGGATGGTGAACTCATGGTTTGCCTGGAGCCCAAGGTGATCAACCCGCTGGTGCGACTGGGTGTGGGCGACTGCGTCGGGGAACTTTCCATCATCGACACCAGTCCGCCGTCGGCCTACGTCGTCGCCGCAGTACCGACGCAACTGTTGGCGATCTCCAAGGCCGTGCTGTGGCGCATGCTGGCATCGCAGCAGTCCATGGCACTGAACCTGCTGCATGTGCTGACGCGGCGCATCCGCGAAAACAATGTGGTGTTGCTCGGCAGCATGGAGCTGCAACGCGAGTACCGCAACAAGGCCGAGACCGATGCGCTGACGGGCTTACACAACCGGGTGTGGTTCGAGGAGGTGTTTCCCAAACAGCTGGAGTTGTGCGAGCGCACCGGCCAGCATGCATCACTGCTGATGCTGGATATTGACCACTTCAAGATGGTCAATGACCAATACGGTCACCAGATCGGAGACGAGGCACTGCGGCATCTGGGGCAACTCCTGCGCTGCAATTTGCGGGCCACCGATTTGTGCGCCCGCTATGGTGGAGAGGAAATGATTGTGCTGATGCCGGGGGCCGACCTGCCCCATGCGATGGTGACCGCCGAACGGTTGCGCCAGAGCATTGCGGCAGCCGTCCTGCGCCTGACTGACGGGCACGACCTGTTCCTCAACGTATCGGGCGGCCTGGCCCAGTGGATACCGGGCACCCGTCTGTCCGACCTGATCCGCAGTGCCGACCATGCCCTTTACCGTGCCAAGGCACAGGGACGCAATCAGATCGTTAGCAACCCGTTGCCAACTGACATCTCCAGCTGACGTCGGCCTAGCGCGCCATCAGCCGCGCGCGCAGATGCGGCCACAGCAGATTCAGCGCCAGGCCGCCCATCACCAGCGCGGCCGCAATCAGTTTCCAGGCGGGTAGACCCTCGCCCAGCATCAGCGCCGAACCACCCATGCCAAACAGCGGTACCAGCAAGGCCATCGGCGTGATCGTGGCAGCGGGGTAGCGCGCCAGCAGCCAGCCCCAGGCCGCGTAGCCAAACAGCGAGTTGCCCCAGGCCTGCCAGGCCACGGCCGCCCAGGTGCCGGCATCGGCCTGCCGCAGGCCGGTGGCGACGGCATCCCAGCCTTCCACAGCCAGGGTCAGCGCCAGCAGCGGCGGCACCGCAAACACGCTGGACCACACCACATAGGCCACCATGTTCACCTGGCCGGCCTTGCGCGAAACGATGTTGCCACCGGCCCACGACATGGCGGCCAGCAGGATCAGCCCCAGCCCCAGCACGGTGGTGCTGCCGTCCGTGTGCATGACGATGGTGGCAATGCCGCCAGTGGCCAGCACCAGCGCCAGCCACTGCACGGGCTGCAGCCGTTCGCCCGAGAGGCGCATGGCCAGCCCGATGGTGAAGAACACCTGCACCTGGATCACCAGCGAGGCCAGTCCTGGCGAGATATGGCCGTTCATGGCGACAAACAACAGGCCGAACTGGCCCACGCCAATCAAGAGGCCATAGGCCGCCAGATTGCGCCACGACACGGCGGGGCGGGGCAGGAAGAAGATGGCCGGCAATACGGCCATGGCAAAGCGCAGCGTGGCAAATAGCAACGGCGGCATATGGCCCAGCGCCAGCTTGATGACGACGAAATTGGTGCCCCAGACGGCGACAACCGCCAGAGCCAGCAGGAAATGCCGCAAGGGAAGGGTGGAGTGCATGGGTCAACCCACGGCTTTGATCGCGGTGAGTCGGCTCTCCAGCTCCTGACGCAGCTTTTTGCGTAGCAGGGCCTGCTCAAAGCGCCGTTTGGCGTCGGCGCCCACGGGCTGCAAGGGCGGAACCGGCGCCGGTTGGCGGTTGTCATCTACCGCCACCATGGTGAAGAAGCAGCTGTTGACATGGCGCGTCTGCTGGCTGCGAATGTTCTCCGCGACCACCTTGATACCCACCTCCATGGAAGAGGTTCCCGTGTGGTTGACGCTGGCCAGAAAGGTTACCAGTTCACCCACATGAATGGGCTGGCGAAACATGACCTGGTCCACGCTGACCGTTACCACATAGCGCGCGGCATAGCGACTGGCGCAGGCGTAGGCCACCTGGTCCAGAAACTTCAAGACGGTGCCGCCATGCACGTTGCCGGCGAAGTTGGCCATGTCGGGCGTCATCAGGACGGTCATGCTGAGTTCGTGGTTGGGTGCCTGTGTCATGTGGGTTTTCCAAAAAAGTGCCGGACTGTGGGCTTTTGCCTGCGTTCAGCAGCGATGGTTCAGGGTGCCAACCGCTCGCGCAGCCACTGTCCATCGGGCGCCAGCGTGTAGCGCAGGCGGTCATGTAGGCGGCTCTTGCGACCCTGCCAAAATTGCCAGCTGTCGGGCTTCAGGCGGTAGCCGCCCCAGTGCGGCGGGCGTGGGGGTTGCAACAAGAACTTGGCCGCATATTTGGCGGCATTGGTCACCAGCACCCCCCGCCCCGAGATCACTTCGCTTTGCGGTGAGGCCCAGGCGCCCAGACGCGAGTCCAGCGGACGGGTGTGAAAGTAGGCATCGCTTTCCGCGGCGCTGACGCGCTCCACCACCCCTTCAATGCGGACCACGCGCTCCAGCTCCACCCAATGGAACTGCAGTGCGGCAAACGGATTGCCGGCCAGCTCGCGGCCCTTGCGGCTCTCGTAGTTGGTGTACCAGGTGATGCCCTGCGCGTCGTAGCCCTTGATCAGCACCACGCGGGTGGACGGGCGCAGGTTGCCGGCCACGGTGGCCAGCGTCATGGCGTTGGGTTCGGGGACTTCGGACGCAATGGCCTCCTGGAGCCACTGGTCAAATTGCTGCAGGGGGTCGGCGTGCGAGGCTGCCTCGTCGAGTTCGGCGCGCTCGTAGCTCTTGCGAAGGTCTGCGATGTGGGTCATGCACGCAGTATAGAAGCGCACCGCAGAGGAGGCGCCACGACGCGCCCGCCTGTGCCGTCACGCGGCGGTGAGCATGCCCACTTTGGGCGGGGGCAAGGTTCTGGTGTCCACGGCGGCGCCGAACTGGATGTCGCCCATCAGTTGCCCTCCCTCCTGGATCACCACTTTGCCGTAGCGGATCTTTCCGCTGACCCGTCCAGTGGAATAGATCACCAGCTTTTGGCGAACCGTCAAATCGCCATTGAACTCGCCATGGATCTCGGCGTAGTCAATATCGGCCGAACCTTTGAAAGCGCCGATCTCGGTGATGTGCATCACACGCGAGTCCATGGTTGCCTCTACCGTGCCCTCGACCACCAGGGTGTCGCAGTCGGTTATCTCCACGCCCTTGAGTTTGATATTGGGCCCCACTGTCAGCTTGCTGCCGCCTTCCTTGGTGGGCGCTCCTGAAAGCGGTGCCGTCGCCGCGCTGGTTGCGCCCGTTGGGGGAGGCGCAACCGGAGCAGTACCTGTGCCTGCGTTGGCGGAGCCGGACATGCTGCCAGCTTGGCCTGCGGGCGTACGGGTGGGAACCACATCGGCGGGGCGCTTGCCAAAGAATGGAGGTTGTATGGACATCGGTCTGCTTTCAGAGTTTGGGAGCCTGCATACTAGCCCCGTGCCCCAGTAGAAACCCTAGGTCAATTGCAACATCTCTGGCTCAAATGCCACCAAATGTTGCAAGTGCACATCGTGCAAGCGTCGTCCATCGCCGCCGTCTGCAGCCCGTCGCAAATTCTCCGCCTATCGCGGGGTAAACGGGTAGAGTGCCTGCTGTCAAACAAGGAGCACCCATGCAAGAAGAAATGTTGCGCGCCTCCATCGCGTCGCCAACGCCCCCTGTCATTCCTGAAACGCGCATCGAAGCCCTCGACGTGGTACGGGGGTTCGCCCTGTTCGGTATCTTTTTGATGAACATCGAGTTCTTCAACCGCTCCATAAGTGGCATCGGCGAGGGCATGCCACTGGGCTTGACCGGGATCGACTGGTTGGCCAGCTGGTTCATCGCCTACTTTGTCCAAGGCAAGTTCTGGACCATTTTTTCATTGCTTTTCGGCATGGGCTTTGCGGTAATGCTGACCCGGGCCGAGCGGGCCGGGCGACCCTTCCTGGCACCCTATTTGCGCCGTATTCTGGGCCTGGCCGTATTCGGCGCGGCGCACTTTATCTTTTTGTGGGCGGGCGACATCCTCTTCAGCTATGCCGTGGGTGCGGGGGCCCTGTTGATCCTGCTGTATGGCACGTGGAAGCCGATTCTGCTGACCGTGCTGGTGCTGGTCTTGTTCGGCTTGGTGACGGGGCTGGACCCGGTCTATGGAATTGCGGGCGCGCTGGGCTTTGTCGCCTTGATATCGCTGTATGTGCGGGATGAAAAGCACATCACGGTGCGCGGCCACAGCCTGCCGCGCCTGTCGCTGCTGTTCGGGGTCCTGGGCGTGGTGGCGCTTGTCGCCGCCACCGTGTTCTGGTTACTGCCCGACGGTCCGAAGGAGCCACGGTTGCCGCTCAGCCTGTTCGCCGTGATCCTGCTGGTGCTGTCGGTGTTGTCGGCAATCTTCAAAGACCCGCCCGCCGCGCGTGAACTGCGCCTGGGCGCAACCATCTACACCGTCTCTTTTGTGATCATGACGTTCTTTGGGGCGGTGCAATACCTCACCCCGGAAGAGCCGGTTACGCCGGTCGGCAGTCCGGCAACTGCGGCCCAATCGAAGGACAAGACTGAAGCCGAGAAGGCTGCGCAGAAGAAGGCGGAGCAGAAGAAGGCGGAGCAAGCCACGCGACTGGTCACGCGCCAGGAGAACATTGCAAAGGAAGTGCGGATTCTGTCCAGCGGCAGCTATCTGGAAGCCGTCGAGATGCGGGCGCGGCGGTTCCCGGACAAGATGGCGGGCGACGCCGGATTTGCAACGGTACTGGTGGCCATGTTCTTGTTGGGCAGCTGGTTTGTGCGTTCCGGTGTCATGGAAAACACGCGCGCGCATCTGCCCCTGTTTCGCAAACTCGCTGTCTATGGGCTGCCGATTGGAGTTGGATTGGGCCTCATGGGTAGCTTGGTAGCGGTGTCGCGCGTTGCCGGGGACAGCCACGATGGCTTCCAGTTCGCCCGAGGCCTCTCGATGCTGGGCAACCTGCCTGCTAGCCTGGGTTATGTGGGGCTGGTGGTGCTGATGTTGCACAGCCAATCGGTTTTCTCCCGCATACGGGTGCTGGCACCGGCGGGCCGCATGGCGCTGACCAACTACCTGTTGCAGTCGGTTCTGTGTTCCGTATATTTCTATGGGTACGGACTGGGCCAGTGGGGCATGGGGCGGGCCACGCAGGTGGTGTTTGTGGTCGCTGTGTTCGCGGTGCAAATTGCGCTGAGCCACTGGTGGCTGGCGCGCTACCGGTTTGGACCCATGGAGTGGCTGTGGCGCGCCTTCACCTACCGCACGACGCCCGCCATGCGACGCTAAGGCCGCAGCTCAATGCGCAGAGCGGTGGCTGCTTCAACGCGCTTGCGCGAGTACAGCAGCGGAAAGTAGTCGCCCTTGAGCCACAGCTTGCTGAGGTCGCGGTAGTGGGGGGTGTCCGGGTCGCCGGACTGTCCGGGCATGTTGATGGCCCGGGAGTTGTCCCAGTTGCCTACATCGACCACGACGCGAAAGGATGGTCCCCCCATCTGGCGAAAATTCCTGGGGTCGTAGCCTGACTGGTTGACCGTGCTGCCGCTGCCGTGCTTGGGCATTGGTCCCACGTTCAGCCGGGCCGCCAGCGCGTTGTCTAAGGCGGGTGCGAATGGGTGGGGTGCCAACGCGTGGTGCAGTTTTCCCCATTGCCATTGCCGTGGGTCGCTGCCCAGCAGTTTCTCAGTGTTGGTCCATGCCATGTTCAGGCTGGTCAGCAGCACCCAGTCCCGCTTGGCGAGCGCATCCTTGCCGAAAACGCTATCGGGTTTTTCCAGCCCGTCCAGCAGGACGGTGGGGTCGGGCATGCCAATGGTGGCGGCCGCTGTCTTGCTGAGCACCACCTCCTTGAAGAGGTAGCCCAGATAGCGCGACCACCAGACCTCAAACAGCGCGGCTGCACCAGACTCTGCGCTTTCAACGCCATCCCACCCCCGCAGCAGTTGCAGGGCCGCCTGGGTTTTGCCGTCGTTGGAGCGAAGGTTCTTGAGCAAGGCATTGATGCGGCGCGCGGGCATCGACACGACGTCGTTTTGCAGACGCTGGGAGTCTTCCAGTGACAGGGCTGCGGGCCTGGACAGCACTTCGCGCAGCCGTTGGTAGCGGTCGCTGCTGGGCCATTCGAAACCCAGTTTGCGCGCACGGTAGGGGTAGTCCGGCGGCAGGTTCATTTCGTTGGCGCTGGCAAACCATCCGGCCTTGGGGTTGTAGGCCCAGGGCAATTGGTCGCCCGCCAGAAAGCCGGCCCATTCATAGCGTCCATCGCCGGGCACCGGCAGCAGTCCGTCCCAGTTGGGGCGAACCGGTGCGAGTCCACCGGATACCCAGCCAATGTTGCCCTGGGTGTCCGCGTAGACCTGGTTTTCGCTGGGCGCGCCCCAGTGCGACATGGCCTGCCGGAACTCCTGAAAATTGGTCGCGTACATATAGCCCACGCTGCCAAAGTACGGAGCCATGCCGGGTTCGAACCACGCGGACCGCACCGCGAATGCGCGGCTCTTGCTGCTCTCGGTATAGATGACCGGACCGTGGCGGGTGAAGCGCAGTTCCACATCGACGGCGTGTGCCCCCTTGACGGCGACTGGTTCGCGCAGCACCGTCATTTTTTCCCACTGCCCCTGGTAGCGGTACTCCAACGGGTTGGCGGGATTGAGTGCATAGGTGTAGAGGTCTTCCTGGTCTATGCTGAAGATGGTCAGGCCAAAGGCGATACTGCCGTTGTGACCTATGGAGATGCCGGGCAGCGCAGGCTCGCCCGCGCCAATGACGTTGAGTTTCGGCGCGTTGAGGTGGGCGATGTAACGCAGCGATGGTGCCGAATAGGCCCTGTGGGGGTCACTGGCCAGCATGGCACGGCCGGTCGTGGTGCGGGATGGCGCAAGCACCCAGGCGTTGCTGCCCTCGCTGGGTGAGATGGATGTTGACGTGCCGGCGTCGCTGGTCTGCAGCGCAGTCTTTCCCAGCACGACGCCCTGCGTTGCCAATTGGAATACTTTCAACAGGTCTTTGGGAAGGCAGGGGTCCAGTCCCTCGGGCACCTGGGTTTCCCACGGCGGTGACAGCTGGATGCGCAGTGCGTCGGTTTTGAGATCGGCATGGCAGGTCACGTAGGCGCGTGATACTTCGGAGGTCAGGTTGCGGGTCAGGGCGTGGCTGCGGATGCGCACCACGTCGCCGGCCTGCCACTTCTCAGGGGCGTAAGCGAACTGCCGAAACTCCAGCGGTAACTTCTGCGGGTCTGCCGCCACTTCGTCGATATAGGCATTGATACCGGCGACAAAGCGCTCGGCGATGCCTTGTGCATTTTTGCC
>JAUSNJ010000192.1 GCA_030645355.1 Rhodoferax sp. | reverse complement strand
GCGCACTACACGAGGTGGGCAGAGCAGCTATTCGGATCTGGCCATTGAAACCAGCCCGATGTTGCGCTTGGTGTTTCGCCAACCGCTGCGATACAGACCGAAGGTTTGATGGCATCGATCTTTGAGCTGCTGGGGGTGGAATTGAAGGCGCCCGACCACAGCACGGTAAGCAGACGGGCCATGGTCATGAAGTCGGTTTCCAAGCGGTGTGTGTTGCCTGCAGATCCCGCGCACATTCTGATTGACAGTACCGGGCTGAAAGTGTTTGGTGCGGGCGAATGGTTGCAAGAAAAGCATGGCAGAAAGTCATGCCGTAGCTGGAGAAAGTTGCACCTTGCGATGGATGCCAATACTGGGCTCATAGTGGCCTCGGTGCTGACGGAGCAGGACGTCGATGACCCATCCCAGGTGGGCCCACTGATTGACCAGATCGCACATGAAATTGGCCAGGTCACGGCCGATGGTGCCTATGATGGTGAGCCGACCTACGACACCATTGCCAAACGTGATTCACAAATCAAAGTCGCCATACCGCCGCGCGCAACGGCACAGCCATGCGCACAATGCGAGACAGATCCCACTACGCGAGACACGCACCTTCTCATGATTCAAAGCCTGGGCCGCTTGGGCTGGCAGGAGGCTGTGGGCTACGGCACACGTGCGTTGGTGGAAACCACGATGGGCCGCTACAAAGCAATTATTGGCCCATGGCTGCGTGCGCGCGATTGGCAGGGCCAGTGCGCCGAAGCGGCCGTCGCAGTGGCGGTGCTCAACCGCATGCTGACTGCCGGACGCCCGAACTCCGTCCGCACTTCAGTGGTGGTGGCATAGGCCACCCTGGCGTTGGGGTAACCTCGGCCACAGCGTGATCCATGCAACAACGCCATGGCCGACTATTTAGCAACATTAGGGCAAACCCCATGGGCGTAAATTTACAATTCATCTACACTCGCCTAACGGTCATTAGTTTTATAAATTGAAGCTGATCGAATCACGTTGACCGGACGAGGATGGATCAACTCAGTATTTGCAAAAGAGGAAATTGATTGAGTTCCCTATTTGCAAACTGAGTAGCCGGGTTTGAGGTCACGGATCCAGGGAAAAGATTTATTGGGAATTCGGCTTGTGTGCGCCCGGGTGAATTAGTGGCAATTACGCATTCAATATTGGAAACACTTTGATAGACCATTTCAGATTCAGGAGAAACCCAATGCACTAGATAGCGATTCCCCAAACATAAATCGAATTAGCTTAATGTAAGTATGCAAAAGATGGCAGGAAAGTGGCCCTCAATATAGAGCGCAAGAGTCATCAAGTCCAATTGAATTGAACAGGAGACCAAATGAAATATACAAGTATCGTGATTGCAGTGTTGAGCATGGCTTCTTCTTCCATAAGTTACGCGCAATCAACAAATACCTTTTATGGCCTGCTTGACGTCAACGTTGCGTCAACTGATAGTGGGTTCGGGTCCAAAGGGTCGTTTGGAACCAGCGGTATGGCTGCGACAAGACTGGGTGTTAAGGGCGAACGCGCCCTTGGCGATGACCTGAGGGCAATCTACACGCTTGAGGCCGCTGTGGCAGTAGACACGGGTGTAACTGGCAATGGCGCAATTACAAACGGTATAAATAACACTGCGGCATCATCGGGTGGATTGATTGGAAATGGTGGCCAACTATTTTCTCGTCAGGCATATTTCGGTCTGCAAAATGACATGGGGACCCTCACGATTGGTCGACAATACTCAGGCTCTTTTGGCGCCGCTGCTCTCGGTAACGCACTTGGCGTGGGATTGTTTGGCTATTCAGGTTCGCTCTTACCTGTGATTGGTGGGATGCCAACTCGCCTAAACAATTCATTAGTATATATTTCCCCAACTCCGGCTGGTGGGGGATTTACAGCCCAAGTTGCATATTCAACGGGGAGTGAAAACAACGTAATCGGTAACGTTGCTGTAGGTACCACTACGACAAACTGGGATGCAGGCAAGCTGATCGATTTGACGCTCACTTATGCAAAAGGCCCACTTTACGCAGCGGTCTCAACTTGGAGCGGCAACAACGCTAGTTATGTTACCGCAGGAGAAACCGGATTGGCTACCAAGCAGGGCACACAGCTCGCAGCAAGCTATGATTTTGGTGCAGCAAAACTGTACGGAACATATGTTACAGGTACTATACAAGGTGGAAATTACGAGAATGTAACCAAAACTCTTTCCAGTGCAAACGGATGGAGTGTCAGTGGTGCCGTCCCGATTGGTAAGGGGAAAGTGATCGCCAGCTACACTTCATTGACGGACAACTCTTCATTGAACAAGAGTGCAACGATGTCCGGACTTGCGTATACATATAGCTTGTACGAAAAGACAACGTTGTATGCAGCTTGGGGTCAAGTGTCCAATAACAGTAACTCCAGTTATGCATTAGCAAATGGCGGAGACTTGGTCGGAAATGTATCTGCGGCCGGAGTTAGCCCAAGTGGGTTCATGGTCGGCTTGATGATGACGTTTTAGGTTTTAGAAATAGTAAGGTCTCTCAAAGGTTTTGCCCCCCACCAAAAGGGGGCTTTTTTTTGGCTATATCCCAGTTATGTTTTGATGGAGTGCCCCCCAGTGCCAGAATGACCGTATGCGGTCAATTAACCACGCCCTAGCGTGAAGCAGCCTTTTGATGTGGCGTTGTAGGAGGGCGATCAGTCAGTCGGTAGCGCGATGGACCAAGGCAGCAACCTCTCGTAGTCATCAGCAGTCTGGGCTTTTGGCAGCGCAACCAGCAATGCCCGCAGATACCTGTAGCCATCCACACCATTGGCAGTACAAGTCTGCATCAGCGAATACAAATTGGCGCTGGCGTTGGCACCGGCCACCGTATCTGCGAACAACCAGTTGCCTTCCGATCACAAACGGGCGGATGGAATTCTCACAGGCGTTGTTATCAATGGGATGTAAGCGGCTGGGCACGGCATATTGCCCGTGCTGCAGAATCAGGACTGCGATTGCCAGCGATGCGGCAGCAACTCGTCAATTCGGTTGTTCATTTGGCCAGGTAGCCTGGTCAGCACGTCCTTCAGGTAAGCCCACGGATCATGGCCGTGCAACTTTGCCGATTGCAGCAAGCTCATCACCATGGCAGCACGTTGACCTGCCAGTTCACTACCGGTAAAGAGCCATGCCTTGCGTTCATGGGGAGTGTCTGAATTTCTGTGTGTGAGGCGGGAATGCTTACCCACGTTATTGGGCAAGCGGATTTCATCTTAATGGACTTTATTGGTGAAGCGATCTTCGTAGAGGATTGCGAACTGGTTCATCGCTTCTTTCCAGTCTCTGCTGGCACGCCCCCAATCGGTGGTGATGTTTCGCAGGGCCAGCCAAATCAACTTTGAAGCCGCATCGTCAGATGGGAAGTGCCCCCGAGTTTTGATGATCTTGCGCAGCCTGGCATTGACACTCTCAATGGCATTGGTGGTGTAGATCACCCGCCGGATGTGTGCCGGGAAGGCGAAGAACGGAATCACCTTGTCCCAGTTGCGTCTCCAGGCAGCGGCTACGGTGGGGAATTTCTCTCCCCATGGGCCCGTCTCAAACGCTTCCAACTCCGCCAGCGCGGCATCAGCATTGGCGGCGGTGTAAATCGGCTTGATGGCTGCGGCCAGCGCTTTGCGGTCTTTCCAGCTTGCGTAGTCCAGGCTGTTGCGAATCAGGTGGACGATGCAAGTTTGCAGCGTGGTGGCCGGGAACACCGCACCCAGTGCCTCCTGCATGCCCTTGAGACCATCGGTAACTGCAATCAGAATGTCATTGACGCCCCGCGTTTTGAGGTCGTTGAACACCTTCATCCAGAACTTGGCTCCCTCGGTGTTCTCAATCCACAGACCCAGAATGTCACGCGTGCCGTCGCTCTGCACACCCAGGGCCAAGTAGATGGCCTTGTTGCGCACCACGGCATCCTCACGGATCTTCACCCGCAAGGCGTCAAAGAAGACCACCGGATACATGGGCTCCAGAGGGCGTGCCTGCCAGGCAGTTACCTCGGACATTACTGCGTCCGTGACTGAGCTGATGAACTCCGGGGAGACCTCCGTGGCGTACTGCTCGGCCAAAAAGCCTTGTATCTCGCGCATCGTCATGCCGCGTGCGTACATGGCCACGATCTTGTCGTCAAAGCCTGTGAAGCGGCGTTCGTGTTTGGGGATGAGTAAAGGCTCAAAGCTGCCAGCGCGGTCACGAGGAACTTCGATGCGAAGGGGGCCATCCTCGGTCAAAACGGTCTTGCCCGTCGCGCCATTGCGATGGTTGCTGGCATCCATTGGCTTGTCTGCACCAGGGGCGTAACCCAGGTGATGGGTGAGTTCAGCGCTCAGTGCTCGTTCAATCAGCGCCTTCTTGAAGGCCATCGAGGCGGCATTGACCGCCTCTGCGCTCATGGGGCCATTGACAAACTGGTCAATGAGTTCTTTGGGTATGGTTGGCAGCGCCCGTGCGGCGGCGGCCTTCCTTGTCTTGCTCGGCATACATGCTCCTTGGTGACATGGTATGCCTCACACACAAAATTTCTGACAGGCTCCGTTCATGTGAATCTTCTCATGAACGCAATAATGCAAACGGCAGTCTTATGCGAACTCGCCTCCGACGTCGGGCGATTCCTCCTTCGGTAGAAGCCCCGACCGCCTCCCTGCTACTTCGCATGATCACAGCGACTGCAGGAACTGCATCAACCCCTTGGGCGGGCGGTAGCGAGTTGCCCTGACCTCAGGGGGCTTTAGCCGAGCAAGTGTTCGCTCCTTCATCGCAAGGTCGGCCTCGACGTACATGTGAGTGGTTGATGGACTCTCATGCCCAAGCCACAAGGCGATGTCGGTGGCATTTGTACCCGCCTGCAGCAAGCCCATCGCGGTCGAGTGCCTGAGATCATGTATGCGCGGCCGGGCTTGCTCGCCCCGAGCACGCCAGCCCAGTTGATCTCGTAGTCCGGCGAATACGTGGTGAACCTCGCTCAACGACAGCGCGCGGCCCGACAGCGAGGCGAATACGGGCGTTTCACCCGCACAGCCGATGAACCGTTGCCGCGCACGGAGGTAGTCGGACAAGGCCTGCACGACGCTGGCGTGCAGGGCCAAGCAGCGCGACTTGTGGAATTTCGTCTGGCGCACGGTGAGCGTCGCCATCGGCAAATCGATATCCTTGACCTGCAGATTCAACGCCTCGGAGATTCTGAGTCCAGTCGCGGCGATGAGCCCGAACAGTGTCTTATAGGTCAAGGGACGCAACCCGCCTGGCGGCGTCATGCGGTCAGACAGGGCCAGCAGATCGCCAATCTCCTGGTCGGTGTAGATGTGGGGGGCAAGTCGTCGATGGCCGTGGCCCAAGATGAATGGCGGCGGCACCTCAGTGGCGGGCTCGAATTGGCGGTAATAGGTCGCGAACGGTCGGACGACCTCCAGCCTGCGCGCTGCCGTAACGGTGCTTGTTCGTGCGACATGCTCGCGCGCCCAATCCAGTTGCAGATCGAGCGTCAGCGGACCTTGATGGTCTCTGACGTCGGCGAATCGGGCGAAGCGCATCAGCTCGGTTCCCGGGCTCTTCAGCGCGAAGCCCAGCCGGTGGCGTTCGTCCAGATAGCGCTTCACGGCGGCTTGCATCGTGTCGGCGCGGTTCATGCCACGCTCCCCGGCCAGGGCATCGCCACGGCGGCCAGCCGTCCAATGTCGACCTTGGCGTAGATCATCGAGGTGTCCAGATCACGATGGCGCAACATGTCGGCCACCTCCTTGAGCGTGCCGCCGGTCTCCAACAACCGGCTCGCCAGCGTATGGCGCAAGATGTGCACGCGCGTGTAGGGTAGTCCGCAGCGCCGATATGCCAGCCGCACAGTGTTACGCACGACGTCCGGACGGATCGGCTCGTCTACCGGCGCCACGTGACGAACGAAGACGCGCCGATTGACCGTGGTCGGCCGCTCCGATCGCAGGTACGCGGCAATGGCGCGCCCGGTGATCTGCGGCAGAGGCAGCACATCCACGCGGAGCGACTTGCTCTTGCGAATGCGAAGCGTGCCAGCCTCCCAGTCGATATCGTCGAGTTCCAAGCTGACAACTTCGCGCTCACGCAGGCCAAGATCGACCAGGCAGCGCACCATGGCGTAGCCGCGCAAGTGCGAAGGCAGCTCTGGTGGGAACGCGTCCAGCAGTCGCGCGACCTCGCTCGGTGAAAGGGTCTGCGGTAGCGTTGCCAGCCTCCAATGTGCCGGCGACGCGATGACCGGCAGCAGGTGATCCACACTAGCCCCGCCGAGCGTCAGGAAGCGCAGGTAGGCGCGCAGTGCGCCGGCAAGCGAGCTCGCGCTGGCGGGACTGATGCGCGAGAGTTCCTGCGTAATGAATCGCCGCAGTTCATCTGCGGACGGCGTCGCCATCACGTCGGGATCATCGGCCGCGCGGAATCGCAGTAGCGCTCGAACGACGCCCAGTCGTCGAATCCGTGTGGTCTCGGCCAACCCTCTTGCGTGCACCATGTGGCTGTCGAAGCGTTGGAGTTGGTCCTCGATCGCATCGGGCTGATCACTGCTGATCAGTCTACCGGCATCGACCAGCGTGACTAGCAACTGGCGTAGTGCGGCTCGAACCTGATGGCGGCAGCGCTGCACTGGAGAAGGGCAGGTGCAGTGCGGCAGATGTTCGTCAATGAAGCGCCGGACAACCTCATCAGCAAGGTGACGCAGGTCAACCCGATGACCGCATGCCCAGTGCGCGAAATGCGCCACCCCGTACACGTACATGCGCACTGTGTTGGCCGCGTAAAGTCGGTCGACCAGACGACGAACGTAGGCAGGTATGAACGGTGCGAGATCGCTGTCGCGAAGCCACGCCGCCGGCACCGGATGAAAGGACTCGAAGGCATCCATGAATATCTCCTGAAGTGGGGTTGCCACCGCAGGAGATACCAAATCTTATGTGAAGTCCAGACTTCACTCGCAACGACGCAAGCCTTGATACGCCTCGTTGTTCGCGAGGTGAGAGCCGATGAATTCGCATAAGACTGCCGTTTGCATTATTTCGGCCCATCGCCCATGGGCGCATCAAATTCTCAATATGGTTGTTATCGATCTGCACTGCCCCGTTATCCAGGTAAACCGTCAATGCCTCCCAACGGTTCAAGCTGTAATCAATCGCCTTGGCCTCGGGAACGCGTTGCCTCTCCAGCTTCAACCAAGCATGCAGATCCTCGCAAAGCGGTTTGGCGCTGGACTGCCGGATGGCCAGCCGATCTTCAGCCAATAAGCCTTTGACTTGGCGCTCAATTTGGTAGAGCACTGCAATGCGCTGTATCGCCTGCGTGCCCACCGGACTCAGGTTGTCCTTGACCAGTTCATCGGTCTTGTGACCCGGCACTGCCTTGACGTGGCGGGCGTTGACTACCCAAGCAACGATACCAACCGATTCCAGTGCCGCATACGGGCTCTTCCAAAATGTCCGTGCTCTCCATGACCACGACATCCGGGCCAATAGCGTGAGCCCATTCGGCCAGGGCTTTGCGATCTCGCTTGAAGCCGCCAAACTCGCGTCGCTCATATGTCACGCTGCCATCAGGATGCTCGACGATCGCGCAGCCTGTGATTTGCGCCTGGTGCACGTCCAGACCAATGACGCGTTTGTAGATGGGGACAATGTCCATCGGAATCCTTCCAGTTGATGTGTAAACTTCAAAACTGGAGGTGCCATGGGTGCCCCACCGAAATTGCTTGTCTGGTCTTACAACCAGCAGCCCTGTTTAACGTGAGATCTCATCGGGCAACCGATGGAGTCAATTCGGGGTACGAGTCGATGTGGGTGAGTCAAGTTAGATATCGGGGTGGTAGTCCCCAAAGAATTTTCTCGGCTTCTACCCCGGCACCTCCACCCTCAAGTTTCTTTCATCATCCGGGGCGTCGCCCAGATTCATGAAAGTTAGATCAATAGAGAGACGTGGATATGCGCACAAATCTACCGAGAGTGAACCAAACCGTGGGAGGTCAATCCCCCTGGTTTGACGTCAGCATCGGCGGCGTCAGCGCCGCAGCGGGCGGGGGCATGCGGTTCCCGGCCATGTAGCTGACCACCAGGTGAGGCCAATTGCGCGGTGTTTTCCCCTTCGGGGTCTCCTCGTTTTCAGTGAAATAAGTGACGGTTCGCAAACCCAGCACTGGCGCGAGGGTGATGCTGGAAGATTATTGATTTTTTCCACCCCCAGCAGCTCAAAGATCGATGCCATCAAACCTTCGGTCTGTATCGCAGCGGTTGGCGAAACACCAAGCGCAACATCGGGCTGGTTTCAATGGCCAGATCCGAATAGCTGCTCTGCCCACCTCGTGTAGTGCGC
>JAUSNJ010000185.1 GCA_030645355.1 Rhodoferax sp. | reverse complement strand
CGCGGCCCGGTGGAAGACATCGTCAGCAAACTGCTGGCCGACTACCTGCAAGAGCGTCCCGCGGATGCCAAGATCATCGTCGGCAAGATCATCGAAGCGGCCCGCGCCCGCGAAGCCGCCCGCAAGGCGCGCGACATGACCCGCCGCAAGGGCGTGCTCGACGGCATGGGCCTGCCCGGCAAGCTGGCCGACTGCCAGGAAAAAGACCCGGCGATGTGCGAAATCTACATCGTCGAGGGTGACTCCGCCGGCGGTTCCGCCAAGCAGGGTCGTGACCGCAAGTTCCAGGCGATTTTGCCGCTACGCGGCAAGATTCTGAACGTCGAAAAGGCACGGTATGAAAAGCTGCTGACCAGCAATGAAATCCTGACGCTGATCACCGCCTTGGGCACCGGCATCGGCAAGGCCGGGGGCACTACGGGCAACGACGACTTTAATGTCGCCAAGCTGCGTTACCACCGCATCATCATCATGACCGATGCCGACGTGGACGGCGCCCACATCCGCACCCTGCTACTAACCTTCTTCTACCGCCAGATGCCCGAGCTGGTCGAGCGTGGCCACATCTACATCGCACAGCCGCCGCTGTACAAGGTCAAGGCCGGCAAGGAAGAGCTGTACCTGCAAGGCGCTGGCGACCTGGACAATTTCCTGCTGCGCATCGCACTGGTCAACGCCTCGGTGTTTACCGGCGGCCCCAATGGCACCACGATTTCTGGCGACACACTGGCCACGCTGGCGCGCAAGCACCAAGTGGCCCAGGCGGTGATTGCCCGCCTGAAAAATTTCATGGATGCCGAAGCCCTGCGCTCGGTCGCCGACGGCGTGGCACTGAACCTCGATACCGTTGCCGACGCCGAAGTGTCCGCCGCTGCCCTGCAAGCCCGCCTGCCGGATGCCGAAGTGGCCGGTGAGTTCGACGAACGCAACGACAAGCCGATTCTGCGCATCAGCCGCCGACACCACGGCAACGTCAAGAGCAGCGTGCTCACGCAGGACTTTGTGCATGGTGCCGACTACGCGGCGTTGGCCGAAGCCGCCAATACCTTCAAGGGCCTGTTGTCGGACGGCGCCCGCGTGATGCGCGGCGAAGGCGAGCGCCAGAAGGAAGAAAAAGTCTCCGACTTCCGCGAAGCCATGGCCTGGCTGATTCAGCAGGCCGAAAACGGCACCAGCCGCCAGCGCTACAAGGGGCTGGGGGAAATGAACCCGTCGCAGTTGTGGGAAACCACGATGGACCCCACCGTGCGTCGCTTGCTGCGCGTTCAGATCGATGATGCGATAGAAGCCGACCGCGTATTCACCATGCTGATGGGCGATGAAGTGGAACCGCGCCGCGAATTCATCGAAACCAACGCACTGCGGGCTGGAAATATTGACATCTAACGGCGTTTTCGAGATCTTTGCCGCCGGCCAAAAAGTCGGCATCGTCGTCGCACGCAGTGCCACCCTGGCGCTTGAGTCGGCCCACTATGCAACGACTCGGCGCACCGAATCCAAAATCGACGTGTCGTGCGACTACGCCGGACTGTTCGTGCGCAGACTGGGCACCAGGATCACCCCCATGGGTGAAACTCTGTCAGATTCCCAATAAAAAAGGCTGCAATTGCAGCCTTTCTCTATGTGTGCACTGACCACAGTGCAACTCTTAACGGCGTGGTGTCATCGGGCCGCGGCCCTCAATGTGGCGGAAGTTGATACGACCCTTGCTCAGGTCATAGGGAGACAACTCCAGCGACACCTTGTCACCCGCCAGAATGCGGATGTGGTTCTTGCGCATCTTGCCTGCGGAATAGGCAATCAATTGGTGGCCGTTATCCAGCGTCACCCGAAAACGCGTATCGGGTAAAACTTCGTTAACGACGCCCATCATCTCGATCAAGTCTTCTTTGGCCATGGTGTAACTCCTGTAAAACTAAATTCAGTGTGGGCGCGTCGCTTCACGCACCCAGTCAATACCCTGTGCGATGGCATAACGCGATGCCGCGTCGTGCGAGGGAAACTCATCGCGAAACCGCATCACACGGTCCGTAGAAGCACTGCCGCGACCGCTGGCAATCGATACCTGCGCGGCGAACTGCCCACATGGTAATTGACGAGGGCAAGCTGCAATACGATATTTGCCCATTGTGATGGGCGTTTCTTTTATTGTTGTAGTAAAAATCATTAAAAATCAAAGGGCGTGGAGCGAAAAAGGCTCTTGGCACCCGAAAGCAAATTTGGCATGCCCTCATGCCGAGGGTCCCGTCCTGTTCTCAATGCAGACGATTCACAAGGAAT
Organism: Rhodoferax sp.; assembly: GCA_030645355.1. Classification (GTDB taxonomy): domain Bacteria; phylum Pseudomonadota; class Gammaproteobacteria; order Burkholderiales; family Burkholderiaceae_C; genus Allorhodoferax. Next base: position 19,481 of record JAUSNJ010000185.1, on the reverse strand, counting down.
CTCCGCTTGGAGTGCTCGCCATAGCAGGGGCGAAATCAACAGAGGGAAAAATCCACCAGACCGTGAGAAAAGCTGGTGCAAGCGCAATGGAGGGGCTGGACTGGCAACCCCTCTGCCGGGGGTGTTAGCGCCAACCTGCCAGGGCTGGAACGCGGCCAATCGCCAAATGCGACCCCCGAATATACCACGGACGCCTGAACCGCGTACGCTGCCCGGCAGCGTGGCAACACAGCGCCTTCGTTCACAGCGCCTTCGCTACTGCCTTTTTACGCGCTGGAACCCTCTTGGCCGCGCGCGCTTTGACCACCGGTTTGGCACTCCCCAGCGCCTGCTTGGCTCGCGCCGCCAGGGCCAACTCGCGCACGCGTGCGATGTCGTCATCGCTAAACGGTCCGTTGACACCCGAGATGGCGGCCAGCTTCATGCCGTGCTTCAGACCCATCTGGTAAATCTCGCGCACCTTTTCCCACTCGATCGCACGCCCCACGGTGAAATTCTCGAACCGCCCTTCCAGCGCCAGCACGATGGTCTCGGCCAGGCAGGCATAGGCAACCCCCTTGGGCAGGCCGATGTTCTTCATCTGCACATCGCCCGGCAATTGGATCTCGCCGGACTCGATGACCAGCACGTCCGGGCGTTTGGCAACCTCGGAGGCCGGCAAGTCCAGCGGTCGCGCGACGTCCGTGATCACACACCCCGGCTTGACCCGCATGATGTCGAGCACCTTCTTGCCGGCACCCGAGGTGGCCGTGACGATCATGTCCATCTCGGCAATGTCCCGGTCGGCATGGGCGGACAAGAAAATCTTGGCGTCGGGAGACTCCAGCAGGATGGACTCCTTGAGCGCCAGCAGCTTGGCCGTCTCGGGCGACACCATGTAAACCTCTTCGGCCACCCGGGCCATCATCCGCGCGCACACCGAACCAATGGCACCGGTGGCACCCACCACCATGGCCTTGAACTTGACCTTACCCTTGCCCCTGGGTACCGGCAGCAGGCGCATGCGCAGGATGGCGTCGTGCGCCGCCCACAGCGCGCCGGATGCGCTGTAGCTGTTGCCCGTCGTGATCGGCAAGGGCGCCCGCTTGGCCACCGTCAGCCCGGCATCGCCCACCACCTTGGTGAATGCGCCCAGGCCCATGATCTGTGCACCCAGACGCTTGGCCATGGCCGCTGCATCCAGCAGGCGCCGGTAGGTGAACTCGGGGCTGTGCCGCATGATCTCCCTGGGCGTGCCACCGACCGAGATCAGCCAGCCTTCGGCTTCCACTCCGGTGGGCGACTGGATGCCGGTCACGCGGGAATACACAAAAGGCGGCGCATAGGCCATGATCTTTTCCAGCGAGTTCATCAACACCGGTGGCGAAACCTGTGACAGCATCTCGATGGGCTTGACCTTTTTGAAATATTCCTGCGACAGCGGATGGATGACAAACGCGAAGCGGTTCACGCGCCGGTAGCCGTTGGGGTGGATGATGCGCGGCTCCGAGCCCAGGCCGGTGATGATCTCCAGGTAATCGTCCTCCAGAATGTCATGCGGAGTCTTGCCGGTGGCGGCAATGATCATCGCGTCGAGCAAATTCGCACCCAGCACGTGGCCGTGCATCACGGGTGAGCCGTCAATGATGGTGGCCACGCCCTTGGCACCAAACTGCGCGATGCGCTCGTCATTCACCGTCGCGGTGATCACCGTCTTGCCGGCCAGATCTTCCAGGTCAAAGTCGTCGAGTTCGTGCACCGGCGCCACGATCACGCTGGCCTTCTGCATGGCCTTGCGCAGCACAAACCGCGTCCATTCTTTGACCGGACCCGAAGCCATGGCCGCCGGCAGCGTCCAGTCCTTCACATAGTGCGCGCCATTGGCGTACAGATTCAATGCATCCAGCGAACCCAGCAACTTGGGCACGCCCAGTTGCAGCAGCGGGTCCGCAAACTGCAGGTTGGTGGTGTACTCGGCCATGGACAGCGCCAGTTTGTAATCCGCCATGCCCGAGAAAAACAGCACCCGCGCATTGTTGAAAAAGCTGCCAAGGTGGGTCTGGGCATGGCGCACCGCCCATTCCTGGAAGATGTCGCCCAAACGCCCGCCCATGGTCAACGGCACATTGGTGGCGACCGCCTTGAGACGCGCACTGTCCTTCTCGATGAAGCGGCGTGAGCCGACCTTGTAACTGTCCTTGAGCACCCCCAGACCGATCGCGGCGGCCTTTTTGTCCCACTGCTTGATCAGCTTGACGGCGGTGGCCGTGCTGCCATTGGTGCCGATGCGCCGCACATGCAGTTTTTCGCCCAGAAAAACGGTGGTGAAGTCGAAATCCTGGCTACTCGAACCCAGGCTGATGCTGACAACTTGCTTCATGGTGGTGGAAAAGTAAGTGCTGTGAAGCCTGTAATTTTTTCACCAAATGACCCATGTCAATACCGATTGGCGCAAACTTTGCGCACAAAGTCAGCGCTTCGGCGGCACCAGAAACCACACAAATGCCAGCACCTGCGCCGCGAGCAAAGCGGAAAAAGTCGCCCGGAAAGCATCGGCGCGCAGCATTCCGCTGCCGGTAAAGGCGTCCACCACCGCCCCGATACCCCACTGCAGGACAAAGGCACCCACAAACACCATCAAATTGAGTGCCGTGTTCACCCTGCCCGACAGCGCCACCGGAAACGATGCCGCCAGTTGGGAATACGCAATATTTCCCAGACTGAACGACAACCCCAGCAACGGCCACAGCCAGACCGCCGGCGCCACTCCCACAAGAATGGCCAATTCGGCCGCCAGCGCCAGCCCCATTCCGACAGTCAAGAGCACCATCGGCGAGACGCCATGGCGAGCCAACCAACCCGAGCACGTGGCGACAAACAAGAATCCGGCGAGCATCGCCAGCGACAGCAGGAACAACACCCCGGCAGCGTCAGCCCGCGACGCGCCGTTCACCTCGATCAACCACGGCACGGCCCACAAGCCCTGAATCGCCATGTAGCCACCCACCGTCAGCGCGCCCTGTGGCGCAAAACGCCAAAAATTGCGATTGCCATAGATGCCGGCGAGTGTTCGCAATTGCTGCGTGAACGACTCCCGTTGGCCGCCCAGGGCCTGATCCGGCACAGTCGTCAGGAAGCCAGCCGCCAGCACCAGCAGCACAGCCACCACCATGAACACGCCGCGCCAACCCAGCAGCGGTAACGCCGCCTCCACGGGCACACTGGCAGTCAACGCACCCAAGCCACCCGCCACCATGATCGTGGCCGTAAGCGAAGCCTGCCGTTCCGCCGGGAACCACTGGCTAAAGGCCTTGAACCCGGCCATCAGGCACGCCGACACCCCCAGGCCGATCAGCGCACGTCCGAGCGCCAGCATCTCCAGGGAAGTCCCGACCGCAAACAGGCCACAACCCGACGCCGCAACCAGCAGCAACGCGGCTTCCACCCGGCGCGGACCGAACCGATCCAGTAGCAGCCCCAACGGCAGCTGAAACAGGCCAAACGCCAAGAAGTACGCCGAGGTCAGCAAACCCAGCCCAGCGGCGGAGATGTGGAGTTCCTGCATCAACTCCGGTGCGATCACCGCATTGACGCTGCGCAGCCCATACGAGAGGAAGTAGCCCGCAGCATAGGCAGGTACAAGTCGGAGCCACAGGCGCAAGGAGTCAGTCATGCATGGGATTGTCGTGGAAGCCGGGCAGCAAACTTAAGCTATCGTTTTTATAGCAACATTCGCATATCCCACGAGGGCTAACGGCAAATATGGGACACCCTCATCCAAAACAAACCCCATTTGGGTATCTATGGAATGGTGTGACCGCCAGTCAAGACGTTGCCAAGGGTTTTCCCGAGACAGCGGGGATCACCAACTGATCTAGCATGAACCATGCTCACAGCATCGCCCAGCCATACACCACGGCTGGCCGCATACCATGCGCTCACCCCATGACCAAAACGAGCAATCTCAGCCGCCAGTTGGCGGTCGCAACCATCCTGTTCGCCGTCATCGCCACGTCTGCCATTACCGGCATACAGGCCCTGCGCGAACAGAGAGCGGCCCTGGCCGCCATCGAAGAGCAGTTCCACCAGATTGCAGTCGGGACCGTCCCCGCGCTCGCCGAATCGGTCTGGACCTTCAACCTCGAGGTCGTCCGGCTCACAGCTGAGGGCGTCGTCAAGCAGCCCGGCATTGCCTACCTTGCGGTAACAGACACCGAAAAAACCTTGCTCACACTGGGCACGCCGGTGCAGGGGGCGGTCATACGGGATTTCAAGCTACTGCGAACCAGCGAAGGTCCCCAAGGGTCAAAGGACGGCAGCAACCAGATCGGCGTCTTGCAGGTCCAGATCGACCGCAACGGCATCGAAAAGGGCCTGGCCGAAAAATACCGCACCATTCTGTTTTCCAATTTCCTGCTGATCACCCTGGTGGCCGGCTTTGTCCTGGTACTGCTGGACAAACGCGTGATGGGCCACCTGCGGCAAATTGCACAGTTCGTCGACTCGCGCGACACCGACAACCTTGACCAAGCCCTGAACCTGCAACGCATGCAGTTGGGGCGCCTGGGTCAGGACGAGGTTCACATGCTGGCCAGCGGAGTCAGCCGCATGCAGGACAACCTGCGCAGGGCCATCTCCGATCTGCGCGACGACATCCACAAGCGCGAAGCCGCGGAAGCGGAAATCCTGCGCCTCAACCGTGACCTGGAGGACCGGGTCGCACGGCGCACCGATGACCTGCGCGTTGCCCAGGCCTCCGCCGAACAGGTGCTGGACATGACCGAATCGGCGTACTGGAAGATATACCCGGGAGAAGACCAGGCCCCTGGCTCGGCGCGCCTGGCCCGGTTGCTGGGACTGGATATCCGGGCTGACGGCCGGTATTCCATCCTTGAACACCTGTACGGCGCGGTGGCTGCAGCCGATCCGGCCTGCCTGGAGCAACTGCGCGCGGCTGTGGAGCAGGTGGTAACCGGTCAGCAGCAACAGTTTGAAGTCTCTGTGCCCTACCGGCAGCGCGACGGCTACATCATGTGGCTGCACATGGTCGGTTGCCTGGGCCAGGACGCCGACGGCCGCACAACGCTGAGCGGCTCCATGCAGGACATCACCCGCCGCAAGGCTACCGAATCGGCATTGGAAGAAGCCCGCAAGCTGGCCGAATCCGCGTCGCAGGCCAAGGCGGACTTCCTGGCCAATATGAGCCACGAAATCCGTACCCCGATGAATGCCATTTACGGCATGAGCCACCTGCTGCAAAAGACCGAACTCAATGCCCGGCAGCGCGACTACCTGAAGAAAATCCAGCTTTCGGGTGAGCACCTGCTGGGCATCATCAACGACATCCTGGACTTCTCCAAGATTGAAGCGGGCAAGCTGTCGGTGGAAACCACGGAATTCGAAATCGACTCGGTGCTGGAGAACGTGGCCAACCTGATCGGCGAAAAGGCCAGTGAAAAGGGCCTGGAACTGATCTACGACCTGGCACCGGATGTGCCGTTTGTACTGCGCGGGGACCCGCTGCGGCTGGGCCAGATCCTGATCAACTACGGGAACAACGCGGTCAAGTTCACCGACCGCGGCGAGATCAGGATCATGGTGCGGGTACAGGAACGCACCGAACACGAGGTCTTGCTGTACTTTGCCATCCGTGACACCGGCATTGGTCTGAACGAAGGTCAGATCAGCCGCCTGTTTCAAAGCTTCCAGCAAGGGGATGCATCAACCACCCGCCGCTATGGCGGAACCGGCCTGGGTCTGGCCATCTGCAAGAGCCTGGCCGCTCTGATGCACGGTGACGTAGGCGTCGAAAGCGCGCCGGACAAAGGCTCCACATTCTGGTTCACGGCGCGACTGGCCATCAGCCAGAGCCCACACCGCACCCTTGTTCCAGGCAAGAACCTGAACGGTCTGCGTCTGTTGATCGTGGACGACAACGAGGCGGCCCTGCAGGCCCTGGCAGAAACGCTGGAGCACATGACTTTCAAAGTCGACAAGGCCGAGTCCGGCCAGGCCGCCGTTGCGGCGGTGCGCCGGGCCGCCGCCCAGGGTCAACCCTATGCCATGGTGCTGGTGGATTGGCTGATGCCCGGCATGAACGGCATCGAAACCATCGCAGCGATTCGCGCACTGGGCATCCGTCCGTTGCCGCAGGTCGCACTGGCCACGGCACACGGTCGCCAGGAGGTCCTGCAACAGGCAGACGCAGCCGGCATAGACACCGTGCTGATCAAGCCCATAGGGCCATCCCTGCTGTTCGACGCGCTGATGCGCGCACTGGGCAACCCGGATGACGCCGGGACTACGCGCGCGGTCAAGCCGACCATCAGCCTGGAAAACCTGGCACCCCTGCGCGGCGCGCGCATCCTGCTGGCCGAAGACAACGCCGTCAACCAGCAGGTCGCCACCGAAATACTCGTGGACGCCGGTTTCCACGTCGACGTCGCGGACAATGGAAAAAAGGCGGTCAGCATGGTCGAATCAGGCCAGTACGACGCAGTGCTGATGGACATGCAAATGCCCGTCATGAGTGGCCTGGAAGCCGCGCAGCTGATCCGCCGGCAAGCCCGCTTTGCCACATTGCCGATCATCGCCATGACGGCCAACGTGATGCAGGCCGATCGGCAGCGCTGCTATGAAGCCGGCATGGATGATTTTGTCGCCAAACCCATAGAGCCGGACGCCTTGTTTCACAAGCTGGTCCAATGGGTTGTGCCCCGAGAACCGGGTCAGGTACTGCCCCGACCTGCTGCCACACACGCAGCGGCCCACGAGCCACCCAGGGATACGCCGTTGCCGGCCCACATTGACGGCGTCGACACGGGCGTCGGACTGCGTCGCGTGATGGGCAAGACACTGCGTTACGTCTCCATCCTGCGCAGCTTCTGCGAGACCCAAGACCGTGCCGGACCACAGATTCGCCAGGCCTGGGAAAGCGGCAATACCCAAGAGGCCATCCGCATGGCGCACACCGTCAAAGGACTGGCAGGCCAAATCGGTGCCAACGCCCTGGCCGGGCAGGCGCAGGCTCTGGAGCAAGCCCTGGAAGAAGTCGCCCCACCTGCCACCATTGAGCAACTTCTCACGGCATTCTCGCAAGCACTGGCCACACAAGTCCGCGCCATCCTGAGCGCACTATCGGCTTCAGACAGCACAGCCCATGACAGCGCTGCGAACCCGACCTCCCCCGAGGAACGCGACGCCATTCTGGGCCAGCTTGCCGCCATGCTGGCCAATGACGATGCCAAGGCCGAGCGCCTCATTGCGGACCACTCCGACGTGCTGATGGCCTGCCTGCCCGAGCAGTTTCGGGCATTGCGCCAGGCCGTGCGGGAATACGACTTCGAGCAGGCCCTTGCGCTGCTTGCACCACCCGCTAAGATGCCATGACATCCCGCCATTGCCCATGACCCACCCGGACCCCAGCACCGCGCCATCCACACCCAAGCCACTGGTTCTGGTGGTGGACGACGCACCGCAGAACCTGTCGCTGATGGATGACCTGCTCTCCGATAGCTACAGGGTCAAGGTGGCCCCCAATGGGCTGCGGGCACTCAAGATCGCCCGCGCTGTCCCGGCGCCTGATCTGATTCTGCTGGACATCATGATGCCCGACATGGACGGCTATGAGGTCTGCCGCCAGCTCAAGGCGGACCCGCAAACACAGGGCATCCCGGTCATCTTTCTCTCGGCGAAAACCCAAGCGGCCGACGAGCAGCTGGGTTTTACGCTGGGTGCCGTGGACTACATCACCAAGCCCATCAGTCCGGCCATTGTGCTGGCGCGCATCAAGACGCATTTGACCCTCAAGGCAGCCGCCACCTTTCTCCAGGACAAGAACGCCTATCTGGAGGCCGAAGTGGCCAGGCGCATGGAAGAGACCCGTCTGACCGAAGAAGCCACCATCCTGGCCATGACATCCCTGGCGGAGACGCGTGACAACGAAACCGGTCACCACATCCTGCGCACACAGCGCTATGTACGGGCTTTGGCAGTCGCGCTCAAGCACCACCCCCGCTTCGCCGCTTATCTGAACGACCAGATCATTGACCTGCTGTTCCGGTCCGCTCCGCTGCATGACATTGGCAAGGTGGGCATACCCGACCGCATCCTGTTGAAACCCGGCAAGCTTGATGTTGATGAGTTTGACATCATGAAGACCCACACCACGCTGGGATATGTCGCCATCGAACGGGCCAAGGCCCGCGTGGGCCGCCCGATTGCATTTTTGGATATTGCGGGCGAAATCGCCCTCTCACACCAGGAAAAATGGGACGGAAGCGGCTACCCACAGGGCCTCGCAGGCGAAGCCATCCCGGTATCGGCCCGCCTGATGGCCGTGGCGGACGTGTATGACGCGCTGATCAGCCGGCGGGTCTACAAGGAAGCGTTTACCCATGAACGGTCCGTTGCCATCATTGTCCAGGGCAGCGGCAAGCACTTTGACCCCGATATCGTCGAGGCTTTCCTGTCCATTCAGGACGCGTGCCATGCCATCGCACAAGAGTTTTCAGACAGTGACGAAGACCTGGCCGAGCTCCAGGGGCGCATGCAGCCGCTCTGACACGACCCAAGGAGAACGGCTTGCAACTAAAGGACTTACGGCCGCGCTCCATCAAGACCCGGGTCACGTTGTTTATCTTGCTCATATTCGTGGTCAGCATGTGGGCCGTCGCCTTCTATGCCAGCCAGATGCTGCGCAGCGACATGCAGCGCGTGCTCGGAGAGCAGCAGTACGCCCACGCCAGCGCACTGGCGGCGGTTGTGAACAGCGACCTGGAAAACCGCGTGCTGGCCTTGGGAGCGGTTGCATCGACCCTTGACCGTGACGCCATGCAGGACGCCCGGGCGCTGCAATCCCGGCTGGAAGCACTGCCGGTACTGCAATCCCTCTTCAATGGCGGCGTTGTGGCGCTGGACGCCAACGGCACGGCGATAGCAGACGCTCCGCCGTCCAATGCCCGCACGGGTGTCAACTACCGCAGCCTGGACTACATCGCCACCGTTCTCGCAGAAAACCGGCCAGTGGTCAGCGCACCCATCATTGGTCCCACGCTGAAGGCACCAGGGTTCGGCATCGGCGTACCCATCCGCGACCGCCAGGGCACGCTACAGGGCGTCCTGGCCGGTGTGGTCCAGCTCGACAAACCCAATTTTCTGGACCGAATCATTCAGAGTTTTCAGGGCCAGACAGGGGGCTACCTCCTCGTGGCGCCCCAACAGCGCCTGATCATCACGGCCAGCGACAGAAGCCGGGTCATGGAAGTGCTCCCGCCGGTTGGTGCAAGTCCCACGCTGGACCGGTTCATCCAGGGCTACGAGGGTTCCGACGTTTTCACCAACCCCCGTTCCGTCGAGGTCCTTGCATCGGCCAAAAAGGTACCTCTTACCGGATGGTATGTAGCAGCCATCCTGCCAACGGTCGATGCCTTTGACCCTATCCACGATATGCAGCGACGCATGCTGTTGGCCACGGTTGTTCTGACACTGCTGGCAGCAGCCTTGACCCGGTCAGCACTGCGCCATGAACTGTCACCACTGCTCAACGCCGCCAGGGCGCTTGCCAACCTGCCGACTGCTGGGGAAGCGGCGCGGGCACTACCCGTTGCCGAGGATGATGAAGTGGGACGTCTCATCGCAAGCTTCAACCACCTGGTCCAGACGCTCAACCTGCGTGAAGAATCCCTGAAAGACAGCGAAGCCCGATTTCGCAACGTGATGGAACAGATTCCCGGGGTGGCCGTGCAAGGCTATGCCATGGATGGCACCGTCACTTTCTGGAATGCCGCGGCCGAGAAACTGTACGGCTACAGCAGTTCCGAAGCACTGGGAGGCAATCTCCTGACGCTGATCATCCCGCCGGACATGCGCGATAGCGTCGCAGCCGCCATGCGCCATATGGCACAGACGGGTGAACCGATTGCCGCCAGCGAACTCCTGTTGCAGACCAAAGGCGGGGGCAGGGTCCCCGTCTTTTCCAGCCATGCACTACTCAAACCACCGGGCCAGCCGCTTGAATTGTTTTGCGTGGACATTGACCTGAGCGACACCAAGCGCGCACAAGAACAGGTTCGTCAGCTGGCGTTCTACGACGCCCTCACCGGCTTGCCCAACCGCCGCCTGCTGGGTGACCGTCTGAACCAGACCATGGCTGCCAGCAAGCGCAGCGGGCTCTTTGCAGCGCTCATGTTCCTGGATCTGGACAACTTCAAACCCCTCAATGACGCCCACGGACACAGCGTGGGGGACCTGTTGCTCGTCGAAGTCGCCCGGCGCCTGTGCACCTGCGTGCGCGAAATGGACACCGTCGCCCGCTTTGGCGGTGACGAGTTTGTCGTCATGCTCGGTGAACTCGAAACAGACCGCGCGCAGTCCACCACCCAGGCGGCCGCAGTGGCCGAAAAAATCCGGACCTGCATCGCCGCGCCGTACCAACTCACCGTCACGCACGCAGGGCATCCCGACACCCTGGTCGAACACCACTGCTCCGCCAGTATCGGTGTGGTGGTCTTTACCAACCACGAGGGCAGTCAGGCTGACGTCCTGCAATGGGCCGATGCCGCCATGTACAAGGCCAAAGACGCGGGGCGCAATACGGTCCGGTTCCACGGCCAGGCGGGCTAGAAACCGGTTGCTTCAGGAGCCGATCCTCAGCGTATTCTGGCCCGTGCGCCCACCTTGTGCAGCACCCGCCAGTTTGAATGCCGACACCACCAGGGCCAGGCGCTGAGCCTGTTCGCGCAGGCTTTCAGCGGCGGCGGCAGACTGCTCCACCAGCGCCGCATTCTGCTGGGTCATTTGGTCCAGCTCCATGACGGCGGTATTGACCTGCGAAATGTCGTTGCTCTGCTCGGATGAGGAAGACGACATTTCACCAATGATGTCCGACACCCGCTGCACCGCGCTGACAATTTCGCCCATGGTTTTGCCGGCATCGGCCACCAGGCGCGAACCGGAATCCACTTTTTGCACCGACACCCCGATCAGGTTCTTGATTTCCTTGGCGGCCTCGGCAGACCGACCGGCCAAACTGCGCACCTCGCTGGCCACCACGGCGAAACCACGCCCCTGCTCACCGGCACGGGCGGCTTCCACCGCCGCATTCAGCGCCAGAATATTGGTCTGGAAGGCAATGCCGTCGATCACGCCAATGATGTCGGAGATCTTTCGCGCACTGGTGTTGATTTCGTCCATGGTGGAGACCACCTGGCCCACCACCGCACCCCCCCGAACCGCCACCTCCGCGGCCGAAACCGCCAGCTGGTTGGCCAGGCGCGCGGAGTCTGCGGACTGCCGCACCGTCCCCGTCAATTGCTCGGTGGACGACGCAGCGCGCTGCAGATTGGTTGCGGTTTGCTCGGTGCGGTTGGCCAGGTCCTGGTTGCCGGTGGCAATCTCGGCGCTGGCCAGGCGAATCGACTCGGACGACTCCAGTACCGTCGCAATCGACTGGGTCAGTTGTGCCGTCATGGCGCCCAGTGCGCGCATCAGGTCGCCCACCTCGTCCTGGCGGTCCGTGGAGGCATCCACGTTCAGGTTGCCGTGCGCCACCTCGTTGGCCAGCACGCCAGCGCGTGCCAGTTCGGCAACAATTTTTCGCTGCATCAGCGCCGACAGCCACACGGCAACACCAGCGGCGAGCAAACCCACGACCACCAAGATCCAGTTGGTCGTGCGGGAGCGCTGTTGTGACGCCGCCATCGCGGCCAGAGACGCCGCGTCGCTTCTGGAGACAATTTCGCCCATGGTTTTGCTCAGAGCCGCAAACGTCGCGTCCGCGCCCAGCATGGCCGCGATACCCGTGTTGGGATCCACCGAAGACAGGTCAATCGCAGCGTCTGCCTGCTTTCCATATTTGTCGAGTTGCGTGCCGATCTCCGCGACACTGGCGCGATCGGCTTGCGTGGCAAGGGCGCCATCACCCAGCGCGCCCGCCACCCGCTTGATCCCGTCGAGCTGTTTGACGAGGTCGGCGCGAAATGCCTTGATCTTGGCATCGTCCAGGGAGCCGATCAGGGCCACCGTCTTGTAGACACTGGTGTGCAATTGGCCGAGCTGCTGCTGCACACTGGAAACCGTTCTAAAGTCATTCAGGCTGGCCGCGGAGCTGGCCTGGCCCTTGTCCGCCTCACGCCCCATCAGCCCGACATTGATCTGGCCCGACAGCATCACCACCACCGCGGTCAGCACCGGTGCCGCCAACAGTTTCATGCCCAGCTTCATAGTGACACTCCCCACAACCACGGCTTACGCCGAACTGCACAACGCCTACTTGTAAATACCACCGCACAACACGTAGTCATCGACCTTTTCGCAGTACATGCTCTTGGGTTCTATCTTCTTGGTGGTAGGGTTGGTGAACTTGTAGTCCTGCCAGAAGGTGCCCTTGGTCTTGGCCAGCTCCATACGCTCCTTGACGAAGGGCGTTCCGTCGATATCCTTGAGATCAATCAGGTTCTTGCCAATCATCTTTTCGTTGGCACCATGCGCACGCACCGTGCCATCCAGACCGTAGACCGTCAGGTACAGGTCACGGTCAATGAACTGGCCGGCCTTGTTGCTGATCTCGGCATAGGCCTTTTCCTTGCCGTTGGCTTTGGCAAAGGCAACACCCTTCTTGACCATGGCTGTCGCCTCGGCGGCCGTCGCCTTGGTCTGGGCCTGGGCACCCATGGCAAACGTCGCAGCCAGTGCGCAAACCAGTGAAGAAATGGTGAATGAACGCTTCATGTTGACCTCCAGTAGTTGATTGCCGATCGGACTGATAGCATTGGGTAAAGGCATCGCGGATGCACGAAACCTGGGGTTCAGTATGCACCTTCGGTTTTCGATCATGCAAGTGGTTTTCCCTTAGAACATGGGCATGGATGCCGCCATCCGCGCCCTGCCCAACCCATATGGTTAAATCACGCCCTAGCCCTCGCGAATATTGACTGAGTAGCTATAAAATTCATAGTATGACTTCATCCACCACAACCCTCTTGACCACCCACGACACCACCCGCATCGACGACACGCGCATTGGTGCGGTACGCCCGCTCATCACCCCGGCCCTGCTGGAGGAAAAACTGCCGGTGCCCGACGCCGCGCAGGCCCTGGTCGAAAACAGCCGCAACGCCATCTCCCGGGTACTGCATGGCCAGGACGACCGACTGATTGTGGTGGTGGGGCCCTGCTCCATCCACGACCACGAACAGGCCATGGACTACGCCCGGCAACTCAAGGAACAGGCCGATGCGCTGAAGGACGACCTGCTGGTCGTGATGCGCGTCTACTTCGAGAAGCCCCGCACCACGGTGGGTTGGAAAGGCTACATCAACGACCCGCACCTGGACGGCAGCTTTGCCATCAACCAAGGTCTGGAGATGGCGCGCAAGCTGCTTCTGGACATCCTGGCCATCGGCATGCCGGTGGGCACCGAGTTTCTGGATCTGCTGTCCCCGCAGTTCATCAGCGACCTGGTGAGCTGGGGCGCCATCGGCGCGCGCACCACCGAGAGCCAAAGCCACCGCCAGTTGGCCAGCGGCCTGTCCTGCCCGGTGGGCTTCAAGAATGGCACCGACGGCGGCGTCAAGGTGGCCACCGACGCCATCCAGGCCGCGCAGGCCGCGCACGCCTTCATGGGCATGACCAAGATGGGCCAGGCGGCAATTTTTGAGACCCGTGGCAACGACGACTGCCACGTCATCCTGCGTGGCGGCAAGACCACCAACTACGCCAAGGCCGATGTGGATGCGGCCTGCGCCCTGCTCAAGGGTGCTGGCCTGCGTGAGCAGGTCATGATCGACGTCAGCCACGCCAACAGCAGCAAGCAGCACGCCCGCCAGATCATCGTGGCCGGTGAAGTGGCGGCCCAGATTGCCGCCGGAGACCAACGCATCACCGGCATCATGATCGAGAGCCACCTCAACGAGGGCCGCCAGGACATCACGCCCGGCCAGCCACTGAAACACGGCGTTTCCGTCACCGACGCCTGCATCAGCATGGCGCAAACGGTGCCGGTGCTGCAGCAGCTGGCGGCCGCGGTTAGAGCGCGTAGAGGCCTCTAGCCCTCGTCAAATGGCCGTATATAGCTACTATTTTTATAGCGATGAAACTCTGCATCCTCGACAACGATATTCTCGAAGGCGAACTGGCCGCACGCTACACCAGCTTCGGCGCCATGTTCATCCGGCTGTTTGAGGAAGCGGGCGCCCAGTGGTCGACCGAGGTGTTCAACACCCAGCTCGGACAGTATCCGTCCTCGTTTGAGGCCTATGACGCGGTGCTGCTGACCGGCAGTGGTGCCGATTCCTTTTCCGACGACGCGTGGGTTGTAGAACTGCGCCGCCAGGTCACGGCGTTGTTGGCTGCGCGCAAAAAAATGGTGGGCGTGTGCTTTGGTCACCAACTGATCGCGCTGTGCATGGGCGCCCCGGTGGGGCGTGCTCCGCAAGGCTGGGGCGCCGGGCGCATGGTGTACGACTGGCATCGCCCAGACCTGCCGTTCTGTGAAGACCGCGCGGAAATTGCGCTATTGGCCAGCCACCAGGATCAGGTGTTCGCATTGCCTCCGGGTGCAACCCTGGTCGCCAGCAGCGACTTTTGTCCGGTGGCCGCGTTTACTGTCGGAGACGAGGTGTTCTGCATCCAGCCCCATCCGGAGTTTGACGAGGCCTTCAGCAGTCACCTGCTCGACAAGCGCAGTGACATCCTGGGTCCGGAAATGCACGGTACCGGCCATGCCAGCCTGCACCAAGGACACGAAGGCGCGCACATTGCCCGCATGGTGGTGGCCTTTCTGGAAAATCCTGCGTCAGCGAACTGAACAGACCCTCAACGCGGCGGTCTGAGCACTTCTGCCACCGTTTCAGCATCCAGCGAACGCGCCGCGCCAAACCCCGCCACCTGGCGGGCACCCTGCACGGCAATACCGACAAACATGAAATCGCCCAAGTCGGTCATGGGCTGCGCATCCGGAAAGCGGGCCAGGTAGGCATCGCGCGCCTGAGCCCATTCCTCGCTGTCGCGCACCAGTACCGTAGCCAACCCCTCCAGCGTCACGCGCGGTAGCGCGTGCACCGGCTCACCGGCCACCTCGGCCTGCATGACCAGCAGGGACACCCGGGGCAAGGCCTGCAGGTTGCGGGTGTGGGCGGCCAGGCCGCTGACGTGGATCACTAACTGGGCGGATGCAGGCTCCACCGCAAACGGCACCATGGAGACAAAGGGCAGGCCGTCGGCGTCCAGCGTGCCCAGCGCGGCAACGCGTTGGGTCGACAACAGGGTGCGCAGGGCCTGGGTGAGGCGGGGTTCGTGGGTGGTCATGGTGCCATGGTAAGGCGGGAAAGGTCGGCCCCGCAGGCGATGGATGCACCCGGGGGTTTGGCTTCGCAATGCTGGCCCTAGTGAGGCCTGACTGCACAACAGCGGCAAAGGCCGGTGTTGCTGTGGCTGTGGATAACAGATGCATCCAGTGTAGACCGCCAGCCCCGGCAGACAATTGCGTTGTTGTCCATGATTTGTCAAAATTCGGCATACTCTGCCTCTATTCAAAAATTTACTGGCAGAAACATGAAACTGGATCGCTACGACCAGCAAATCCTGGAGATCCTGCAGCAGGACGGCCGCATCAACAACCAGGACCTGGCCGACCGCATCGGCCTGTCGCCATCACCCTGCCTGCGCCGGGTACGTGCGCTGGAGGAATCCGGCCTGATCGTGGGCTACCGTGCGCTGCTCGACGCCAAAAAACTGGGCCTCACGCTGCTGGCCCTGATCCACATTTCCATGGACCTGCACACCCCCGAACGCTTTGCCAACTTTGAAGCCGCGGTCAGCCTGCTGCCCGAGGTGCTGGAATGCCTGTTGATCACCGGCCAGGATGCGGACTACCAGTTGAAGGTGGCGGTGCGCGACATGGACCACTACCAGGCCCTGCTGCTCAACAAACTGACCCGCATAGCGGGCGTGACCGGTGTGCACTCCAGCTTTGTGCTGCGCCAGGTGCTGGCCAAAACGGCCTTGGCCGTGTCCACCCGCGCGGATTGACGACCATGTGCCTGATCGCCTGGAACTGGCAACCCGACCGCGCCACGCCCTTGCTGCTGCTGGCCAACCGGGACGAGTTTTATGCCCGCCCCGCGCTACCCCTGCACTGGTGGGGCCCCACCCCGAGTAGCGCCGAGGTGCTGGCGGGCAAGGACCTGCAGGGCGGTGGCACCTGGCTGGGCGTCAGCCGCAGCGGTCGTCTGGCGGCATTGACCAACTACCGGTCCACAGAGCCGCAGCGCGCCGATGCGCCGTCCCGCGGGGAACTGGTGGCCGCCTTCCTGCACGGTGACCAGGATGCACCCACCTACCTGGAACGGCTGGCGCAGCATTGCGGCGACTACAACCCCTTCAATCTGCTGGTGTTTGATGGCTACCAGCTGATGGGGCTGGAGAGCCGCAACGCCCGCGTGCTGCGCAAGCCAGCCGGCGTGGGTGCGGTCTCGAATGCCGACTTTCAGACCCCCTGGCCTAAACTCACCCGACTCAAGAGCCGCTTGCAAGAGCAGACCGACCGCGCACAAACCGATATCAGCAGTCTGTTGCCCCTGTTGCACGACCGCTCCATCGCGCCCGATACAGCATTGCCCCACACTGGCGTTCCGCTGGAGCTGGAGCGCGTGCTGTCGGCCGCCTTCGTCGCCACACCCCACTACGGCACCCGGGCGTGCAGCGTGGTGGCCATCCACCAGACCCAGGTTGAATTCTTCGAGCAAAGCCATGGCGCCCAAGGTCTGATCGCCGAGAACCGCCAGGCATTCGTGATCAGCCCTTGAACTGGGGCCAATGTCCACCATCTACGAACATTGACACTCTGCTGTGTGCACCCTACACACGGCCCCTTGTATGGCTCTGGCCCCCGTGCTGCTGATTTCCCTGTTGTTGCATGCCGTCATCGGATGGCGCATCGCACCCGACCTGGCATCGGTCGACGCTGCTCTGGGTGTGGCCCTGTGGGCGGCCCTCACCGTCTCGGCCCTGTTGATGCCCATGGGATTCCTGGCCCGCCGCATCGCCAAACCGCCATTCGCCCACGTGCTCACCTGGATGGGTCTGCTGTGCATGGGCCTGTTCTCATCGTTGCTGGTACTGACCCTGCTGCGGGAAGCCCTGCTGCTGTTGGCAGGGATTGCGGACTGGCTCTGGCCGCAGTCGTTTTCATGGACAGCTTTGCAACAGGACACGGCCCTGGGCCTGCCGGTCGTGGCGCTGCTGGTCACCATGCTCGGGTTCTGGAACGCACGGCGCACCGCGACCGTGGTGCAGGTGGACGTGCCGATTGCCAACCTGCCCGAAGCGCTGCAGGGATTCACCGTGGCACAGATCAGCGACATCCATGTGGGGCCGACCATCAAGACGCGCTACCTGCAGCGCATTGTCGACCGGGTCAATGGCCTGAATGCCAACCTGGTGGCCATTACCGGTGACCTGGTCGACGGCAGTGTGCGCGAACTGGCCCACCATGTCGCACCCCTGTCCCAACTGGTGTCCACCCATGGCACGTTCTTTGTGACCGGAAACCACGAGTACTACTCGGGCGCCCATAGCTGGATTGATGCCTTGCGGGCCCTGGGCGTGCAGGTGCTGATGAATGAACACGTGTTGATCGAGCACAGCATCGACGACCAGGACCCGGAGCCCGCCGTCATGGTGGTTGCCGGCGTGGCCGACTACAGCGCGCACCAGTTTGACGAAAGCCACCGCAGTGACCCACACAAGGCCATGGCCGACGCACCGGACCACGCGGTGTTCAAACTGTTACTGGCCCACCAGCCACGCAGTGCGGCGGCAGCGGCCGATGCCGGATTTGACCTGCAGTTGTCAGGCCATACCCATGGCGGGCAGTTCTGGCCGTGGAACCATTTTGTGCAATTGCAACAGCCCTTTACATCAGGCCTGCACAAACTCAAAGCGCTATGGGTCTATACCAGCCGGGGTACCGGCTATTGGGGGCCACCCAAGCGCTTTGGCGCGCCGTCGGAGATTACGCACCTGCGGCTGGTGCGGAGCAACTAACCTGCGTTAGATCTGGATCAAGAAATGCGCAACAAACCATGGATAGGGGACGCGTAGCTTCATTCCTTCACGGTACAGTGCAACTCCATTACTACAGGGGGAACCATGAAGCGTTTGTTTGCGATCGTCGCGTTTGCTGTGTCAGTGGTCTGTGCACATGCCGGACCAGCAGAAGACTTGATAGCGGCAATGAGGGCCGAGCAGAACCGCGTCAGTGCCAGTGAAAAAGAACGCCCGCAAGGTTATGGGCAATCGGTAATCCGAGGCTACCTGGCCACAAAGGGCGGTATGACGCAGGTCAATGCCGGCACAACCTACCTTGGCAACTATGTCTCGCGTACGGATGTTGCCAATGCAACCGCGCAACTCGGTATGACCTACACCAACGCCTTGGGCGGCAGTGTGGACGTCTACGTCGCCCGTCCGGGCACACAGTACGCCGGTTTTATGGTGATGTCCTGGAATGACAGCTTTGGCAATGCCAGCGAAATTTACCTGATGAACACCACGCTACCCTGATTGCGATGCCGCTCTCCCTACAACGCCCTGCCAGGCAATTGGCCGGGCGTTTTTGCGTGCGCGCCTAGCGGTTCTCGGGCAACTCGATCTTCACTTCCAGCACTTCAAGGTTGTCCTGACGCTCCAGGTTGACCTTGATGTCGGCCGGATTGATCTTGATGTACTTGCTGATGACGGCCACCAGTTCGGCCTGTAGCGCCGGCAGGTAGTCGGGCTCGGCCGCGTTGCGACCGCTGCGCTCATGCGCCAGAATAATCTGCAGTCGCTCCTTGGCCACACTGGCCGTCTTCTTTTTCTCACCAATGAAAAACGAGAGAAATGACATGTTCTTACTTCCCACCGAAAAGACGCTTTAACAGCCCCTGTTTGGGGGCTTCGGTAAAGCGCATGGGTTTGTCCGTGCCCAGGAAGCGGTCAATCACATCCTTGTAGGCCTCAGACACATCGCTGCCCTGCATGTGCACGGCGGGCACACCCTGGTTGGACGCCTGCAGCACGGATTCACTCTCGGGAATCACACCGATCAATTTGATGCGCAGGATGTCCTGAATATCTTCCAGCGACAGCATCTGGCCCTGGTCCACCCGGGCCGGGTTGTAGCGGGTGATCAGCAGGTGTTCCTTGATCGGCTCCAGCCCTTCGATGGCGCGCTTGGTCTTGCTGGCCAGCATGCCCAGAATGCGGTCCGAATCACGGACCGAAGACACCTCGGGGTTGGTCACCACCAGGGCCTCGTCGGCGAAGTGCATGGCCATCAGCGCACCGGTTTCAATGCCGGCCGGCGAGTCACAGACGATGTACTCGAAGTCCATGGCAGCCAGATCGGTCAGGACCTTTTCCACCCCCGACTGGGTCAGCGCATCCTTGTCGCGGGTTTGGGAGGCCGCCAGCACGAACAGGTTGTCACACTGCTTGTCCTTGATCAGCGCTTGGTTCAG
>JAUSNJ010000182.1 GCA_030645355.1 Rhodoferax sp. | reverse complement strand
CTGAAATTCTGGAGCGGTCGCAAGAACGCCTTCCCGGCCAGCGGCCGCATCAGCCCCGATTACATGTGCATGGACAGCACCATCCCGCGCAAGCGCCTCGCCGACATCCTGCTGGCCATCCAGGAGATGGAGAAAAAGTACCAACTGCGCTGCGCCAACGTGTTCCATGCCGGCGACGGCAACCTGCACCCGCTGATCCTGTTCGATGCGAATGACGCCGACCAGTTGCACCGCTGCGAGCTGTTTGGCGCCGAGATCCTGGAGACCAGCGTGGCCATGGGCGGCACGGTGACCGGCGAGCATGGCGTGGGCATCGAGAAGCTCAACAGCATGTGCGTGCAGTTTTCCGCTGAGGAGAATGCCCAGATGATGGGCATCAAGCTGGCCTTTGACACCAAGGGCCTGCTGAACCCCGGCAAAGTCATCCCGACCCTGCAACGCTGCGTGGAATACGGCAAAAAGCTGGTTCGCGGCGGGCAGATGGGCCACCCGGACCTGCCCCGCTTCTAAATCCCGGGCCTGTGTTTGTTTGACGTAAGTCAACAAACTGGCTGACCCACCGCCCATTCTTGAACTAGATCAAGATTGCGGGCAAGTCCACACTTGCCAACACCAGGGACGTCCATAGAATTGACTTTCATCAAGACCGCCAATGGCCTTGCAGGAGAAGTTCAATGCCGCACAGTAGTCCGCCCGAGACCCAAAAAAAGGAAGAGCTAAGAAGCTTTTTGTTCCTGACCGCCGTCATGGTTCCGGCGCTGTCCGTGATCGTGGTGGCCGGCTTTGGCTTCATCATCTGGATGAGCCAGCTCATCATGGGTCCGCCCCACTGAACGCCATGCGCACTATCCCTATTGCCGAAACCCACCCGGACGAGTGGCACGTTGCGGGCATCGTCGTGCAGGCACACCCCGAGCGCACCGACGAAATCACCCGCTTCATCACCTCCATCGCCGACGCCGAAGTCCATGCCACCGGCCCCACCGGAAAACTGGTGGTGACGCTGGAGGCCCCCACCAGCCGGGCCATTGCCGCCCACCTGGAAAGCATCCAAAAGACTGAAGGGGTGCTGGGCGCCACCCTGGTCTACCAACGCCACGCATCCGCCGCCGATCTAGACAAGGAGATATCGCCATGACCGTTACCCGCAGAAGTTTTCTACGCAATTCCGCCGCCGTGGCTGCCGCTGGCGCCGCCGGGCTGGAATTGCCCGCCATGGCCGCCAACGTCGTCACCGACGCCGAACTGAGCAACCTGAGCTGGTCCAAGGCGCCCTGCCGCTTTTGCGGCACCGGCTGCGGCATCATGGTCGGCGTGAAAGAGGGCAAGGTGGTAGCCACCCAGGGCGACCCACGCGCCGAGGTCAACCGCGGCCTGAACTGCGTCAAGGGCTACTTCCTGTCCAAGATCATGTACGGCCAGGATCGCCTGACCCAGCCGCTGTTGCGCATGAAGAACGGCGTGTACGACAAGAACGGCGAGTTCACGCCTGTGAGCTGGGACAAGGCCTTTGACACCATGGCCGAGAAGTTCAAGGCTGCACTCAAGGACAAAGGCCCCTCCGGCGTGGGCATGTTCGGCTCGGGCCAGTGGACCGTGTGGGAGGGCTATGCCGCCTCCAAGCTGTTCAAGGCGGGCTTTCGCACCAACAACATCGACCCCAACGCGCGCCACTGCATGGCGTCCGCTGTGGCCGGCTTCATGCGCACCTTTGGCATGGACGAGCCCATGGGCTGCTACGACGACATCGAAGCCACCGACGCCTTTGTGCTGTGGGGCTCCAACATGGCCGAGATGCACCCGGTGTTGTGGTCCCGCGTCACCGACCGCCGCCTGGGCGCGCCCAAAACCAAGGTGGCGGTGCTCTCCACCTTTGAGCACCGCAGCTTCGACCTGGCCGACATCGGCGCCGTGTTCACGCCGCAGACCGACCTGGCCATCCTGAACTACATCGCCCACTACATCATCAAGACCGGCCGGGTGAACAAGGACTTCGTCACCAAGCACACCAATTTCAAGCTGGGCAACGACGACATCGGTTACGGTCTGCGCCCCGAACACGCACTACAGAAAGCGGCCAAGAACGCCGGCGCCGCCGGCGGCGCAAAGCCCATGACGTTCGACGAGTACGCCAAGTACGTGGCGCAGTACGACGCCGACAGGGTCAGCAAGCTCTCCGGCGTACCCAAGGCCACGCTGGACAAGATCGCCGAGCTGTATGCCGACCCCAAGATCAAGGTGGTGTCGTTCTGGACCATGGGCTTCAACCAGCACACCCGTGGCGTCTGGGCCAACAACCTGGTCTACAACATCCACCTGCTGACCGGCAAGATCGCCACCCCCGGCAACAGCCCGTTCTCGCTGACCGGCCAACCCTCGGCCTGCGGCACCGCGCGCGAGGTGGGCACCTTCTCGCACCGCCTGCCTGCCGACATGGTGGTGACCAATCCCCAGCACCGTGCCAAGGCAGAGCAGATCTGGAAGCTGCCCGAGGGCACCATCCCCGACAAGCCCGGCTACCACGCCGTGTTGCAAAACCGCATGCTCAAGGACGGCAAGCTCAATGCCTACTGGGTGCAGGTCAACAACAACATGCAGGCCGCCGCCAACATGATGCAGGAGGGCCTGCCCGGCTACCGCAACCCGGCCAACTTCATCGTCGTGTCGGACGCCTACCCCACGGTCACCACGCTGGCCGCCGACCTGATCCTGCCCACCGCGATGTGGGTCGAGAAGGAAGGTGCCTACGGCAATGCCGAGCGCCGCACCCAGTTCTGGCACCAATTGGTGGATGCCCCCGGAGAGTCCCGCTCCGACCTGTGGCAGCTGGTGGAGTTTTCCAAACGCTTCAAGATCGAAGAGGTGTGGCCGGCTGACCTGATCGCCAAGATGCCCTCCGTCAAGGGCAAGACCCTGTACGACGTGCTCTACCGCAACGGCAACGTGGACAAGTTCCCGCTGAGTCAGATGGACGCGGCCTACGCCAACCACGAGGCCAAGCACTTTGGCTTCTACCTGCAAAAAGGCCTGTTCGAGGAATACGCCGAGTTCGGCCGTGGCCATGGCCATGACCTCGCACCGTTCGACACCTACCACCAGACGCGCGGCCTGCGCTGGCCCGTGGTCGAAGGCAAGGAAACCCAGTGGCGCTACAAGGAAGGCACCGACCCGTATGTCAAGGCCGGCAAGGGCTACGAATTTTACGGTCACCCGGACGGCAAAGCTGTGATCTTTGCCCTGCCGTATGAGCCGGCGGCGGAATCGCCCGACAAGGAATACCCGTTCTGGCTGTCCACCGGCCGCGTGCTGGAACACTGGCACTCCGGCTCCATGACACGCCGGGTACCCGAGCTGTACCGCGCCGTGCCCAATGCCGTGTGCTTCATGCACCCCGAGGACGCCAAGGCCCTGGGCGTGCGCCGCGGCATGGAAATCGAGGTGGCCTCACGCCGGGGCGCCATGAAGACCCGCGTAGAGACCCGCGGGCGCAACAAGCCGCCCCGGGGCCTGGTGTTCGTGCCCTGGTTCGATGCCAGCCAGCTCATCAACAAGGTCACGCTGGACGCCACCGATCCGATTTCCCTGCAAACGGACTTCAAGAAGTGCGCCGTCAAGATTACCAAGGTCTAACAGGAGACAGGACTATGAAAAACAGCACATCCCTGGCCGCGCGCCTGGCCCTGATGGTCGGTGCCACCTTGCTAGCCGCCCTGGCCCACGCCGCGCCCAACCTGCCACTGGTGGACCCGATGCGCGGCGCCACCGCCCTGGACCAGGAAGCCAAGCCGCCCCTGATGCAGACCACCGAGAACAAGGACGTGCGCCGCGGCCGCGCCTACGCCCAGCAGCCGCCCACCATTCCCCACCAGACGGACGGCTACCAGGTCGACAAGAGCTTCAACAAGTGCCTGAACTGCCACGCCCGCTCCAAGGCCGAGCAGACCCAGGCCATACCGGTGAGCATCACGCACTACGTCGGCCGCGAAGGCATGCCCCTGGCATCGATTGCACCGGCCCGCTATTTCTGCACCCAGTGCCATGTGACCCAGGTAGAAGCCAAGCCGCTGGTGGAAAACACCTTCACCGACGTGGACGCCCTGCTCCCCGCCAAAGCGGGCGCCAAGAAGGCCCACCAATAGACCAAGAGGCACGCAATGCTAGAACTACTCAAGCGCTACTGGGGGACCATCAACCGCCCCAGCGTGCATTTCAGTCTGGGCTTTTTGACCATTGGCGGCTTCATCGCCGGTGTGATCTTCTGGGGCAGCTTCAACACCGCCCTGGAAGCCGCCAACACCGAGGCGTTCTGCACCGGCTGCCACGAGATGCGCAACAACGTCTACCAGGAGTTGCAGACCACTATCCACTTCAGCAACCGCAGCGGCGTGCGCGCCAAGTGCTCGGACTGCCACGTGCCGCACGACTGGACCAACAAGATCGCGCGCAAGATGCAGGCGTCCAAGGAGGTCTGGGGCAAGATCTTCGGCACCATCGACACCCGCGAGAAGTTTGAGGAGAACCGCCTGCGCCTGGCCCAGCACGAGTGGGAGCGGCTGAAATCCAACAACTCGCTGGAGTGCCGCAACTGCCACAACTACGACTCCATGGACTTCACCCGCCAGAGCCCCCGCGCCCAGGCCATGCACAGCAAGTACCTGGAGAGCAAGGAAAAGACCTGCATCGACTGCCACAAGGGCATCGCCCACCGGCTGCCGGATCTGCATGGGGCGGCATTGCCCTGAAGCACCCCCGGCCAAGGGGTGCGATGTGAGACGTGGGGCCGCTGGCGATCAGCGGCCCAGCTCCTTCAGGTAGGCCGAGCGTGCCGCAATGGCGGTGTCAGTGAAGTCGGAAAACAAGCCGTCAATGCCCAAGCGGTAAAACTGCAGGTACTCGTTTTTCGGATCACCCTTGTAGTCAAACGCCAGCCGCTTGGGCTCGTTGCGGAAGGTCCAGGTGTGCACCGTCAGGCCCACCTTGTGCGCATCAGCGATCAGGGTCGTGGCGGCCTGTGACGTGGTATCCATGTAGTTCACCGCGCCATCGCCATTCACATCGAGCATCTTTCCAGCTGCGTCAAACGTGCCCTTGACCGGGACGATGTAGGGCTTCCACGGGCCCACACCGTCGGCGTATTTCTTGATCTCGGCCAGACCCGCCGGTGTGAGCATGGAGTCAAACAGGGCCGTTTTGCCAGCCTTGGTCCAGTCGTAGGGACGATCAAACGGCGCCGCAAAGGTGACCTTGCCGGTATTGAAGTCGTAGTCATCACCGTCCACCAGCTGCACCAGCCGAACCTGGGTCTTGGGTCGCAGGTATTGCAGGTTGGACACCTCAAACGACTGGATGATCACCGGCGAGTCCTTCTTGGTGTAGCCGTATTCGGTCAGGATCGCCAGCAGCCGGTCTTCCAGCTTGAGATTGGCATCCACGTGGTAGGTCGGGTGCTTGGTCTCAGGATACACGCCAATGACGCGTCCCACCTTGACACCCTCGGACTTGGCAACATTCAGCACTTCGCGCAGCGTTGGAATCTGGTATTTGCCGTTGTGCGATGGATCGCGGTCGCTCAAGGGTTGTATGGCCCGCAGCGTTTTGATCTCGGCCAGCGTGAAGTCGGTGGCAAACCAGCCGGTCTCCGCAACCCCATCGACCATGCGCGTGGTTTTGCGGGAGGCGAATTCGGGGTGGCTCGCCACATCGGTGGTCGCGGTAATATTGGGTTCGTGCCGGGCGATCAGCTCGCCGTCCTTCGTGGCAACCAGATCGGGCTCAATGAAGTCAGCCCCATTCTGGATGGCCCGGGTGTAGCCCTCCAGCGTGTGATCCGGCAAGACACCGGCGGAACCACGGTGACCAATAACCAGCGGCTGGGCGCCATCCAGGGTCTGAAACGGATATACGACGCCACCGCCGCCGCAGGCGGCCAGGACGGCGATGCTCAAACCAGTCAGGACCAGTGTGGTCGGGCGAGTCAGGGAGAAGACTTTCATGTCAATGCTTTCGATTGGGGGAAAGCAAAAACTGTAGGGTTGTTGTGTGAAACTTTGACGTCACTTTTGTGATGAAGCCAAGTCAACCGGTTCACATGGCGCTTGGGCCGCCTTTGTTCGGTAGCGCACCGACAATATGTCCGCCAACGGACAGACAGAAATCGCTGCTGAAAATACAGTAACAGGAGCAAGACTGCTGTTGCTCGCACAATGGTGTGCGACCGGCCGTCAATACACATACTCAACTGAGCCAGATGCCATCCGAATTCACGATACTTCAGGTCGAAAATAATCGCGCGAACGCTGAGTTGGTCCAGCAGATCATGACCCGTCGCGTTGATCTCAAGCTCTTGACCGCTGCCAACGGAATTCAGGGAATTGAAATGGGAAGACGGCTTCAGCCGAGCCTGATTTTGATGGATTTCATGATGCCTCACATGAACGGAATTGAAGCCCTTGCCCTGTTGCGCGGGTGTTCAGAGACGTCGCATATCCCCGTGATCATCTTGTCATCCAATGCGTTCTCCGGCATTCAGGAGAAGTGCATGGCAGCCGGTGCATTTGCCTTTTTGACCAAGCCTTACAGGATCAACGACCTCCTGGCTTCGATTGATGCCGGTTTGAAATCCGTGACCGCAGCGCGATCGCTGGTCAATCCGCAGTGACTTTCGGGACGAGTCGCTCGTATTCGTCTTTGACCACTGCATAGCATTCGCAGACACGCGTTTCCAGACCCTCACGATCCAGTACGGTGATGCGACCACGCGAGTATCGGATCAGTCCAGCCTCCTGCAGCCTGAGCGCGCATTCCGTGACACCCTGTCGGCGCACTCCCAGCATGTTGGCGATCAATTCCTGCGTCATGACGAGTTCCGGGCCAGGCAGGCGGTCCAGACTGAGCAATAGCCAGCGGCACAGCTGCTGGTCCAATGCATGGTGCCGATTGCACACCGCAGTTTGCGCCATTTGTGTCAACAGTGCCTGTGTATACCGCAGCAATACGTGCGTCACCGGGCCAAACAGGTCAAAGTCTTTTTTCAGGATTTTGGCTTCCAGCCGATAGCACGAACCAGCGCTTTGCACGACCGCGCTGCTGGGCGTTGAGTTGCCTCCCAAGAACAGAGAGACCCCGACGATACCTTCACTGCCAATAACTGCGATTTCGGCCGCATCCCCATTCTTCATGACATACAGCAGAGAAACAATTCCCGACGTTGGAAAGTACACGTAATGCTCGACACCGCCAGCCTCGTACAGTACTTTGCCCAAGGGCAGCTGGATGTGTTCGAGGTCAGGCAACCAGCGCTTGATGATTTCGGCGGGCAGCGCGGCAAGCAAGCGGTTTGACTGTATTTCGCACGGGCTGCAAATTGGGGAGAGGTGACGCTCGGAGATGGGCATTGATGCGATTCATGGTCTGTGACCCGATGAATCTACGACTTTCACGGCCCCATGTATGTTCGTCATTGCACATAGCCAGGGCGCGTATTCCGTTGCCTGGCCGTTTTGATCCCTGAATGCATCGGCCTGTTCAGCATAGGGGCCGGCTTACCCGATTTTCTCCAACGCCGCAGCCAGTTGTGCCACCGTGCGGTCCACGTTGTGCAGTTTCTCCAGCCCAAACAGCCCCACGCGGAAGGTGCTGAAGTCAGAGGGCTCGTCGCACTGCAAGGGCACACCCGCCGCCGTCTGCAGCCCTTGCGCCAGGAATTTCTTGCTGGACTGCACACCCGGATCTTCGGTGTAGCTGACCACGACACCCGGCGCCTTGAATCCCTCGGCGGCCACACTCGCAATGCCCTTGCTCTCGAACAGCGCACGCACCTTGGTGCCCAGCTCCATCTGCTCGGCGCGCACCTTCTCGAAGCCGTAGTTGCGCGTCTCTTGCATCACCTCGCGCAGGCGGGTCAGCGCATCCGTTGGCATGGTGGCGTGGTACATGTGGCCGCCGCCTTCATAGGCTTCCATGATCTGCAACCACTTTTTCAGGTCGCAGGCAAAGCTGGTGCTGGTGGTGCCGTCGATGGCAGCGCGGGCGCGTTCGCTGAGCATCACCATGGCGCAGCAGGGTGAGCCGCTCCAGCCTTTTTGCGGCGCGCTGACCAACACGTCCACACCGGTGGCCTGCATGTCCACCCACATCGCGCCGGAGGCAATGCAGTCCAGCACCATCAGGCCGCCCACGGCGTGCACGGCGTCGCTGACGGCGCGCAGGT
Organism: Rhodoferax sp.; assembly: GCA_030645355.1. GTDB lineage: Bacteria > Pseudomonadota > Gammaproteobacteria > Burkholderiales > Burkholderiaceae_C > Allorhodoferax. The sequence goes on along the minus strand of JAUSNJ010000182.1, from coordinate 85,632 downwards.
AATCGTCGGGCAGGATCATGCCGGCGGCGGTTTCCACATGCGGCGCAAACACCACATCGGGCTTTTCGCGCGCGATCGTGGCCACCACCTCGTCAATGGGGCAGGGAATCCACGGTGCCTGTTTGCCGTCGCCGACGCGACGGGCCTTGAGCACGATGGAGGCGCTGGGAATGCGGCCCATGTCAAAAATCTGCGTCCAGCGGTAGCTGAACCAGCCGTTGCGGATGACCAGGGTTTTCTTGTCGGTGGCGAACTGGCGGGCCACGGCTTCCATGCCAAAGGTGCCGCTGCCGGGCACCAGCACGGCGGATTTGGCGTGGTAGACCTCTTTCAGAATGGCGGAGATGTCTTTCATCACGCCCTGGAAGCGCTGCGACATGTGGTTGAGCGCGCGGTCGGTATAAACCACCGAAAATTCGAGCAGGCCTTCGGGGTCGATATGGGGTAATAGTCCAGGCATGGCAGTCTTTTTAAGTGTTGAGAGAATGACTCGGTTTCAAAGCACACGGGCAGCTTAGCATGCACCCAAGCAGCACAGGCCCGTCGGTACAATGACCCGAACACAAATGTTGATACCCTACGCCGGGTCTTGCAACGCTCACAATGGGTGACATGAAACGTTTCGTTGGCGCCCTTCTGCTTTGCCTTGCTGCTGCGCTGTCCCCGGCTTGGGCCGACACGGGCCTTCGGCTCGGGGTACTGGCATTCCGCCCCAAGGCACAGGTGCTGCTGCAATGGCAGCCCCTGGCGGTCCATTTGCAGGCTGCGTTGGGGCGACCCGTCGCACTATCGGTATATGACCTCACCGAACTGGAAACCGCGGTCGCGGCCAATGCGGTCGATGTGGTATTGACCACCCCATCGCATTTCATCGCGCTCAAGCAGCGCCACGGCTTGTCCGCTCCGCTGGCCACCCAGATCACCCGTGCCGGGGGACGCGACCTGTCGGTTTTCGGTGGCGTGGCCTTCACCCGTGCCGACAGGGCCGACATCAACAAGCTGGCTGACCTGGTCGGCAAACGCATCGCCATCCCATCCATCGACTTCACTGGTGGCTACCAGATGCAAGCCTTCGAGATGCTGGAGTCCGGCCTGCCGCCGCCTGACCCGGCACGGTTGCTCACCACCGGCATGCCGCTGGACCTGACAGTGGAAGCCGTCCTGACGGGCCAGGCCGACGCCGGCTTCGTTCGCACCGGTATTCTGGAAGCTCTGGTGCAAGAGGGCAAGCTGGACCTGGCGCGCATCAAGATCATCCACCCGCTAGACGAGCCGCCGTTCCCCTTCATGCGCTCGACCCGGCTATACCCGGAATGGCCCGTGGTGGTCATGCCGCAGGTCGACGAAGGCCTGGCCCGCCAACTGGCGGTGGCCCTGCTGTCCTTGCCAGCGGACAGTGCGGCGGCCCATGCGGCGGGCATTGCAGGCTTCTCCATACCGGCCGATTACAACGGTGTCCAGACCATGATGCAGCGCCTGCGGGTGCCGCCGTTTGATGCTGCTCCCGACTTCACTCTGACCGACCTGTGGCGCCGGCACAGCGGATGGCTTATCGCCGTGATGGGGCTGCTGGCCCTGGCCTCGGCGGGCGTCGCGGCCAGCCTGGTGATCCAGAACAGCCGGGTGCTGCGCAGCCAGACCCGGTACCGTGCCGAAAGCCAGCGGGTCTCGGAAATCATCTGGGGCACCAACACCGGCACCTGGGAATGGAACGTACCCAGCGGGGAGGTCGTACTCAACGAGCGCTGGGCCGAGATCATGGGCTACACGCTGGCCGAGATCGCACCGGTCAACATCCACACCTGGATGCAGCGGGCCCACCCGGACGACCTGCAGCTCTCGGGTGAAATGGTCGAACGCTGCTTTCACAAGGACATCGAGAACTACACCTGCGAGATCCGCATGCGCCACAAGAACGGCGGCTGGGTCTGGTCGCTGAACCGGGGGCGCGTGGTGGAATGGGGTGCAGACGGCAAGCCCCTGCGCATGTCGGGCACACTAGCCGACATCACCGCACGCAAGCGCTCCGAACTGCGCCAGCAGCACCACAACCGCATTTTGGCCATGCTGGCGGAGAAGCAGTCGTTGTCCGCCGTTCTGCGGGCCATGGCCATCGACATGGAGGCCAACAGCCCCGGCGCGCGCTGCAGCATCTGGCTCAAGGACGACGAGGGGTACCAACCACCGGCGCGCCAGGACAGTGGCGCCTGCTGGTCACAACCCATTGTGTCCAGTGACGGCCGGGTGCTGGGAACCATCGCCCTGTACTTCGGCCAGCCCCGCAGCCCGACATCGCAAGACCTGCAACTACTGGAAGACGAAGGCCGCCTTGCGGCCCTGGTCATCGAAACAACCCGCTCCGTGGCCAACCTGCAACTGGCCGCCAGCGTGTTCACCCATGCCCGCGAGGGCATCATGATTGCCGACGCCAACGGCAACATCCTGGATGTCAACGACACCTTCACCCTCATCACCGGTTACAGCCGTTCCGAGATCATCGGCCAGAATCCGCGCATCCTGCGCTCCGGCCGCCAGGACCCGGAGTTCTACCGCCTGATGTGGAAGACGCTGGCTGAGCGCGGCCACTGGTCTGGCGAGATCTGGAACCGCCGCAAGAGCGGTGAAATATATGCCGAGGCGCTGACCATCAGCGCCGTGCGCGACGCCACCGGAGGGGTCAGCAACTATGTCGCCCTGTTCACGGATATCACGTCCATCAAGGAGCACCAGCGGCAACTGGAGCACTTCGCCCACTTTGACGCCCTGACCGGCTTGCCCAACCGCGTGCTGCTGGCCGACCGCTTGCAGCAGGCCATCCTGCAGAGCCAGCGGCGTGACCAGTCTCTGGCCGTGCTCTACCTGGACCTGGACGGCTTCAAGGCCGTCAACGATGAGCAAGGGCACGGCGTTGGCGATGAACTGCTGATAGCCCTGGCCCAGCGCATGAAGGCCGCCCTGCGCGACGGCGACACGCTGGCCCGCATCGGCGGTGACGAGTTCGTTGCAGTGCTAGCCGATCTGCAACAGGCCCGGGACTGCGAGGCCGTAATCAACCGCCTGCTGCAGGCGGCGGCCGAACCGGTCGTCCTGGGCGACACCGTGCTTCAGGTATCGGCCAGCATCGGCGTGACCCAGTACCCACAGGATGCGTCGGACGCCGACCAGCTCATGCGCCATGCGGACCAGGCCATGTACATCGCCAAACTGGGTGGCAAGAACCGTTGCCACCATTTCGATGTGGCCCAGGACACCGCCGTCAAGACACGGCACGAGGACCTGGAACACATCCGCATGGCCCTGGACCAGGGCGAGTTTGTGCTGTACTACCAGCCCAAGGTCAACATGAAGTCGGGGGATGTCATCGGAGCCGAGGCCCTGATCCGCTGGCGCCATCCGGAGCGCGGGCTGCTGCCGCCGGCCGCGTTCCTGCCGGTCATCGAAAACCACCCCATCAGCGTCGAGGTTGGTGAATGGGTCATAGACACCGCGCTGTCCCAGATGGACACGTGGATCGCGCAGGGTCTGCGGTTTCCGGTCAGCGTCAATATCGGTGTGCGGCAACTGCAGCAAGGCGACTTTGTGTCCCGGCTCACCACCTTGCTGCTGGCCCACCCCAATGTGCCGCCACTGAGCCTGGAACTCGAAGTCCTGGAAACCAGTGCCATGGAGGACATAGGGCATGTGTCGGCCGTGATGCAGGCCTGCCGCGCCCTGGGTGTGGGCTTTGCGCTGGACGACTTTGGCACCGGCTACTCGTCGCTGACCTACCTGAAGCACCTGCCGGCCGAGCTGCTGAAGATCGACCAGAGCTTTGTGCGCGACATGCTGGACGACCCCGACGACCTGGCCATCGTGGAGAGCGTCATTGGCCTGGCCGCCGCCTTCCGGCGCAACGTCATTGCCGAAGGCGTGGAGACCGCTCCCCACGGCGATCTGCTGCTGACGCTGGGCTGCGAGCTGGCGCAGGGCTATGGCATCGCCCGCCCCATGCCGGGCGCGGACATCCCCGCCTGGGTGCAGGGCTGGCGGCCCCACGCCAGCTGGACGGCCTGGCGCGACCGCTCACTGAGCCGGGACGACAAGGCCGTGGTCTTTGTGGAGGTCGGCCACCGGCACTGGCTGCGGTCGCTGGAGGCGTACTTTCAGGGCGAGCGCTCGGCACCGCCTTCCCTGGAGGCCAGTGACTGCCACTTTGGCCGCTGGCAGCTTGCCGAAGGCCAGACCGGCTATGGCAAACACGCCGACTTCCCCGGCGTGGTCGCCCTGCACGACCAGATCCACACCCTGGCCCGGGATCTGGTGACACTGGCCCAAAGCGACCGGGCGCAGGCTCTGGCCGGTGTGGCCGAACTGCGCATGATGCTGGACGACCTGGCCGAACGCTTGCGGGACCTGGTACGTCCGCAAACGTCCTGGTAAGCGCCTGCCGTCCCCTTTTACCCGCCTTTCCGTTCTTACCAGGTGTCCACCATGGCCTGTGTGGCAGGCGGCCCCACCCGTCCCGCCTGCAAGCCGCGTGACAGCCAGGCCCGGGTCTCGGCCGGGTCAATCACCGCATCAATCTCCAGCGTGGTCGCCATGTGGATGGCGCTGCCCCTGTCGTACTGGTTTGCCACCAGCTTGTCATACAGCGCCTGGCGCTCGGGGCCTTCGGGCACCGCCTCCAGCTCCTTCTTGAAGCCCAGGCGCACCGCGCCCTCCAGCCCCATGGCGCCAAACTCACCCGTCGGCCAGGCCACCGTGAACAGCGGGGAGTGAAAGCCGCCCGCCGTCATGGCCATCGCCCCCAGGCCATAGCCCTTGCGCAGCACCACGCTCAGATACGGTACACGCAGGTGCGCGGCGGCAATGAAGAGGCGGCTGACATGGCGCACCTGGCCCGTAGCTTCGGTGTCCGGCCCGACCATAAAGCCGGGTGTGTCCACCAAGCTGACGATGGGCAAACCATGCGCATTGCACAGCTGCATAAAGCGCGCAGCCTTGTCGGCGGCATCGGCGTCGATGGCGCCACCCAGGTGCAGCGGGTTGTTGGCCAGCAGGCCGACCGCGCGGCCTTCGATGCGGGCCAGCGCGGTGTGGATGCCTTTGCCAAAACCGGTGCGCAGTTCCAGCAGCGAGCCCACGTCGGCCAGGCCTTGCAACGCGGCGCGGGTGTCATAGACCCGCAAGCGGTTCTCCGGCACCACGTCGCGCAGGGCCAGGGCCGGTGGCGCGGTGAAGTCCGCTTGCGGCCCCTGGAAGAACGACAGGTAGTGGCGCGCCGCGGCCACGGCCGCCGCCTCATCGTCCACCAGAATGTCAATGACACCATTGCCGTGCTGCACGGCAGAGGGGCCAATCTGCTCGGGCTTGAACACGCCCAGGCCGCCGCCCTCCACCATGGCCGGTCCACCCATGCCGATGTTGCTGCCCCGGGTGGCGATGATGACGTCGCTGCAGCCCAGCAGCGCCGCGTTGCCGGCAAAACAGCGCCCGGCGACGATGCCCACCACCGGCACCTGGCCGTTGAGCCGGGCGTAGCTGGCGAAGGTGGCCACATGCAGGCCGGCGACGATGGGCATATCCACATCACCAGGGCGCCCGCCGCCGCCCTCGGCGAACAGCACCACCGGCAGCTTGTTCTGCAGCGCCAGGCCCAGCATCCGGTCGGTCTTCTGGTGGTTGCGCATGCCTTGCGTGCCGGCCAGCACCGTGGCGTCATACGACATGGCCACGACCTGGTGGCCGTTGACGCTGCCAATGCCGGTGACCATGCCATCGGCCGGTGTGTTCTGCACCAGGTCTTCCTCGGAGCGGCGGCTGCGCTGGGCTGCCACCGCCAGCGCGCCGTATTCGATGAAGCTGCCGGGGTCGCACAGGTCGGCGATGTTCTCGCGCGCGCTGCGCAGGCCCTGGGCGTGGCGCTTGGCCATGGCCTCTGGACGGCTGACGTCGGCGGTGAAGGCCTGGCGCTCCAGCAGGCACTGCAGGTCCGGGCGCGGCGTGCCCTCCACGCCGGCGCTGGCAGCCACTGGTGCGGTCGCAGCGCTGACCTGGGTTGGCGCTGTAGCGGGCGTGGCTTCCGGCACGGAGTCCGTTTTGGCGGCAACACCATTGGCATTTTCAGCCTCTAGCCCTCGTGGAACCTCGACAACATGCTCTGAAATCAATAGCACTTCATCATCACCCACCAGATCGCCTGGGGCAAACAGCAGCTCCAGCACGCGGCCGTCGGCCAGCGCCCGGACCTCGTGCTCCATCTTCATGGCCTCCAGGATGACGACCACGTCGCCGGCATAGACCGTGTCGCCGGGCGCGACCAGCCATTGAACAATTTGCGCTTGCAGGGGGGAGCGGAGTTGGTGCATCGCGGCATTGTGCGACACGACCCACGGGACGGGCGTCAAGCGAGTGACACCCACGCGCCCGGCGGGACCAGCATCGCCAATTTGCTCCACAATCGCGGCATGCGACACATACCCCTCATCGAAATGACGCGCGGCGGGACCCTGGAAAACCAGCACTTTGGCTCGGTTGCCGTGGTCAACACACGAGGCCAATTGCGCGCCTTTGCCGGCGACCCACACTGGCTGACCTTTACCCGCTCCACGCTGAAGGCGCTGCAGGCCCTGCCGTTCCTGCAGGCCGGCGGCCCCCGGCACTTCGGCTTCACGCAGGACCACGTGGCGCTCCTGTGTGCCAGCCACAGCGGCGAGCCCATGCATGTGCAGGCCGCCCAGGAGATGCTGGAGCGCGCCGGGCAAACCTATAAGGTGCTGCGCTGCGGCTGCCACGTGCCCTACCACTTTGAAATCAGCGGAACGGCCCCCGGCCCTCAGGAAACCTTCGATGAACGCTACAACAACTGTAGCGGCAAGCACGCCGGCTTTGTCGCCTGGTGCGTGCAGCACGGCCACAGCCTGGCCAACTACGAGGCACCGGACCACCCCTTGCAGCAGGCCATCCGCCGCGATGTGGCCCTGGCCGTGGGCATGGATGCCAACGACCTGAAGCTGGGCATCGACGGCTGCTCGGCCCCCAACTACGCCATGCCTTTGTCAAAGCTCGCCATCGGCTATGCCCGGCTGGCCAGTGGCGCGCAGGACGGCGAATTCGGCGAAAGCTTTGCCACGCTGGCCGACGCCATGACGGCCCGCCCCGACCTGGTCAGCGGCACCGGCCGCAATGACCTGGCCTTCATGCAGGCCGGTGGTGGCGACTGGGTCAGCAAGGTAGGCGCCGACGGCGTGCAGGTGGTGGGCAGCAAGAGCCGGGGTGAAGCCTTCGCGTTGAAGATCATCGACGCCAACAAGCCCGCCCTGTTTGGCGCCAGTGTCGAGGTCATGGAGCAGTTGGGCTGGCTCAACGACGTCCAGCGCGCGGCCTTGAAGCCCTGGCGCGCGCAAGCCATCATCAATGCCCGTGGCATCCCCGTCGGCGAACGCCGCGCCGCCTTCACATTGCAGACACCATGAACAACAAGATCAGCCTCATCGGCGCCCCCACCGACATTGGCGCGGGCAGCCGCGGTGCCAGCATGGGCCCCGAAGCCCTGCGCGTGGCCCACATTGCCTCCGTGCTGGCCGCACAGGGCCTGGACGTGCTGGACCGGGGCAACCTGGTCGGCCCCAACAACCCGTGGCTGCCGCCGGTGGACGGCTACCGCCACCTGGCCGAGGTCACGGCCTGGAACCAGTCCGTACACGACGCCGTCTACGCCGAGCTGGCCGACGGCCGCCTGCCCATCCTGCTCGGCGGCGACCACTGCCTGGGCATAGGCTCCATCAGCGCAGTGGCGCGCCACTGCCGCACGGTGGGAAAGAAGCTGCGCGTGCTGTGGCTGGACGCGCATGCCGACTTCAACACCAACACCCTGACGCCCAGCGGCAACATCCACGGCATGCCGGTGGCCTGCCTGTGCGGCCATGGCCCCCGGGCCCTGATTGAGATGAGCGGCCAGGTGCCGGCCCTTTCACCCAAGTGGATACGCCAGATCGGCATCCGCAGCGTGGACGAAGGCGAAAAGCGCTTCGTCCACGAACAGGACCTGGAGGTGTTCGACATGCGCTATATCGACGAGATGGGCATGCGTGCCGCCGTCGAGTTGGCGCTGGCCCTGGTCGACCCCAACACCCATTTGCACGTGAGCTTTGACGTCGATTTTCTAGACCCCGTCATCGCGCCCGGCGTGGGCACCACGGTGCGCGGCGGCCCCAACTACCGCGAGGCCCAGCTGTGCATGGAGATGATTGCCGACACCGGCCACCTGGCCTCGCTGGACGTCATGGAGCTCAACCCCGCGCTGGACGAACGCAACCGCACGGCCGAAGTGGCGGTGGACCTGATCGAATCGCTGTTTGGCAAAAGCACCCTGATGCGTAAATAGACGAGGGCCACACCGTGATGCTATGGATACTGATTGCGCTGACGCTTGCCCTGGCTATCTGGTTTGCAGGTGCCTGGTATGTGCGCGGCCCGGACCTGAGCCTGTTTGACAACGTCGGCCGTGACCAGCCACACCCCAGCCGGCAACGCTTTTCCAGCGGCGCCGCACAGAATGCCGAGCACCGCGCGGTGATCGCCACGCTGGGCGGCATTGCCGCCACGCTGAAGGGCACGCCGCACAGGCAGCATCTGGGCCTGCTGCGCCACTACATGGACAACCTGTTCGCCCACCGCACATTCGACGCGCAATTCATCCCGGTGGACGCCGGAGGTGTGGCCGCCGAATGGGTGCTGGCGCCCGGTGCCGACCCCACCCGCCGCACGCTGTATATCCACGGTGGCGCCTGGATGATGGGCAGCCCGCGCAGCCACCGCACCATCACTACCCGGTTTTCGGAGATCACCGGCGGCGCCGTACTGGCCATCGACTACCGGCTGATGCCCGAACACCCGCGCAGGGCCGGAATTGACGACTGCCGCGTGGCCTACCGCTGGATGCTCGACCATGGTCCGCAGGGAGCCGAAGGAAACGCAACCAGCAGCGTGCCGGCCAGCGCGGTCTTTGTCGCCGGTGACTCGGCCGGTGGCAACCTCACGCTGTCGCTGATTGCCTGGGTACGGGACCAGGGCCTGCGTGCCCCCGACGCCGCCGTGGCCCTGTCGCCCGCCACCGACGGCACGCTGGGCAGCCCCAGCCTGCGCGCCAACATTGCCACCGACGCCATGCTGGGCCCGCTGTTCGGACCGCTGTCAAAAGTGCCCCGCTCGGCACTGTTGTGGCTGGCATGGTTTCAGCACCGCATCCGCCCGAACGACCCCGTGGTCTCACCGGTCTTTGGCGACCTCTCCAACCTGCCCCCGCTGCTGATCCACGCCAGCGACCTGGAGATGCTGCTCGACGACAGCGTGCGCTACACCAACAAGGCCCGCGCGGCCGGCTCCCCCGTCACGCTGCAGACCTGGAACCACATGGTGCACGTGTGGCACATCTTTGACCCCGACCTGACCGAGGCCCGCCAGGGCTTTGACGAGATCGCCAAGTTTCTGGCAAGTCACGCGCCAAGAGACTGAGCGACCTGAGCACGGCGGGCGGCGTGTTGGGGAGAGAGGTTATAAGCAAAACGGCCACTAGCCCTCATGGAATATGCATAAGTAGCTATGCATTTTGTAGCGATCAACACCACGCAACGCAAGGTCGGTGGGCCGGGTGTCGCCTCAAAGGCCCCATTCGTGGTTGCGGCAGAGTAGGCGGTCCCGCCAAAAACCGCCCCACAAGAAATGACGGCAATGCCTACCCTGAACCGCCACCAAGGGGATCAAATTCCCAATGGACAATCTCGGTTACTTCTGTTCAGGGTAAAGAACGACCTGCACGTAGTTGTCACGCTTCAGGTAGCGCTGCGCGGCGGCTTGCAGGTCGGCCGATGTGACGGCGGCAACCTGTTTCTCATAGTTGAGGATGGTGGCCGGGTCGGTGCCATACAGCGCCGCGGTTTGCAGCCGCCCCAGCCAATAGCCGTTCTCGCGCAGGTTTTTGCGGTGCGCCGTCAGCCAGTTCTGCTTGACCTTGGCCAGGTCCGATGCCTCCACGCCGCTGTCCTGGATTTTCTGAATCTCCCCCATCGCTGCGGCAATCACCTTCTCCACATTCTCGGGCGCACAGGGCAATGACAGGCCGAGCTGGTAGTGCGTATAGGGCGTGCGTGACAGGCCGCCGCGCATGCTGCCGCCGTAGATCAGCGTGAGCTTTTCCCGCAGCACGTCGATGATGCGCAGGTTGATGACCTCGACCAGCGCATTCAGGCGCAACTGCTCTTCTTCCGAGTAGGTGGCCGCGCCGGAGAAGGTGATGGAGACCACGCTCTTGGGCTCGGTGCCGCTGCGCACCTCCTTCTTCACCACACCGGTCACGGGGCGTATGCCCACATCGAGGTAGCGGGTCGCCACGTCGGGCGTTGGCAGACTGGCCAGGTAGCGGGCCAGCAGCGGCTTGATGGCATCCACCGTGAAGCTGCCGACAAAAACAAAGGTCAGGCCCTTGGCGCTGACAAAGCGGTCCCGGTAGATGGCAAGGATGCGCTCCAGGTTCAGCTGGTCAAAGTTCGCAGGACGCGGGGTCAGTTGCAGGCGCGGGTGGTCATTGAACAGCGTGGTCTGCGTCGCATCCAGAAAAACCGATTCGGGCCGTGCAATGGCATTCCTGGCGTTGTCCTGCGAGCGGGTCACAAAGGACTGGTACAGGTCGGCATCCTTGCGCGGCGGGCCGAACTTCAGCGTCAACAACTGCAGCATGGTCTCCAGGTCGGCGTTGCTGGACGAAGCACTGACGTAATCGTTGTAAAAGCCCAGCCCCGTGTTCACGGCCAGCACCTTGCCGGCCAGCATCTTCTGCAACTCGATGGGCGCAAAGTCGGCCACACCCATGGACGCAACGGCGTTGCTGGCATAGCCGGCATTGAACATGTCGGCCTGCCCAAACAGGGACTGCCCGCCAAAGCGATTGGCGCCCATGGTGATTTCATCGGCCTTGAAATCCGTGGGCTTGAGGATGACCCTGATGCCGTTGGACAGGTCCAGCTCGGTCAGGCCCAGCGCGGCGTTGTGGCGTTCGGCGACGATGCTTCCACCCGCTGGCAGGCGCGCCATCAGCGTGGTTGCCACGGTTTTTTCGTCCCTGGCGGTGACCGCGCGCTGTTCCGACTGGCTGACGCTGGCCAGCAGCTGCACCTCGGTTGGCGTGTTGCTGTCGGCCTTGTCGCTTCCCATGTAGACCACCAGTTTGGCGGATTTTTCCGGAATGATGCTCTGGGCAAAGCGGTTGACATCGGCCAGCGCGATCGTGGGCAGCAGTTCGCGCGCATAGATCAGTTCATTCTCGATGCCGGGAATGGTTTCCTGCTCCAGAAAGTTGCGCAGGTACTCGGACGCATAGCGGGCGGAGTCCGTCTTCTCGCGCTCGGCGTGCCCCTGCTCGACGCTGCGCAGCAGGTTCTTCTTGCTGCGCTCCAGCTCCAACGCGCTGAAGCCAAATTGCCGGGCGCGCTCGCTCTCCTGCACCAGCGCGTCCCCTGCGGGTCCGGCGCCCATGCGGCCCAGCAGGGCACTGGAATTGAACGACCGGTAGCCGGGCACCAGCTTGCTGGCGCCACTGCCGCCCCCGACAAAGGGCGGCGTGGCCTGCTGGGTCAGCTCCTGCATGCGCTGGCCCAGCATGGCGCCAAACAGCTGTTCCACCAGAGAATCGCGGTAGTCGCCGATGGTCAGCACGGTTTTGGCCGGCTGCACCGGGTAGCGGATCAGCATGACGTTGTTGGTGGCTTCCTTGTCGGTCACCACCAGCGCCTCGGACTGGGTGCGCGCCGGGATTGCCGGATAGGTGCGCGCACGCTCGTTGGCGGGGTTCTGCAGCTTGCCAAAGTGGGACTCCACCAGGGCGCGTGCCTCAGCAGGCTCGATGTCGCCGACCACCACCACGGCCATCAGATTGGGGCGGTACCAGTCTTTGTAAAAGCGCTTGATGGCGTCATGCTTGAATCCGTTGAGGCTGGCCTCGGTGCCGATGGGCAGGCGCTTGGCGTACTGCGAGCCGCTGAACAGCTTGGGCAGCAGAACCTTGTTCATGCGGTCCTGTGCGCCCTTGCCCAGACGCAACTCTTCCAGCACGATGGCGCGTTCCAGGTCGATGTCGGCGTCGTTGAAGCTGACACCCTGCGCCCAGTCTTCCAGCACCAGGAAACCTTTTTCAATATTGTCCCGGTTCTCCGTGGGGATGGGCAGGATGTAGACCGTCTCGTTGAAGCTGGTGTAGGCGTTGAGGTCGGCGCCGAACTTGAGCCCTATGGACTGCAGGTACGAGATCAGCTCATGTTTCTTGAAGTGCGTGGAGCCGTTGAACGCCATGTGCTCGGTAAAGTGCGCCAGGCCCAGCTGGTCCTCGTCTTCCAGGACGGAGCCGGCCTTGACCACCAGGCGCAGCTCCAGCCGCTTCTCGGGGCGGCTGTTTTTCTGGATGTAGTAGGTCAATCCATTGGCCAGTTTCCCGACCATGACCTGGGGACCTACCGGCAGCGGGTCCGACAGATTGAGCGCCGCCTGCGCGCCCCACAGGGTCAGCAGCAAAGCGGCTGCGGCACAGATATTTCGAAGAAGCGTTCGTGACATGGGTGATCCCGCAATTGCAACCGCGCGAGCTTAGCAGCCGACGCAGGGCAGCGGGTATATTTGCAGCAAACTGTCTGAGAAAACCATGCGTATACCCCCCTATTTGATTTTCGCCCTCGCCACCCTGCACGCCGGCGCGCAGGCCGACGTGGCCGAAGGCCTGGAAGCCCATTCCAAGCAGCGCTACACCGATGCGCGCAAAGAGCTGGCCGAGCCGGCCGAACAGGGCGACGCCGAGGCCATGGTCGTCATGGGCGAGATGCTGATGCGCGGCCAGGGCGGCGCACGCGACGAACTCAAGGCCCGCGACTACATCCAGAAGGCACAGGCTGCCGGCTCAGTGCGCGCCACCTACACCCTGGGGCAGATGCACCTCACCGGCAACCTGGTCAACCGTGACGAAGCGCGTGGCGTGGCCCTGGTCAAACAGGCCGCCGAACTGCGCTACCCACAGGCCCAGGCGGCCCTGGGTTCCTGGATTTCGGCCGGCCTGTTTGGCATGGAGAAAAACGAGGCCACGGCCCTGGCCTGGTTCAAGGAGGCCGCGGCCCAAAACAATGCGACGGCCATGGGCTGGCTGGGCAGCTACTATGAGGAGGGCAAGGGCGGCCTGACGATGGACAAGCTGGTGGCGCTGGACTGGTACAAAAAGGGCGGTGAGCGTGCCTACCCCTATGCCATGGAATCCGCGGGCCGCATGTACGCGCTGGGACGGGGCGTCAGCGCCGACGGCAACGAGGCCCTGCGCTGGTTCAGGCGCGCGGTGGCGGCGGGCTATGTCTCAAGTTACAACTGGATCGCCAGCGTCTACGAGTTCGGGCGCGGCGGCGTCGCCAAATCACCCACACTGGCCTATGCCTGGTACGCCGCGGTGCCCTCCAATGCCTTTGCCGAGACACTGAAAAACGCCAATGAAGGCAAGGAACGCGTACAGAAGCTACTCAGCCCGGCCGAACTGGAAGAAGCCACCAAGCAGTCCAAGACCGTGGTCAGCCAGACCACTACTGCCGAGTTGCTGGCAAAAATCAACAGCGCAGCGGCAACCCCCACCGTGCGCAAGGGCGTCTACGGCAGCGGGGTCGTCGTCAGCCGCCAGGGCGATATCGTGACCAACCAGCATGTGGTGCAGGGCTGCGAGAAGGTCCGCGTCCAACCCTTGGGGATGGACGTCAAGGTGGTCGCCAAAGACGCCAAGAACGACCTGGCCCTGCTGCGCCTGGAGGGCACCACGCTGCCACCAGCAAAATTCCGCTCCGGCAAGGGCGTGCGCATGGGCGACGAGCTGGTCGTTGTCGGCTACCCGTTGAAGGGCATCCTGTCGTCGGGTGCGGTGGTCACCACCGGCATCGTGAATGCACTTACCGGGTTCAGCGATGACACCTCCGCCTTCCAGATGTCGGCCACGGTCCAGCCGGGCTCCAGCGGTGGCCCGATCTTTGACCACAACGGCTTGCTGGTCGGCATTGTGCGGGCCCGCATGTTGCCCAGCGGCCCAATTGCTGCGCAAAACGTCAACTTCGGCATCAACCAGGCCACGCTGGCCAGCTTTCTGGACGCCTACTCGGTGGACTACGCCGTCAACAGCGCGGCCAGCAAGGCCATGAGCCTGGTCGACATCACGGCCATGGCACAGAAATCAACCGTCCAGGTGGAGTGCTACTGACGAGCCGGTATGCGTAGAATGCACTGACCCTACTCCTCAAGCATGGATCGGCTGCTTTGATGCCACAAAAACGGCCCCCGTTCTCCCGCAGGTTCTGGCTTCCGGTAATCCTGATCGTGGCCGTGGCTGGCCTGTTTTGGGGCTACACCCTGCTGGAGGCTCGTGTCGACCGCGCCAATGAACGGCGTTACCAGTCGATCCTGCTGGCTGATGAATTGCGCCAGTCCTCGGATGATCTGACCCGCATGGTCCGCACCTTTGTGGCCACCGGGGACCCTGCCTACAAGCAATATTTTCAGGACATTCTGGACATTCGGGACGGCAAGCAGCCGCGCCCTGTTGACTACCAGAATATTTACTGGGACAGCGTGGTGGCCAACCGCGAGCGGCCACACAGCGGCAGCGAAGGGCCCATCAGCCTGCTGGACTTGATGCGCCAGGCCGGGTTTACCGACCAGGAATTCGAAAAGCTTGCCCAGGCCAAGGCCGACTCAGACGCCCTCACCCGCACCGAATTTGACGCCATGGCGCTGATGGACGACAACAGCCCACAGGCCAGTGCCGCGCGCGAGCAGGCCATAGCGATGGTGCATGACAAACGCTACCACCGGGCCAAGGCACAGATCATGCAACCGATCGCCGAGGTCTACAGGATGGTGGACGCGCGCACGCGCCTGGAGGTCGAGCTCGCGCAGTCCCGCGCCCTGTGGGTGCGCCTGGCGCTCATCGCCACCGGGCTGGGCCTGCTGGTGGTCCTGGTGCGCACCAGTTGGGCCATGCGCGAAGCGCTGGGTGGCACGGTCGACACGGTCCACGCCAGCCTCGACCGGCTGGGGGAGGGGGATTTTTCAACGCCCCTTGCGGTCGCGCCCGGCATGGAAGGCAGTGTCATGGGACGCCTCGCCCTGACGCAGACGAGCCTGCAACGCATGGACGCCGAACGCCGCCAGGCACAGACTGCACGGATGGAATCGCTGCGCGAGTCGCAGACGCTGATGGACGCCATCAACCTGTATTCCATCGTCTCGATCGCGGACCCGGCGGGCAACATCACCTTCGCCAACGAGCGGTTCAGCCAGATCAGCGGCTACAGCAACGAAGAACTGATCGGGAAGAATCACCGCATCATCAAGTCCGACGCACAGCCCGATGGCTTCTGGGATGGTGTGTGGAAGACCATTTCCAGCGGCCATGCCTGGCATGGCGAAGTCTGCAACCGGGCCAAGGACGGCTCGCCGTATTGGCTGGACACCGTCATCGCGCCTTACTTTGGCGAACACGGCATCGAACGATACATTTCCATCCGCACTGATATTTCTGCCAGCAAGCGCGCCCAGGAAGTACTGACCGCCGAACGGCAACGCTTGAACAACATCATCAGCGGCACCCGCGCCGGCACCTGGGAGTGGAACTGCCAGACCAACGAGGTCCGTGTCAACGCACGGTGGGCCGAGTTGTTTGGCTACGCCCTGGATGAAGTCGGAACCAACCCCAACCGCCTGTGGCGGAACTCGCTGCATCCGGACGACCTGGTCATTGCCGACCAGAACCTGCACGAGCATCTGGAGGGCCGGCGTGACACCTATGAGGTCGAAGGGCGCATCCGCCACAAGAACGGCCAGTGGGGCTGGCAACTCACCCGCGGCCGGCTGTTCAGCCGCACGCCGGACGGCAAACCAGAGTGGATGTACGGGATCAACCTGGACATCACGGAAGCCAAGAAAGCCGAGGCGGCACTCAAGGAGTCCGCCGCGAGCCTGCGCGACAGTGCCAGCTTTCTGGCGCGCGCGGGTCGCATTGCCGGTATCGGCCGCTGGCAATACGACCTGGCCGAGGACACCCTGGAGTGGTCGGACCAGACCTGCCATATCCACGATGTGGCCAAGGGCCATGCGCCGACGCTGCAGGAATCGATCGCGTTCTTTGCGCCCGAGGCCCGCGCCGAAATCCAGACCGCGTTTGACAACGCCCGGAAAACCGGGAAACCGTGGGATATGGAGCTGCCAGTGGTCACCGCCATGGCGCGGCGCATCTGGGTGCGCTGCGCCGCCGAAGCGGAGTACCGCGATGGCAAACGCGTCCGCCTGGTCGGCATCTTCCAGGACATCACGCAGCGGCGCAAGCTGGAAGACGAGATCCGCCAGAAGAACGTGCAAATGAAGAGCATCCTGGCACATATTCCGGTGGGATTGAGCGTCATGGACAGCCAGCTCAATCTGATCGCCGACAACCCGCTGTTTCGCAGCCTGCTCGATTTTCCGGATGCGCTGTTCGCGCAGGAGCCGATCAGCTTTGAATCCATCATCCGCTTCAATGCCATGCGGGGCGAATATGGGGACGGTGACCACGAAGCCATCATCCGCAAAATCGTGGACCGCGCGCGGCTGGCACAAGCCCACCGCTTCCAGCGCCAGCGCGGCGACGGCCGGACCCTGGAGGTACGCGGCGCACCCATGCCCGATGGCGGGTTTGTCACCACCTACACCGACATCACGGAGCTGACCCGCGCCACCGAGGCCGCCCAGGAGGCGTCACGCTCCAAGAGCCAGTTTGTGGCCAACATGAGCCACGAAATCCGCACCCCCATGAATGCCATCCTGGGCATGCTGAAACTGCTGCGCAACACCGAGCTCTCGACACGCCAGCTGGACTATGCGGCCAAAGCCGAAGGGGCGGCCAAGTCCCTGCTCGGACTGCTCAACGACGTTCTGGATTTCTCCAAAATGGAAGCCGGCAAGATGGGGCTCGATCCGCAGCCGTTCCGCGTGGACCGCCTGATGCGGGACCTGTCGGTCATCCTGTCCGCCAACGTCGGCAACAAGCCTGTGGAGGTGCTGTTTGACGTGGACCCTGCCCTGCCGGATGTGCTGGTGGGCGACGCCATGCGACTGCAACAGGTATTGATCAACCTGGCGGGCAACGCCATCAAATTCACCAGCCAGGGTGAAGTGGTCGTAAAGCTCAAAGTCTTGTCCCATGCGGCCGACCAAACCACCGTGGAGATTTCGGTACGCGATAGCGGCATCGGCATAGCCCCCGAGAACCAGGAACGCATCTTTGACGGATTTTCACAGGCCGAAGCATCCACCACGCGCCGTTTCGGCGGCACTGGCCTGGGCCTCTCCATCTGCAAGCGGCTGGTTGAACTGATGGGCGGACAGTTGGAGCTGGACAGCGTGCTCGGCCAGGGCAGCACGTTTCACTTCGCACTGAACTTCCACAGTGCCAGCGAAATTGCGGGGGACACCGAACCCGCACCGCCACGCAAGCGGATGCAGATGACGGTGCTGGTGGTGGACGACAACCCCATGGCACTGGAGCTGACGGCAGCCATGGCCGGGGCATGGGGGTGGCAAGTCGATACCGCGGCATCCGGCCCCCAGGCACTGGCACTGGTGCGTGAACGGGCACGCGCATTGCAGCCGCCGTATGACGCGATTTTCGTGGACTGGCAGATGCCCGACATGGATGGCTGGGAAACCATTGACCGCATCCAGCAGCTCGGCGAACCGGCGCAGAGCGCTATCACCATCATGGTGACCGCGCATGGCCGTGACAAGCTGTCGCAACGCAGTGCCCAGGAGCAGGCCCGGCTGAATGCGTTTTTGGTCAAACCCATTACCGCCTCGGTGCTGTTTGACGCGGTTGTGGACGCCCGTGCGGGCTTGAGCAACTTGCGCGCGAAGCCCCGCACCCGTTCGGACAAGGCCGGTCGCCTGGAGGGCATGCGACTGCTGATCGTGGAAGACAACCCGATCAACCAGCAAGTCGCCCGGGAATTGCTGCGGGCTGAAGGCGCGCAGGTTGAGGTCGCCGGCAATGGGCAGCTGGGCGTGCAGGCAGTGGCCAATGCAACCGACCCGTTTCACGCAGTGCTGATGGACATTCAAATGCCTGTCATGGACGGCTACGAGGCCACAAAGGCCATTCGCCAGCAGCTGGGCCTGGCCAACCTGCCCATCATTGCCATGACCGCCAACGCCATGGCATCGGACCGCGATGCCTGTCTGCGCAGTGGCATGAACGACCACGTCGGCAAGCCATTTGACCTGCCCCATCTGGTAGGTGTCTTGCTGCAGCACACCCGAAGAAACCGCGCCGGCGTGGCGAAGGTGCCTGCACCGGGCGACGCGGCTGCGCCTCCCGAAATGCCTGCCGTCAACAGCGTCGACCCCGACGGCGCCATCGAACGCCTGGGGGGCAACACCCAGCTGTATGCCACCGTGCTGGAGTCGTACCTGCTGGAGCTACGCAGCCAGGCGGATCAGCTCGAGGCCCTGCTGGC
Organism: Rhodoferax sp.; assembly: GCA_030645355.1. Taxonomy (GTDB): domain Bacteria; phylum Pseudomonadota; class Gammaproteobacteria; order Burkholderiales; family Burkholderiaceae_C; genus Allorhodoferax. The sequence continues at coordinate 67,099 of JAUSNJ010000182.1, read as the reverse complement.
TAGCGGGGACGCCACTGCGGCCGCGCGTTTGTTGCACACACTCAAAGGCTTGTCGGCCACGGTAGGCGCCACCTATATGTCGGCAATGTCCAAGTCCCTTGAAAGCGCCATCCAGGCCGGAGCTTCGGAACAGACCCTGACGCCTTTGCGTGCAAATTTTCGGGAGGCTGTTACCGGCACCCTGGCGACGATGACGCCCATGGCGCAGTCGTACGCGCCGTCGCCTTCGTCTCAGGGCACGCCCGCGGAGGTGCCTGCGCTGACCGTCGAAGAGACGGGCAGGGTCCTGCTGGGTCTTGGCGAGTTGAACGGGCTGCTAGCCAGCGCGGATCTGCGCGCGCTCGAGGTTCACGCCCGCATGCTCGACATCGGGGCACTGGCCGCGGTGGAGGCATTTGCGGAATTGACCCAGGCGATCAACCGCTTTGACTTCTCCGAGGCGGCTCTGCACTGCGAGCGCCTGATGCGCGCCCTGGATAGCACCTCCGTCGCCAAAGACTCATAGACAAATAGCCCGATAGCCCTCGTGTAATATGACGACAATGCTATTGTTTGGATAGCATTCAGCGGCGCAGCGCGCCAAAGGCTTCGAACTCCCAGCTGCGCATGGCCAGCAGCAAGGTGTAGCCTTGGCGGTCCTTGTCCTGCAGCTTCTGATCCGCCAGATGCTGCTGCGCAAAGTCCTGCGCCACGCGCTGCATGCGCTCCAGAAAGGACGGCGCCAGGCTTCGGCTGACCGAGCCATGCACCAGCAGCAGGCCCTCGCCGGCGCCATCAAATCCGCCGGAGAAATAGTCCAGCAAGGCGTTGTCGCGAAAGTAGTCCATCACCGGGCCGTGCGGCCGCCAGCGGAAGGCCTTGGCCAGCTTCAGCCGGTAGCGGTTCAGCGGGCGCAACTCGATGATGCCGATGCGGTCCAGCTGCGCCAGGTAGCCGATGCACTCGGCCTCGGTCAGGCGGTAAGCGGCGACGATCTGTTCCAGCGTCCACTGGCTGAGCACGCAGATCGCCACCAGCAGCAGTTTCTTGTCCGCCACCACGGCGCGCTCCTGCTCCGCCGTGAGCTGGGCCAACAACGGCTGGGCATCGGCCACGCGCCGCGCCAGATCGGCAAAGTCCAGCTTCAAGGCGCGGCAGATGGCGTCGATGCGCGACAGTGGCATATCGCCCTTGGCCAGCATGCGCTTGACGCTGGATTCGGCCAGGCCCAACGCCACGGCCAGGTCGGCGTAGCTCATGCGGGCGGATTTGAGTTCGCGCTTGAGCGCGAGAACGAGGTCGGCGGTGGTGCTCATAAGTATCGATTATTGATACCTAGCGTATTTTTGTACAGCCATGTATTGATTTTTGCGCAATCCGGAGCGGCTGTGCGCAACACACTGGCGGCTCCCCTACCCCGTTTGTCCCCAAGGAGCCTCTGATGCAACACCCTCTGAACCCCGCCGAGTCCGGCCTGCTGGCCGCCCTGCTGCTGGCCATCGCCACTGCTTGCCTGGGCCCGTCCGTGGCCCAGTTCGACCACTACCACGCCTTTGCCGACCAGCGCCACCTGCTGGGCTTGCCCTGCGCGCTGGACGTGCTGAGCAACCTGCCCTTTGCGCTGTTCGGTGGCTGGGGCCTGCTGCGCCTGCGCGCATCCGGTTCCGGCCAGCCCACCGGCGTACAGCGCGCACTGGCCACGCTGTTCTTTGCCGGACTGGTGCTGACCGCGCTGTGCTCAGCCTGGTACCACCTGCGCCCCGATGACGCGGGCCTGGCCATCGACCGGCTGGGCATGGTCAGTGCCTTTGCCGGCCTCCTTGGCCTGGCCGCGGTGGACCGCATCAGTGCGCGCGCCGGGCTGTGGACGGCTGGCGCCGTGCTGACACTGGGACCGGTCGCGGTGCTCGTCTGGGCCAGCAGCAGCAACCTGTTGCCATGGGCTGTGCTGCAAGGCGGCGGCATGTTGCTGATCGTGCTGCTGGCGCTGCGCCAACCCGCAGCCGGCGCCTGGGGTCTGCCTCTATTGGCGGTCATTGCCTGGTACGTGCTGGCAAAGGCGCTGGAGCTGGGTGACCACGTGGTGTTTGACCTGACGCAGGGTCTGGTTTCCGGCCATACGCTGAAGCATGTAGCCGCAGCACTGGCCGCCTGGCCCGTCATTTCGCTCATGCACAATGGCGCCCAAGCCCGGCCTTGGCAGCACCGCGCAGTCCGTGCCTGAATCCAACAAAAAAATGAGAGGAAACACCGTGACGACCGAGACCCTGAGCCCCGCAGCAGCCCCCGTTGCCGACGCACACGCCCACGCCCACGCGCACCCCAACCAGTTTGCTCTGTTGCGCCAGCGCCGCTTCGCCCCGTTCTTCTGGACCCAGTTTGCCGGCGCGGCCAATGACAACCTGTTCAAGTTCGCCTTCACCGTGATGGTGACCTACCAGCTCAGCGTGGGCTGGCTGCCACCGGCCATGGCCGGCCTGGTGATTGGCGCGCTGTTCATCCTGCCGTTTCTGCTGTTCTCGGCCACCGCCGGCCAGCTGACCGACAAGTACGACAAGACGCTGATGATCCGCTTTGTGAAGAACCTGGAGATCGCCATCATGGCGATTGCCGCCTGGGGCTTTGTGACCGATCAGGTCGCCATCCTGCTGCTGTGCACCTTCCTGATGGGCGTGCACTCCACGCTGTTTGGGCCGGTCAAGTTTGCGCTGTTGCCCCAGGTACTGAATGAGCGCGAGCTGACCGGTGGCAACGGCATGGTGGAAATGGGCACCTTTGTCGCCATTTTGATGGGCAATGTGGTGGGCGGTCTGCTGGTGGCCATTCCCAACGTCGGCCACGAAACCGTGGCCGTGGCCTGCGTTGCCATGGCCATCGTCGGCCGCGTGGTGGCGGGCTTTATCCCCAAGGCGCCGGCCACCGACCCGGGCCTGACCATCAACTGGAACCCCATTAGCGAGACCCTGCGCAACCTGAAGCTGGCGCATGGCAACCTGGTGGTGTTCCGCTCGCTGCTGGGCATCAGCTGGATGTGGTTCTTTGGCGCCGTGTTCCTGAGCCAGTTCCCCAGCCTGGCGAAAGAGGTGCTGCATGGCAACGAGCAGGTGGCATCCCTCTTGCTGGTGGTGTTCTCCATCGGCATCGGCACCGGCTCGCTGTTGTGCGAAGTCATGAGCCGCCGCCATGTGGAAATCGGCCTGGTGCCGCTGGGCGCCATTGGCATGAGCGTGTTTGCCGTGGACCTGTACTTTGCGTCCAGCGGCCTGCCCGCGTCCGAGGTCATGGGCCTGAGCGCCTTTATGGTGCAACCGGCGCACTGGCGCGTGATGGCCGATCTGGCGCTCTTGAGCCTCTTCGCCGGCCTGTACAGCGTGCCCATGTATGCACTGATCCAGTTGCGCAGCCAGGCCACGCACCGCGCCCGCATCATCGCCGCCAACAACATCCTGAACGCGCTGTTCATGATCGGCAGTTCGGTCATTGCCGGTGCGCTGCTCAAGTCCGGCTTCACCATTCCGCAAATCTTCTTGTTCACCGGCCTGGCCAATGCGGTGGTGGCGTTCTACATCTTCATGCTGGTGCCGGAGTACCTGCTGCGCTTTGTGGCCTGGGTGCTGTCGCACTTCATCTACCGCTTCAAGGTGAACGGCGATGAGCACATCCCCACCACGGGCGCGGCCATTCTGGTGTGCAACCACGTGAGCTTCATCGACGCCGTGTTGCTGATGGCGGCCAGCCCCCGGCCTATCCGTTTTATCATGGACCATCAAATCTTCAAGGTGCCGGTGCTGGGATGGCTGTTCAAACTGGCCAAGGCCATTCCGATTGCGCCGCGTGCCCAAGACCCCGCCGCCTATGAAGCCGCCTTTGACGCGGCGGCCAAGGTGCTGGCCGAGGGCGACCTGCTGTGCATCTTCCCCGAAGGCGGCATCACCCGCGACGGCACGTTGCAAGAGTTCAAGGGCGGCATCATGAAGATTTTGGAGCGCACCACGCAGCAAGGCACGACCGTGCAGGTGGTGCCGATGGCGCTGACCAATCTGTGGGGCTCGTTCTTCAGCCGCGTGGAACAAGGCGGCGCCATGGTGCGACCGTTCCGCCGCGGCCTATTCAGCAGCGTGGGGCTGAATGTGGGCGTGGCCAGCGCACCGCAGGATGTGCAGCCGGAGACGCTGCGGGGGCGGGTGCAGCAGTTGCTGGGGGCTTAATGTGCTGGCTTCTGCCGCAAAGTGGCTTTAGGCAGCAACTGGGAAGGGGGGGGCGGATTCAGCCGGTCGATGCAACACACTAGAAACTGCGTAAGCAGAAGGAGTGGTGCAAGTTAAGCAAAGACAAAGGATTTATTACTCGGAAGATCAGAAAGCGCTGAAGTGGGAGCGGTGACCCGCCGTTATGGTGTGACAGTGAGGCGCAGGTGGGTAAGGGCACGCAAAATCCAGCCAGGCTCGATTGGGCGTGCAACCCGCACCAAGTGGCTAGGAAGCAGCGCCTACCGCCGGGCGCAAGCGTGGCACCTTGGCCTCGATGTGTTTTAACACCAGCGGCCAAATTTTCGCTTCCGCCACGCGCTGGAAAACACCAAAATGCCCTACCGTTTTCCGCCCTACCGCGCGAGGATGCAGGTGCAAGCGTTCGACCTGACCCGCACTCTGACCAAAGCACGCTGCCAATGCGTCCACCGCATCCACAGGACCAAAAGTTTTGTCGTCGTCAATGCTCCACAGCTGCATGTGACCCTGAAACTGGTCGGGCTGGTACCAACCGGCGCAAGCCGGGTCATCGCGAAAGTATCCTGGCGACATGCCCCAGCGAGACCAGTCCATGGCCGCGGCCCCGGGCAGCGCCTCGCCACCGCCCAGCGCCCAGCCCGGCAGCTTGCCGGTCAGGCGCACACATAGCGGGACCCAGCGCCCAAAGAACACGCGGGTCACCTGGCGGTGCCATCCGCGCGGCCACAGTTTCCAGTACCCGAACTGCGACCCCAGGGTAATGACCGCGTTGATGTGCTCAAGCCCCTGTACCAGCGGCAATCCATTGCCTCCCAAGGAGTGCCCGACCCACAGCACGGGCAAGTGCTGGTCGCTTTGGGTGCTACGCGCCTTCGCACAGGCCAGCGCCCCCGAGAGGTCGTGGCGCACCCACTCACGCATGCCGGTGCGCCCACTGGCGCTGATGCGCTTTCCCATTCCACAGTAGTCAAAGCACAACACGGCATAGCCACGGGCGGCCAGCCAGCGGGCAAAGGCGTGGTAGTAGCGCTGCGGAACACCGGTGGCCGGCGCCATGACCGCCACCGCGTGGGCGGGACGGTGCTGCGGCACAAACCAGTGCCCGTGCAGAGGGTGACCATCTGTGGCCGCAAATTGCACCGCGCCCATGCCGACCTCCGCGGCCTGCGGGTCGGGTTCGTCCTGGAATGGCAGATGGGCGTGCAGGTGTGCTTGGTCGGGGGATTCCAACGTAGTCCTCACATAGGTGGTAGGGGCAGCGGCGGCGGACAAGGCAATGGACATAGCGTCTCCAAACAGGTGGTTCATGAAGCTGCATGGTAGATTTGTACCAAATTGTTGAATAGATCCAATTTCCGAGTCACACTGTTTACATGAACTCACCAAAAGACGCGCCTGCCTTGTCGGCAACCCGATTGCACCGCCAACGCGAGACCTCAACGTTGGATGCCAACGCGCTGGAGTTGTTTGCCCGTGTGGTCGCGGCAGGGAGCTTTTCACGCGCAGCGCGCCAGTTGGGGCTGACGCGTGCGGCCGTCAGTCGCCGCGTAGCCGCCATGGAGCAGCTAGTCGGCCAGACGCTACTGGCACGCACCACCCGCTCGCTGGGGTTGACCGAGGCCGGGCGCGCGCTGGCTGCGCGGGCCCAGGTCGTGCACGAAGCCGCGGACGCGGCACGCATGGCCTTGCGAAAGGAAGGCGATGCTCTGCAGGGGCGGCTGCGCATCACCAGCATGCGCGCCTTTGGCTACAGCGTGTTGTTGCCTTTGCTGGCCGAGTTTGGTCGCACGCACCCGGGTGTGGCCATGGAGTTGATGTTCACCGAGCGGCGGGTGGACCTGGTTCGCGAGGGGGTGGATGTGGCCTTTCGCATTACCCGAAAGCCCCCTGAGGACTGCGTGGCTCAGCCCGTGCTGCGCTATCGCATTGGTGCGTATGGCAGCACGGCGTCGCCCCTGAAGAGTCCGCAGGCGTTGCAACAATGGCCTTTGCTCATGCTGGAGGGCGGCGCGCAAAGCTGGCTGCTGCAGTGGCATAGCCGCAGCGGCGATGCCCGTGAAACCGTGGAGCTGCAGCCCCACATCAGCGCCGACAGCCTCGAAGCCCTGGTAGCGCTGGCGCGGCATGGCCAAGGGGTTGTGTTGGCACCCGACTTTTGCGTGCAGGAGGACGTTGCGGCGGGACGTTTGCACAACATGCTGCCCGACTGGCACCTGCCCATTGCTGAAGGCGACTGCGTTCAGGCACTGACCTTGCCCGTACACACCGCAGGTGCCAACGCACGCGCCCTGGTGCGCCTGGTGGCGCAGCGGCTTGAGCATACCCGTCGCGCCTAATTCCAATTCCGATTGTGTCGGCCGATGAGCAACCCCTGCGTGGGCGGCAGCAGGCGGCGTCACACCTCAGCAATTACGCTTTCCCCCGCCAATCTGTGCGCCAGTGAGCGTTGTCATTGCCCGCTGGGATTCGAGAATCTTGGAGCTGGAAGCTGAAATATGTCTATGGCAGCGGGTGAAGTCCACATTACCAAACAGCGCTTTCTTCCTACAACCAAAAGTCAATGCATCGACGCCAGCAGCGCCGCATTCCCCCCCGCCGCCGTGGTGTTCACGGTGATGGTCTGCTCGGCGCAGAAGCGGTACAAGTAGTGTGGACCGCCGGCCTTGGGGCCGGTGCCGCTCAGACCCTCACCACCGAAGGGCTGCACGCCGACCACGGCGCCGATCATGTTGCGGTTGATGTAGACATTGCCGATGTGCGCGGCGTGGGCCAGGGCCTGGGCGCGGCTGTCGATGCGGGTCTGGATGCCCAGCGTGAGGCCGTAGCCCAGTGCGTTGACCTGGGCAATGACGTCGGCCGGCTCGCCGCCCCAGCGCACCACCTGCAGCACCGGGCCAAAAATTTCGGCCTTGACGTCGGCGATGTGGGCTACCTCGAAGGCGTGCGGGGCGATCAAGTTTGCTACTGTTTTGCTAGCTATCGACGTAGATTCAACGGGGGCTATCAGCACTTTTGACTCGACCTTGAGGCGCTGGATGTGGCGGTAGATGCCCTCGAAGGCTTCGGCGTCAATGACGGGCCCCACATCGGTGGCGATGTCGGCGGTGTCGCCCACCACCAGTTCCTTCGCGGCGCCTTGCAGCATCTCGATGACGCCATCGGCGATAGCCTCGTGCACGCACAGCAGGCGCAGCGCGGAGCAGCGCTGGCCGGCCGAGCGGAAGGCGCTTTGCACCACGGCGTCGACCACCTGCTCGGGCAGCGCGCTGCTGTCCACCAGCATGGCGTTGATGCCACCGGTCTCGGCGATCAGCGGGACGATGGCGCCGTCCTTGGCAGCCAGTGCGCGGTTGATGATCTTGGCAACCTGGGTGGAGCCGGTGAACACCACACCAGCCACGCCGGGTTGTGCGACCAGCGCCGCGCCCACGGTTTCGCCGGCGCCGTGCGCCAGCTGCAATGCGTCGACGGGCACACCGGCGGCGTGCAGCAGTTGCACCGCCACCAGGGCCACGCCGGGTGTCTGCTCGGCCGGCTTGGCCAGCACGGTGTTGCCGGTGGCAAGGGCCGCGGCGACTTGACCGACAAAGATGGCCAGCGGGAAATTCCACGGGCTGATGCAGTCCCAGACGCCACGCGCGGTCAGCGACAGCGTGTTGGACTCGCCGGTCACGCCAAAGCTGTGGCCGGCCAGCGCGGGCGGCAGGTGATGGATCTGCGGTTGCGGCAGGGGTTGCATGATGCGCTGGGCCTCATCGGCGTAGTAGCGCAAAAAGTCGACGGCCTCGCGCACCTCGCTCACCGCGTCGCCCCAGGTCTTGTGCGCTTCTTTGACCAGCATGGCACAGAACATGGGCGTCTGCTCCAGCATGGTGTCGGCGGCGCGGCGCAGGATGGCGGCGCGCTCGGCCACCGGTGTGCGACTCCAGCCCTTTTGGGCGGCGGCGCAGGTGGCAAACACGTCGGCGGTGCGGCGCGGATCGAACTCGGGCACCACGGGTACCGGTGTCGTGGCCAGCGCGGCCAGCAGCGGGGAGCGGTGTGCGGGCACGGTCAGGTCCAGGCCCGTGCTGTTTTTGCGCGCGCCGGGGTGCGTGCCAAACAGGTCGGGCGGCAGCGGTAGGCTGGAATGTGGCTCCAGGCGCAGCGGGGAGGTCAGCAGGTCCTGCATATCCACCGTGGGGTCGGCCATCTGGTGCACAAAGGAGGAGTTGGCGCCGTTCTCCAGTAGGCGGCGCACCAGGTAGGCCAGCAGGTCGCGGTGGGCGCCCACGGGGGCGTAGACGCGGCAGGACACCAGCGGGTTCTTCAACACCTCGCGGTACACGCCCTCGCCCATGCCGTGCAGGCGCTGCAGCTCAAACGGCGCACCGGTGCGCGCGGCCATTTGCAGGATGGCAGCGATGGTGGCGGCGTTGTGCGTGGCGAACTGGGGGTAGATGGCGTCCGGCACATCCAGCAGCGCACGGGCACAGGACAGATAGGACACGTCGGTGTGGTGCTTGTGCGTGAACACCGGATAGTGCGGCAGGCCCAGCTCCTGGGCGCGCTTGATCTCGGCATCCCAATACGCGCCCTTGACCAGGCGGCACATCAGTCGCACCTGGTAGCGGCGCGCCAGCGCGGTGACGCTCTCGATGAGTTCGAGTGAGCGCGTCTGGTAGGTCTGCATGGCCATGCCAAAGCCGCGCCACTGCGGGCACTCGGCCGCCACCTTGGCCACCAGTGCCTCCAGCACCTCCAGCGTCAATTCCTGGCGCTCCACCTCTTCGGCGTCGATGGTCAGGTTGATGTTGGCCTTGGCCGCGTGCTGGCACAGGCTCCAGACGCGCGGCACCAGCTCGGCCAGGATGCGCGCACTGTGCGCATCCTCAAAGCGCGGGTGCAGCGCGCTGAGCTTGATCGATATACCGTCGTTCTGCTCGATAGCCCTCGTGAAATCGACTTGCGAAGCTATTGATTCAATAGCACTTGTGTAGCTCTTCAGATAGCGCTGCGCGTCTGCTTCGGTGCGGGCGCCCTCGCCCAGCATGTCATAGGAGTAGCGCAGCGATGTCTTCTTACGGGCGGCATCGGCCTCGTGCTGCGCCTCTTTCATGGTCTGACCCAGCACGAACTGGCGGCCCAGCAACTGCACGGCGCGCAGCGTGGCGGCCACCACGGTCCTGGCGCCGAGCTTGGCCATCAGGCCGGGTTCGTTCTGTGGGCCATTGCCGGTCTGGGGGTCCGGCAGGAAATACTTGGACATTGAGATTGCGGTGCTCGACAGGCGCGACAGAACCTTGTCGCCGCTGCCATCAAAGTCGGCACGGCCGAGTTGGTCGGCGGTCAGCGCGATGGCGGTCTCGGCATCGGGCACACGCAGCAGGGCTTCGGCCAGGCGCATCAGGGCCAGGCCCTCCGCGCTGGAGATCGGGTATTCCTTGAGCAGGCTCTCCATCGCCCAGAACGGCGGCGGGTTGTCGCGCACGGCCTGCACCCAGGGCGTGGCGGCGCGCGCCGCGGCCGCCCAGTCCAGTGCCTGGCTGACGCTTTGCAGGTGGCGGGCCACGACCTCGGCCTCGGGGCGGTAGGGGAAGGGCAGGCGTTGGGCGACGGGCATGGTGGGGTCTCCGGTGGAATGTAGTAGCCGAGTAAGTCGCTATAGTCTTTGAATTTATGGTGAATTTCTCACTAAAATTTTGTTTGTTTATAGTTACTTGTGTACCCCCACTCTCCCCCAACCCCTCTCGCCCCGCCGGGCGAAAGGGGAGCTCAACAGCCGATTTGACTTTGTCGCGCCGGCTACGGAATTACTGGGGGAAGGTTGCGGTACGTTGTGGATTGCACGGGTTTCTGAAGTTACGGTCGTAGTAAACGGCTCTGTCCGTGCATGGCCAAAGCTGGCGGCTGCGCCTGCCAGCCAGCTCCCGGCAAGTGCGCCACGAAGCCTCTACGACCGCTACCCGAGAAGCCGTGGTGAACAGACACGGTGGCAACGCCTCGCCAGTAATTCCGTAGCCGGCGCGCTGACACCAAATCGGCTGTTAAAGCTCCCCTCTCGCCCGGCGGGGCGAGCGGGGTTGGGGGAGAGTGGGGACACAAAAGCAACGAATGAAGAAAAGAAAAGAAAAGAGAAGAGAAAAGATGGAATCCGAACTAGACCGCATAGACCTCAAAATCCTCACCTGCCTGCAAGCAGACGGCCGCATCTCCAACCTCAAGCTGGCCGAGGCCGTCACCTTGTCACCGACCGCCGTGCTGGCACGGGTGCAGCGCCTCACCAAGGATGGCTACATCCTCGGTTACGAGGCGCGGCTCAACCCCCTCAAGCTGGGCGCCGGCATGATGGTGTTTGTCGAGGTGCTGCTGGACCGCACTACGCCCAATGTGTTCGAGGCGTTCAAGGCTGCAGTGCAGGTGCGCGGCGAGATCATGGAGTGCCATATGGTGGCCGGTGGCTTTGACTACCTGCTCAAGACCCGCATGGCCGACATGGCCGCCTACCGCGACTTTGCCGGCACCGTGCTGTGGCAGTTGCCGGGCGTGCGCGAGACCCGCACCTACCCGGTCATGGAAGAGGTAAAAAACACCACGCAACTGCCGCTGCGATAGGACCCCATTCGAAAAAACCGGTGCCTATAATGCCGACGAAGACGCAACCGGTCAGCCATCGCAGGGCATGCCGCGTTGCATCCTTCGCGCCCCATTAACGATTTGTTCCACGTCGGGATTCCAACCTTATGCGTCACGCCCTGATCGTCTTGCTCGCCGCAGCAGCCTTGTCCGGCGGGGCGCTGGCCCAGGGTTTCAAGTTCTCCAACGAAGACAACGCGGAGAAGGCGCAAGAGGCCGAACAGCAGGCCAAAGTGCAGGCGCTGCTGGCCAGCCCCTGCCGGGCCAAGATCAAGAACCAGAAGATCATGGTGCTGATCGGCGAGAGCCGCGATGGCTACCTGCAGACTGCGCAATCCCGCTATACCGGCCACTTCGATGCACTCAACGCGCGCCTGCAGCGCCTGGGGCTCAAGACCACGACCCAGGCACAAATCACGGCCCAGGTCGCGCAGGCCGAGATCGACGCCTATTTCAAGAACGACCCCGATGCTGCGCTGGGCGCATCCAAGCGGCTCGCGGCCCAATACATCCTGCGCGGGCTCATCTCCAGCCAGACGGGGTACAACACCATCGTGCGCGTCAACCAGGTGTCCATTCGCATGGCCTTCACGCTGACCGATGCCCATGGCAAGATCCTGTCACAAACCAGCGCGGAAAATGCCAGCTATGCAGGGGTCGATACCTCCGGCATGGCCCTGACCCTGATCAACGAAAAGGCAGACGAAGTGGTCGCGCAGTTGTACAGTGACTATTGCCGCGTCGGCGGTTCGTAAATTTTTAATGGGAGCGAGACAATGAGCCAAGGATTCAACATGTTTAAAGGTATTACGGCATCCACATTGCTGGTGCTGGCCGCCGTGGGCAGCACTGTTCAGGCCCAACCCAGCTTTGGCAACCCGTCACCCACCGCCGGCAGCTCCACATCGGACAAGGCCAATGCGGCGGCCGATGCGGCGGCCTACAAAGAGGTGGAGTACACCAACAAGAACAAACGCGGCCCGGCGCTGATCGTCATCCCCGGCGAGATCAAGAGCAACAACGCCAACTTCACGCAGCGCTTTTTACCCAACAATATTGCCGATTTTGCCGAGCTGGAACTGTCCAATGCCAACTTCCCGGTGCTGGAGCGGACCAACCTGGGGCCTCTGGTGAATGAAATCTCGCTGGCCTACAACCTGGGTGACCCGAACGCCGCGCGCAAGACCATGCAGATGGGCAAGCTCAAGACCACCAAGTGGATTCTGAAGTTCGACATCCTCAAGGCCGAGCAGATTGCCGAGAACAAGAAGGGCTTTGACGGCCGCGCCGTCGGTGGGCTGTTGTCCATCTTTGGTGGCGGCAGCATGGCCGGTTCGGCCGCCAGCACGGTGGCGGGTTCCGTGCAGACCGGTGACTCCACCGGCGTCTGGCTGATCGGCATGCGCTACAAGATCATGGACGCCAACACCACCGAACAGGTGGCCCAAGGCTACAAGGATTTGAAAATGGAAGTCGGCGCCACCTCCACCAGCGTCATGGGTGTATCCGATTCCGCCAAGGGTGGCGTGGGCCTGGACACCATGGTGCAGCGCCTGGTGCAGACGCTGGTCTGGGACATTGATTCCAAATACAAATAAGCCGGACCCCCCGCCCCATGACGACCTTCACCCGACTCGGTAAATACCTGATCCGCCGTGAACTCGGCAAAGGCGCCATGGGCGTGGTGTACGAGGGATTCGATCCAGCCATCGAGCGCACGGTGGCCATCAAGACCATCTTGCCGGCGCAGCTCAAGGGCGAAGAGGCCGCCCAGGTGCTGGCACGCTTCAAGCGCGAGGCGCAGGCCGCAGGCCGGCTGAACCACCCCGGCATCGTGGCGGTCTATGACTACGGTGAAGAGATTGCCGACGAAGACCACACCATGGTGGCAGGCGCTGATGCCCAGGCTCGCCAGCGCGTGGCCTATATCGCCATGGAATTTGTCAAGGGCCGCGAACTGCGTGATTTTTTCGAGGCCAACGAGCGCTTTGCGATCAAGGACGTGGAGCGCCTGATGGTTGAGGTGCTGGATGCGCTGGGCCATGCGCACGCCAACGGTGTCGTCCACCGCGACATCAAGCCCGCCAATCTGATTGTGCTGGCCGATGGCAAGGTCAAGGTCGCAGACTTTGGCATTGCGCGGGTCGAGAAATCCGAGCTGACCCAGGTCGGCACCGTCATGGGCACACCCGCCTACATGTCACCCGAGCAGTTCATGGGGCAGCCCGTGGACGGGCGCAGCGACATTTTTTCCTGCGGCGTCATCCTGTACCAGTTCCTGACCGGCGAGAAGCCGTTTACCGGCAATTCCACGACCATCATGTACAAGGTGCTGCACGAGGAGCCGCTGGCGCCCTCGCTGCTGAACGTGGCGCTGCCCGCGGCATTTGATGCGGTGGTCAAAAAAGCCATGGCAAAAAATCCGGACGAACGCTACCAGAGCGCTGACGAATTCGCGCAGGCCATCAAAACGACTCTGGGTGCGGCGCCAGCCATGGGCGCTGCTGCGGCCGTGGACGCGGATCGCACCGAACTCAGCAAGCCGCCGATAGCACCGGTTGCACCCAAGGCAGCCCCTATTGCGCCTACCGCTGCGGCTGCACCCGCCCGTGCCGCCACCGCCACGCCCGTCGGTGATGCCCAGCACAAATCCAATGGCGCACTGGTGGCTGTTGTGCTGACCGGCGTCGCCATTCTGGGCGCGGGCAGCTACTACTTCTCCCGGGGTACCCAAGACAATAGCGCGGCGTTGACTCAGGCAACGACTTCTGTCGCGGCCAGTAGCGCGGCTCCAACACCCGTAGCCCCGGCTGCGCCGGTCGCCGCAACATCCACTGATCCCGCGCTGGAGCCCGGCACCATGGTCATCAGCGCCCTGGGCCTGGTGGACCCCAAGGATGCCCGCTTCAAGGGCGACGCCAACGCCGCGCAAACCGAATCCCGTGCCGATGCCATGCGCCAGTTGGTCGAAAAGGCCGTGGCGCTGTACGTCGAAAAAGACTCGCTGAACAAGAACTATGCGGTGCTGGACCGCAAGCTGTTGTCACAGCCCGGCGCCTTCATCAAGACCGTGATCCAGGAGGGCGCAGCCGCCACCGGCAAGGACGGCCTGCTGGAAACCGAAACCCGCGCCGTGGTCAAGGTACGCGATGTGCAGAAGTCGCTGAACCAGCTGTCCAAGGACGAACGCATCGAATTCATCCGCAACAACGGCGACCCCAAGGTGTCCATCCAGATGGCGATTCGCAACGCCGACACCACGCAAGCGCTGCCGGCCGAGCGCTCCATGGTGGCCGAGAACGTGGTCAAGGAACGCATCAAGTCCTTTGGTTTTAGGGTCTGGTCCGCCGATGGTGATGTCAAGGCCGGCGCCAAGGTTCAGCCATCCGACTTTCAGATCGAGGGCGAGGTCAAGGTCAAGGTCCTGTCCGCCCGGTTGCCCGCATCGGGCCTGACCATCACCAAGACCGCGCTCACTTCCTGGACCGTGAAGGCCATCGACAAGGCCAGCGGCGAAGAGGTCTACCTCAACACCGTCAACCCCACCGGCAAGAGCTGGGCCTCCGAAGACCTGGCCCTGGCCGAAATCGGCAAACTGGTCGGCGACGAGTTCTCCCGGAACTTCTTTCTCGAACACTTCAACTTCAGCGCCCAGAAGATCAATCTGAATGTGGCGGGTTTGCCCGATGCGCAAAGCGCCAAACTGCTGCTGCGTGAGCTGCGGGGCTTTCGCCAGGTGCTAGACGCCCAGGCGGCCAACGACTCCGGCAAGTACCAGCTGCAACTGGCCGACGGCAATGCCAGTGACCTGATCAATGAGGGTGTGCTCAAGCCGCTCAACACCAAACTCGGTCAGGCGTGCTTTGCGCTGGCGGGGTCCAGCGGTGCGGATGTCAATGTGAGTTTTGCGGCAGCCTGCGCCGACATGGCGGTGCGCGGCAAGCTCGACGCCCTGCCACCGGCCGGCCTGCAAAGTGCACCGGGTGCACGCGGCAAGTTGCTGGCCAAGACGACCTGAAGCCAGCCGCTGCGCCGCCTTATTCGCGCACGCTGAACGCCACGAACTCGGCGCCGGCCAAGTCCACGGTGTGGCCAAACGCGATGCGGCCGGTACCGCGCAGCATGATCTCTTCGCGGCGCAACTCCACTTCGGCTTCATGGGCAAAGGCCACAAAGGTTCCATTGGTGCTCTGATCGACCAGAAAGAATTTGTCGCGTCGGCATTCAATACGCGCATGCTGGCGCGAGGCACTGCGGTCAGCGATGACCACGTCGCACTGCGCGTCGCGGCCCAGGACCACGGACGCATAGGCATGGCCCAGGGTCCAGGCGCGCCCCTGGTGAACCAGCTCCAGTGTGACCGCCTTGGTGGCGATGGCGCTGATGGATGCAGTGGACATCGTCAACTCTTCACCACCTTGCCAGATGACCTCGCTGACATTGACCTCGTCGCCCTTGCCCTTGACCGACAACGCGGCGATGCTGCGGGTGGAAAGTTGCAGCATCGGTGACATGCAGGCCACGGTGGCGCCGGTCGTGATGATCTGCATGCCCTTGGCCAGGCCAGCCATGCGGGCCGCCATGTTGACGGTATCGCCGAAGACGTCGTTGTTCTCTTCAATCACCGGGCCGAAATGAAAACCAATGCGCACGCTGCGCTTGACCTTGGAGACCATGGGCAGGGCCATGATCTTGTGGTGCATATCGGTGGCCGCCAGGCAGCCACTATCGGCGCTGGGCAAAACGCACATGATCTCGTCACCAATGGTCTTGATGACCCGCCCGCCATACTGCTGTACCACCCCGCTCAGGACCGCCAGGCATTCGTCGATCATCTGTTTGGCGATGGTGTCGCCAAAGCCGTCGTACAGCCGGGTGCTGCCCACGACATCGGCAAACAACACCGTCAGCGTGGCCGTGGGGCGGGCGGCGTCTGCGGAAACAGGTGGGGTGGGGTCGATGTGTGCCATAGGACGAATGTGCTCAGTGATTCTATACAGACTGCCCATTCCCAAACCGGGTGACTTTTGCCAAAATGGCTCATTTAAGGGAAAAGCATGAAACTCTCCATCGCAATCACAGCCCTGGTGCTCGCGGCGGGCTCTGCAAGCGCCAGCGCACAGGCCATCAAGCCTGGCCTGTGGGAAATTGCAACGCAGATGCAGGGTGGCTCCGGTGAAATGGCGGGCGCCATGGCACAGGCGCAAAAGCAGATGGAAAGCATGCCCCCCGAACAACGCAAGATGATGCAGGACATGATGGCCAAGCAGGGTGTGCAGATGGGGGCCGGAGGCGGCGCCGGAATGACCATCAAGATCTGCATGACGCAGGAGATGGTGGACCGCAACGAGGTATCCGCACGCCAGGGCGCCAACCCGGGCGACTGCACCCACACCAATAGCCCGCGCGTCGGCAACACCATGAAGTTTTCCTTCGTGTGCGCCAAGCCGCCCAGCAGCGGGGAAGGCCAGGTCACGTTCACCAGCCCGGAGGCCTACAGCATGAAGATGGCGACGACCAGCACCGTGCGTGGCAAGCCCGAAAAAATGGAAATGCAGACCGCCGGCCGCTGGCTGGGCGCCAATTGCGGAACTATCAAGCCACTGGCGTTGCCGAAGAAGTAGGAGGATAGGCCCGAGCGCCGAAGATGGCGCTACCCACCCGCACCATCGTGGAGCCGCTGGCAACCGCCGCCTCCAGGTCGGCGCTCATGCCCATGGACAGTGTGTCCAGTCCCATTCCAGCCAGATTAATTTCGTCAAATAGGGCTCTAGCCCTCGCAAACACTTCGCATGCAGCTACAAAATCAGGAGCAGGCTCAGGGATGCACATAAGTCCGCGCAGACACAGGCGCGGCAGCGTGGCGACCGCCTGAGCCAACGCCAGCGCCTGGTCGGGCGCGACACCCGACTTGGTCGGCCCGCCATCCACATTGACCTGGATGCACACCTGCAGTGGCGCCAGATGGGGCGGGCGCTGTTCGCTGAGGCGCTGGGCGATCTTGAGGCGATCCACGGTATGCACCCAGTCAAAGTGTTCGGCCACCAGGCGGGTTTTGTTGCTCTGGATCGGCCCTATGCAGTGCCACTGCAGCGGCAGGTGCTTGAGCGCCGTGATTTTCTCCACCGCTTCCTGGATGTAGTTTTCACCAAACGCGGTTTGCCCTGCCGCATGGGCCTGGGCGACAGCATCTGCGCCAAAGGTTTTGGAAACCGCCAGAAGGGCGACAGAATCAGGGGACCTGCCCGCTTTGCCACAAGCCTGGGCGATTCGGTCGTGAATCCATTGGAGATTGTCGGCAATCATGGTCATAATCACTCAAGCGTAACAAACAAAGAACTTGCGGGACAGACCTTCAGCTCTGTCCCCAACTGACAAGGGGAAACTTCGTGGACATTACCCAACTGCTGGCCTTCAGCGTCAAGAACAAAGCCTCCGATTTGCACCTCTCCGCGGGATTGCCGCCGATGATCCGGGTCCACGGCGACGTACGCCGTATCAACGTGGAAGCGCTGGACCACAAGCAGGTCCACGGCATGGTGTACGACATCATGAACGACGGCCAGCGCAAGCACTTTGAAGAGTTTCTGGAAATCGACTTCTCGTTCGAGATCGATGGCCTGGCGCGCTTTCGGGTCAACGCCTTTAACCATAACCGGGGTGCCGGTGCGGTGTTCCGGACCATTCCCAGCAAGATCCTGTCGCTGGAACAGCTCAACGCACCCAAGATCTTTGGCGACCTGGCATTGAAGCCACGCGGCATGGTGCTGGTGACCGGCCCCACGGGTTCCGGCAAATCCACCACGTTGGCCGCCATGGTCAACTACCTGAACGAAACCGAGTTCGGCCACATCCTGACGGTGGAAGACCCGATCGAATTTGTGCACGAGTCCAAGAAATGCCTGGTCAACCAGCGTGAAGTGGGCCCGCACACCCTGTCGTTTGCCGCTGCGCTGCGCTCGGCGCTGCGCGAAGACCCGGACTGTATTCTGGTCGGTGAAATGCGCGACCTGGAAACCATCCGCCTGGCCATGACGGCCGCCGAAACCGGCCACCTGGTGTTTGGCACGCTGCACACCTCCAGCGCGGCCAAGACGATTGACCGGATCATTGACGTGTTCCCGGCCGACGAGAAGGAAATGGTCCGTGCCATGCTGTCCGAGTCGCTGCAGGCGGTGATCTCGCAGACGCTGTGCAAGACCAAGGACGGCCAGGGCCGCGTTGCCGCCCACGAGATCATGCTGGGCACCAGTGCCATCCGCAACCTGATCCGCGAGGCCAAGGTGGCGCAGATGTATTCGTCGATTCAGACCGGCAACAGCGTGGGCATGAAGACGCTGGACCAGGACCTGACCGATCTGGTCAAGCGCAACGTCATCAGCGCTGCCGAGGCCCGCTCCAAGGCAAAAATCCCTGAGAACTTTCCAGGGTAGGTATGGCACACCCCCCGGCTTGCTCACTGCGTGTAGCCGCTTTCCCCCTTGCAGGGGGCAACACCGGCGGTCCGGCGAAGCCGGTCCCGCGGTGTTCCTGGTTTGGGGGAACCATTCGTTCCTCTGCCTCAAACTATTTTTGAAGGGAGCTCTCATGGAGCGCGATCAAGCCACGAAATTCATCAACGACCTGCTCAAGCTGATGGTGGGGCGCAACGGCAGCGACCTGTTCATCACGGGCGACTTTCCACCTGCGATCAAGGTCGACGGCAAGGTGACCAAGGTGTCGCCACAGGCCCTCAATGCGGTGCACACGCTGTCGCTGGCGCGCTCCATCATGAACGACAAGCAGGTGGCCGATTTTGAGCGCACCAAGGAAAGCAATTTCGCCATTTCGCCACCGGGGATCGGGCGCTTCCGGGTCAATGCCTTCATCCAGCAGGGCAAGGTGGGCATGGTGTTGCGGACCATTCCCATGGTCCTGCCAACCATCGACGGCCTGGGCGTGCCCCAGGTCCTGAAGGAAATCGCCCAGTCCAAGCGCGGCTTGTGCATCCTGGTGGGCGCCACGGGTTCGGGCAAATCGACCACGCTGGCGGCCATGGTGGACTGGCGCAACGAAAACTCTTACGGCCACATCATCACCGTGGAAGACCCGGTCGAATTTGTGCACATGCACAAGAACTGCGTGGTGACCCAACGCGAAGTGGGGCTGGACACCGACAGTTGGGAAGCGGCCCTGAAGAACACGCTGCGCCAGGCGCCGGACGTGATCCTGATGGGCGAGATCCGCGACCGCGAGACCATGGAACACGCCGTGGCCTTTGCCGAGACCGGCCACCTGTGCCTGGCCACGCTGCACGCCAACAGCGCCAACCAGGCGCTGGACCGCATCATCAACTTCTTCCCCGAAGAGCGCCGCGCCCAGTTGCTGATGGACTTGTCACTGAATCTCAAAGCGCTCGTGTCACAACGGCTGCTGCCCAAACAGGACGGCAAGGGTCGCGTGGCGGCCGTCGAGATCATGCTGAACTCCCCGCTGATCTCCGACCTGATTTTCAAGGGCGATGTTTCCGAAATCAAGGAAATCATGAAGAAGAGCCGCAACCTGGGTATGCAGACCTTTGACCAGGCGCTGTTTGACATGTACGAGAAAAACATGATCACGTTCGAGGATGCACTGCGCAACGCGGACTCGTTGAACGACCTGCGCCTGCAGATCAAGCTCAACAGCCAGCGCGCCAAGTCCAGCGACCTGAGCGCCGGTACCGAACACTTTTCGATTATGTGAGACCTTGGGGTCAGACCAATCGCTTAAGCGTGTGCTCTGACCCCAACCGATTAGAACTATGGCCAGCACCAACCCCAAAACATACGAAGCATCCCCCAGCACCAAGGTCGCCTTTCTGGGCCTTGGCGTCATGGGCTATCCCATGGCGGGGCACCTCGCCCTGGCAGGACACCAGGTCACCGTCTACAACCGATCTGCTACCAAATCAATAGCATGGTGTACAGAATTCACGAGGGCTAGTGGCCAGAAAGACATCAACACCAGCGCTGAAACGCCGCGTCTTGCGGTGCATGACGCCGACGTCGTGTTCTGCTGCGTCGGCAATGACGACGACCTGCGCAGTGTGACCATAGGCCCGGACGGCGCCTTTGCCGGCATGAAGGCCGGAGCCATTTTTGTCGATCACACTACGGCGTCGGCGAGTGTGGCGCGTGAACTCAACGCCCTCGCCCGCCACCAGGGGCTGCATTTTGTCGATGCGCCGGTTTCGGGCGGTCAGGCGGGCGCGCAAAACGGCATGCTGACCGTGATGTGTGGCGGTGACGCGGCGGCGTTCGAGGCCGCCAAGCCCGTGGCCATGGCCTTCTCACGCGCATTCACGCTCTTGGGGGATAGTGGCGCGGGCCAACTGGCCAAGATGGTCAACCAGATCTGTATAGCCGGACTGGTGCAAGGTCTGAGCGAGGCCATCGCCTTTGGTCAGAATGCTGGGCTGGACATGAACCAGGTGCTCGACGTCATTGGCAAGGGCGCGGCGCAAAGCTGGCAACTCGACAACCGGGGCAAAACCATGGTGGCCGACAAGTTCGACTTCGGCTTTGCCGTGGACTGGATGCGCAAGGACCTGGGGCTGGTGCTGGACGAAGCCAAACGCAACGGTTCGCGCTTGCCGGTCACGGCCCTGGTCGACCAGTTTTACGCCGATGTGCAGCACATGGGCGGCAACCGCTGGGACACCTCCAGCCTGATCAAACGACTGAAGTAGTCGCTGACCTGCCCGCAATGCGGCGCAGCAGGCTGGGCTATATCAAGGCTTGGTAGCTGGGGGCGTACCGCCGGATACGGTCATGCGAGACAACTCGTCTTCCGAGATGGTTTCCAGGATACGCACCACCTTTTGCACACCGGTGGTCGCGCTGATGACCTCGGTCGCGCGCGTAGCTTCCCGTGCGGTCACCCGGCCCATCATGTACACAGTTCCGCGCTCGGTCGTGATCTTGAACGCGTTGACATACAGGTCCTTGGCGTCCAGCAGAGCGGCCTTCACCCTTCCGGTGACCAGCGAATCAGATGACCGCTGCGTGAGGGTCGAGTTGCCCAGGACGGCCAGCTCGTTGACGATGTGGCGCACGTTGTCCACACCGGTGACGATCTGCTCCACCAGCTGCTTATCCTGTGCCGACGCCACTTCGCCGGTCAGCAAAACCTGGCGGTTGTAGCTGGTCACATTGACATGCGCGCGCTCACCCAGGTTCTCGCGGATGCGGCTGGCCGATCGCAGTTCAATGCCCTCGTCCTCGACCACGGTGCCGGTCGTACGCCGGTCGCTGGCCACCATTCCGGTCACCACCGCACCACCCATGACCAGGGGAAAACACGCCGTCAGCGTGCCCATGGTGCTGCCCAATAAAACCAGCGCCAGGCTGGCGCGTCGCAAAGAAAAACTCATTTGGAAGGTTCCTGTTCGCCCAACAACTGGGCATCTACCGCATCGCAAATGCAATGCAAAGCCAATATATGCACTTCCTGAATCCGGGCCGTGCGTTCATGCGGCACACAAATGTGCACGTCGGTATCGCGCAGCACCTGCGCCATCTTGCCGCCGCCACGTCCCGTCAGGCCCACCACCACCATTTCGCGCGCATGTGCCGCTTCAATGGCAGCCAGAACGTTGGCCGAATTTCCGCTGGTCGAGATGGCCAGCAGCACGTCACCGGGTGAACCCAGCGCGCGCACCTGGCGGGAAAAAATGACGTTGAAATCGTAGTCGTTGGCAATCGCCGTGATGATGGAGCTGTCGGTTGTCAGGGCAATGGCCCCCAACTCGGGGCGCTCGCGCTCGAACCGGCCCACAAACTCGGCCGCAAAATGCTGCGCGTCGGCAGCCGACCCGCCATTGCCACAGGCCAGCACCTTGCCGCCACTGGTCACACAGGTCAGCATGGCCTGCACGGCTGCCGCAATCGGTTTGCTCAGCACCAGTGCGGCCTGGTACTTGAGGTCGGCACTGTCGATAAAGTGTTGTTGTATTCGTTGTTCCAGCATGGAGGGCGATGATACCGCGGCCGGTAAATCCACCTGAAGTGTCGGGGTCACGATGCGTCAAATGCCGCCTGCAGCCACTGCACGCCGTCGGGCTCCAGCACCACGACGTCAAAACGGCAGGGCGGCAACTCACGCAGATGCATCAGGTAGTGCCGGGCCGCAAAAATAATGCGCCGCTGCTTGACGTGGCCGACGCTGGCGGCTGCGCCGCCATGGCGCAAGGAGCTGCGTTTGCGCACCTCGACAAACACCGTGGTGCCGTCCGGCGCGTGCATGATCAGGTCAATCTCGCCGCCACCACGCCCAGGCGTCCGATAATTGCGCGCAATCAGGCGTAAACCCTGCGCCTGCAAAAAACGCCGGGCCTCGTCCTCCGCACTGTCGCCTAGTTGTTTTGTCGAAAGGATTCCCATGTGAGCGCTCTATTTACCTCAGCCCGCGCCGCCTCCGCCGAGGCGGCTTCTGAACAGCATTATCCGCAGGGAACGCTCTACGTCGTCGCCACGCCGATTGGCAATCTGGCAGATATCAGCCTGCGAGCACTGCACGTACTGGGGCTGGTCGACGCCATTGCCTGCGAGGACACGCGCCACACCCAGTCGCTGCTGCGCGCCTACGGTATCGACAAAACCGGCGGGCAACTGATTGCCGTGCACCAGCACAATGAAACGCAGGCCGCCCAGACCGTGCTGGACCTTCTGCGCCAGGGCCAGCGCGTGGCCTATGTCAGCGACGCCGGCACGCCCGGCATCAGCGACCCCGGTGCGCGGCTGGTGGCGGCCGTGCGTGCGCAAAATCTGCGCGCCATACCCCTGCCGGGCGCGAGCAGCATTGCCGCGCTGGTCTCGGTCGCCGGCCTGGTCGAAGACGAGCCCGGCGGGTTTGTGTTTGTGGGCTTTCTGCCGTCCAAAGCCGGAGAGCGGGACCGCTCGGTGCTGGCGCTGGCCACGCAGGAGCGTGCGGTGCTGCTGCTGGAGGCTCCCCACCGCATCGAGGCATTGGCCCTGGCACTTGCCACCCTGGGTGCGCGAGCGCTGACCATCGGCCGTGAACTGACCAAACAGTTCGAAGAGATTGCCACGGTCAGCGCCCAGGATTTTCCCGCGTGGCTGGCACAGGATGCGAACCGTCTGCGGGGTGAATTTGCCCTGGTGTTGCACGCGATACCAGCAACCACCGAAGTGGCGCAGGACACCCGGGTCCTGAAATTGCTGCTGGAGCATTTGCCGTTGAAGACCGCGGTCAAGTTGGCGGCCGACATTACCGGCGAGCCACGCAATGGGCTCTACCAGGCCGCCCTGGCCCTCAAATCTGGCGGCCCCGATCACGCGTCTGACGCAGCGGACTCACCCTCATAGCCCTGAACACAGGTGCGCAAAACCGCCTTGATGCCCGACAGGTCGTCTGCCTGGACACCTTGGCGCAGGGCCTGCAATTGCTGGTCAAGCGCAGGCCACTCCAGGTAGTGCTCGTGGGCCTTCATGATGCGCGGGTGGGCGGTTGGCGTCGGGTTGTCGCCAATCAGCAGCTCTTCATACAGTTTTTCACCCGGGCGCAAGCCGGTGATGGCAATGCTGATGTCTCCATGGGGCGTGGCTTCGTCGCGCACCGTCATGCCGGACAGCTCCACCATCCGACGGGCCAGATCGACGATGCGGACCGGCTCGCCCATGTCCAGCACAAACACTTCTCCCCCGCGGGCCATGGCACCCGCCTGCAACACCAGTTGCGCGGCCTCGGGGATGGTCATGAAATAGCGGGTGACATCGGCGTGGGTCACGGTCAAGGGGCCACCAGCCTCCAGTTGGCGTCGGAACAGCGGCACCACGCTACCGCTGGACCCCAGCACATTGCCAAAACGGACCATGCTGAAGCAGGTCGTGGCGCCTTGCGGTGAGTCATGCGCCGCCAGCGCCTGCAACACCAGTTCCGCCATGCGTTTGCTGGCCCCCATGATGTTGGTCGGCCGCACGGCCTTGTCGGTGGAGACCAGCACAAAGCTGGCAACCCCACTGGCCAACGCAGCCTGCGCCATGTTCAGCGTTCCAAATACATTGTTTTCGATGCCCACGGCCGGGTTGGCCTCCACGATGGGAACGTGTTTGTAGGCCGCCGCGTGGTAAACCGTGTGGGGGCGGTAGTTTTGGCATACCTCCTGCAACCACTGCACGTTGGCCACACTGCCCAGCAGCGGCACCAGCTCCACGACTAGCCCCAGAGAAGCGCAGGACGCCTCCAGCTCCTGGTGAATGGTGTAGAGGTTGAATTCGCTGTGGTCGAACAGCAGGAGCTGCCGCGGCCGCTCGGCAGCGATCTGGCGGCACAGCTCACTGCCAATGCTGCCACCCGCACCAGTTACCAAAACCACTTTGCCCGACAGGTTGCGCGCCAGCAAATCGGTATTGGGAGGTACCGGATCGCGCCCCAGCAGGTCTTCAATCTCCAGTTCCTTGAAATCCTGCACCGTCACGCGCCCGCTGGCCAGGTCGGCCCAATCGGGCAAGGTGCGGATGTGCACCGGCACAGAACGCAGGCTCTCGATGATCTCCTTGCGGCGCGCGCGTGATGTGCTGGGCAAAGCCAGCAGCAGATCCGTGACCCCCTGCTCGACCACGAGCCCCGCCACGCGGGACGGCGCAAAGACCGGAACCCCGTTGACGCTACGCCCCACCTTGGTCGGGTCATCATCGACAAAACCAATCAGTACCGACTGCGCGCCTATCCCCATGGCGGAAGCAGTCTGCACACCGGCGGTACCCGCTCCGTAAATCAGGAATCGACTCTGGTCACGACGATCCAGCGGGCTCAGGCCCGCCAGCCAAAACCGGGCAAATGCGCGGCTGGCGCCCACCATCAGAAAAAATATCAAAGGCTGCAAGATACCCAGACTGCGGGGCACGCCAATCCATTGCCCACTCCATTGCATCGCCGTTAGCAGCGTCAACAACAACATGCCATAGACGGCCGTCGCCTTGGCGGTCGCCATCAGCGCGGCTTGCCCGGTGTAGCGGAATATGGCCCGGTACAGGCCAAAGCGGATAAACACCGGAACAAACATTAGCGGCGTCAGGCCATACACCCACCATTGCGCGCCCACCGGCCAGTGCAAGGTATCCAGGCGCAAGGAAAACGCGGCCCATGTGGACAGCATCGCAAGAACAACGTCCAGCGCCACCACGACCATCCGTTTGGTCGACCGCGACCACCCCAATACTCTGTTCTGCATGGAACTCCATTACCCCAATTCAGCCATGTCGTCAGCTGGTGATCGCAAATTCTTCTTTGGTTTTGCCCTGCGCCACCAGCGCGGACAACCAGCGTGGCGTCAACCCGCGGCCACTCCAGACCTCGCCATTGGGGCCCCGGAATTTGGCGGCAACTACGGTACCCGCCTTCTTCTTGCTGCTGGTGGCCTTGGGCTGAACCGCCACTTTGGTCTTGCCTCTGCCCTTGCGACCACCGGGAGCCGCAGCTTGCAAGTCTCTTACCGTGATGCCAAACGCCGCCATCTTGGCGCGAATATCCTGCACCGTTTTATCGAACTCGCGGCTCTTGATTTCCGAAGCCTGTTTTTGCAGTTTCTGGATCTGATTTTGAATATCTACCAAGTTATTCATGTCTACACTCCTGATTGCGATATTAATGGGTTACGTCCCTGCGCATGATAACCTTCCAGGCCGTCAAAAATAATATCTGGATATCAAACGCCAGCGACTGCCGGCGCACATATTCGCTGTCGAGCGCAACCTTCTGCGGTATGGGCAACTCGTCCCGTCCATTGATTTGCGCCCAGCCGGTCAACCCCGGCACCACGGCATGTGCGCCGCACTGGGTGCGCAATTCAATCAAATCCTGCTGGTTATAGAGTGCTGGGCGCGGCCCCACAAAACTCATATCCCCTTTGATAATGCTCCACAACTGCGGCAACTCGTCCAGACTGCTTTTTCGCAAGAAACTTCCAATGGGGGTGAGATAACTATCCGGATTGGCCAGCAAATGGGTTGCCACGGCCGGCGTGCCCGTGCGCATACTGCGGAACTTGGGCATTTTGAAAATATGGTTGTAGCGGCCGACGCGGTCTGACCAATATAAAACAGGTCCGGGTGACGTGATTTTCACCAACAGTGCAACGACCGTGCACGGCACCACCAGAATCACCGCAGCGATAGCCGCCAGGAACACATCAAACAAACGTTTCATCTTGGAAATACCGTTGCGCTATTGCCGCCGCTCCGTCCGGTACCAGTCGGCTGTTGCCTGAAGGCCATCACGCAGTGTAAAGGGCGGATACCACCCCAGTTCACGGCACACTTTTCCACTGTCGACCCGCAGCGAACTGAGCAAACGCTCAAATTCCGCCGTATACCCTGTCAGGTTGCCCAGGGTTTGCAGGAGAAACGGAGGCACCGGAAAGAGCCGGGCCTTCACGCCCAGCGCCCGCGCCAGGCCACGCAACAGCGTGTGCGTCGAGACCGGCGTGCCATCACTGACCAGGTAGGTGTTGCCAGGGGCCGCCGGGTGCGACGCGCACACAATCAAGAAATCAGCCAGGTTTCCGACGAACAGCAAATCGCGGAAATTGCGGGTCATCCCCAACGGCAAGGGAATGCCGCGGTACACGGCGCCCAGCAATCGTAAAAAGTTGCCCCCCACGCCTGGCCCATAGATCAGGGGTGGGCGAACGGTTACAACCTCGATTTGGCCCTGGAGCGCAATGCGTTGCAGCGCCTGCTCGGCCTCCCATTTGGACAAGGAATACGGGTTGTGCGGATCGGGCACATCCTGATCGGTAAATTCAAGGTTGTCACGGGTGCTCGGCCCGTTCACCCCAATGGAGCTGACATTGACCAGGCGCCGCACACCCGCCTCCACCGCGCATTGCGCCAACCGAATCGTGCCCTGGGTGTTGACGCGCCGGAATTCAGCCAGTGGGTCGCGGGACTTGTCATGCATGATGTGTACACGGGCTGCCAGGTGGACCACCACATCACAACCCGCCAAGGCCTGTGCCCACTGGGTGTCACCGTCCACATTGCCCACCACCACGTTTTCCACGCCCGGGGGCAAGATGCAGGGTGAACGGGTGATGCCACGCACCACCATGCCGCGCTTGACCGCCTCAGCACATAGGGCGCGCCCCACAAATCCATTGGCGCCAGTTACGGCCAGAATATTTGTCATACTATTTCCAGCCTATCACGGCCAACGCGAAACACGACATCGCGAACCACAGCCTGTCAATGGGTTTGCGCCGGCAGTTCCCCGCCTGAAAAGCCAGACTCAGCAGTGCAAGCCTGCCGCCGCCCATCCATTGGCGCACAAATGGAATATTGTCGGCACCGATGAATCGGGCAATCAGCCGGGCCTGGTTCAAGCCCCAGCCACTGAGAACTTTGCGGGCCCGCCACACCAGTGCTGAGACCCCGGCATTCACGCCCACCTGATTGTCACCGTGCTGCCGGTACATCAGGCTGGCATAGTCGTCGATGATCCAGGGGTGGTTGCGCGCGCGCGCGAAAGCATACGTAAACCAGTCGTGCAAGCCGACGTCCTGCGCTCCCTTCGGGTTTTGCTGCAACGCCGCCTGCAACTCCAGCGCCAGGTTGCGGCGAAAAACAAAGGTGCAACCAGGTCCGGCAGACTCAAAAAGATAATCCCATTGCCGCTGGGGATACGATTTCTTGATATAGGTGGACCGCCCGGATTCCCAGAACGCCACGACATCACTTGAATATCCGTCGGCGTCCGTTTCAATTAACCGCGCGGTTGCGCGTTTCAATTTTTCGGGTAACCAGATATCGTCCTGGTCGGCATACGCAACATAATCAAAATCAGAAAAATCAACCTCGCGCAATAATCGAAAAAAATTCGGTGCGGCACCGCCAAATTTCTCTCCACACGGCAGCAACACCACACGATATTCTGTTTCCTGCAGGCGCCGAAACCAGTCCTCGGTACCATCCGAAGAACAGTCCACACTGACAAATACCGTAACCACAACGCCTGCCTGGCCCAGAATGGAATCCATTTGTTGCGGCAAATAGCGCACACCGTTGAAGGCGGCCAGACATACGGCGACAGACGGAATGGGATTGACGGGTTCGGGCATTCAACTCAACTTCGGTGGAGGACGCACACAATCAACATCCGGCGAACATATTTCACCAATGAATATCCCTGCAGCAGAATCATTTGAAAGATGGATATTTTTTTGATACTCTGAAAATACCGGTAATTGGCGAGCTCGGCCTTTTCCATGCCCCACATATCGGCGCTCAGACCCGAAGCACCGTACACCGGCTTGTAGACCGCCGCCAACTCGGCCTGCAGTTTAACCATGCGCATCGGTACTCCCACAATTTCAAGCCACAGGCGGTGGTCTTCCATATGGCGCATGCCTTCGCTGAAGCGCAACGCAATATCCCGTTTAAGCATCACCGATGGCGTCACAAACTGGTGCCGCAGCAACAGCGTAGCCCAGGTGATCTCCTGCTCCGCAGCCAGCGCAACGGGCCAGGTCGGCGCCTCGGTGGCGGTGGGTGGCAATTGTCGGCAAAGGTGTCCACTGAGCACCACGTCGGGGTGCCGCCGCATGTAATCCCACTGGATTTCGATCTTGCGGGGGTGCCAGGCGTCGTCGGCGTCCAGAAAGGCAATGTAGGGTTGCGTCGCCACATTCCAGCCGGCATTGCGCGCCGATGCTGCCCCCGCATTGGCAGGCAACGCCACCACACGGACCCAATCCCCGTAGCGCGTCTGGAGTTTGTGCAACAGATCCAGCGTGCCGTCCCCACTGGCATCGTCCACCAGAATCAGTTCCAGCGGCCGTTGCGTCTGCCGCACCACGGACAACACGGCCCGCTCCAGCGTGACGACACAGCGGTAGCACGGCACCACCACGGAAACAGGCGCGGTCGTCATGGTCATGCGCAACGATAGCCCCGCAACACGGCCATCAGACGGTCCGGCCGGCCGATCACGATCCGCTTGATGACCATGCGGACCAGCATCAAGGCGATGGACACAGCTGGCACCGGCGCATGGCACCGCAGAAAACGCACACAGGAACGGGTCGCGTATTCGTCGAGCTGAGGGTTACCCAACCCCAGGCTGGCCGACTGCTTGTGCCAGACCTTTGAATCTTCCGCCACGGCCAATTGCCAGCCGGCCTGTGCCAGACGAAAGCCCAGGTCGGTGTCTTCCCAGTACATGAAGAAAAGGGCTTCATCGAACAGCCCCACCTGTTCCAGCGCAGTACGCCGCAACAGCAGTGACGCACCCGAGATGAAGCTGATGGGCCCGGGCACCACGCAGTGGTTGGACCGCCCCAGCCACAGGTTGACCCGCCCACCGCCCCACAGTTGAACCTGGCCCGGTTGGTCGGCTTCATACAGAACCGAGCCCACCGAGCCGAGCGCGGGGTTGCTATCCGCAACGCGCACCAGCGCAGTCAAAGCTGCGGGGTCAACCGTCGCATCGCTGTTGATCAGCCAGACATAGTCGGCGCCGTGTGCCAACGCGTGGCGAATGCCCACGTTGCAGCCACCGCCAAACCCCAGATTGGCGCCGCTCTGAAGCAGCGTCACTTCGGGAAACGCGCTGCTTATCTCTGCAACCGAATCATCGGTAGAGCCGTTGTCGACGACCAGAATCTCGAAGTTGCCATAGGTCAGTGCCTCTAGGGACGCGACACAGTCAATGGTGTCCTGCCAACCGTTCCAGTTCAGAACCACGATGGCCACGCGCTTCATGCAATGCTCCTGGAGGCAGGTTTAAACCACAGCGCCCGTTTCTCAACCCCATGCCACGACGCATAGGCCAGGCCCAACGTGGCCAGCAGGGAGACGCAGAGGTATGTATTGAAGCTCCACCCCAACCCACGCCCATAGTGCGCACCCAGCTGTTGCACGGGAAAAGCAAAGATGTACACACCATAGGACAGATCCCCCAGCGGGTCCGTCATCCGTGCACCCGCAGCGACGTTGCGCGCCAGGTGGACCAGCAGAGCCGCGAGCAACAACATGGCCGCGCGCTCAAGCCCCCTGGGGCCTAATAGGGCGAACCCGATGAACGCCAGGGCCGCGAGCACAAGAGCAAGCCCCACGCGCTTAGGCCTGGTCTTCAGGCAGAACCCGTAAAAAGCGCCCCACCAGAACACTGCAACCATCTCCAGATGGGGCGTGTAAAAGCTGCCGATGACCGGAGGCCCGTAGCTGGCAACCAGCACCACACCCACCAGCGCGACGCCCAGCAACACGTCCTGCTTCAGCTTCAAGGCCAGCATCACCAGCCCCGCACCTGCAATCGTGCAGTAGCACATGAACTCTACCGGCAGCGTCCACAGGGACCCGTTGACCACCAGCGGGAAATGGTTGGCTGTGAACAACCCCGGCAATATCCTGGCCGGCACCAGCACCGCTGTGCCCAGATAACTCCAGGTCATGGGAGACGCAAAATAGTCCCGCAACGACAGCACCGACACCACGGGCCCCAAAACAAACACCGACAGCAGAACCACCACCCACAGTGCCGGAAAAATGCGCAGCGAGCGGCGTTGAAAGAAGCGCCAGAAATGGGGATCGCGGTCCCAGCTGGACCAGACCAGGTATCCACTCAAAAAGAAAAAGATCGTTACCCCTGCGCCGCCGAACGTATTCCAGCCCAGGAAAGAGGGCTCGGCCAACCCCAGCAGTGCGTACTGGTGGCTGTACAGCACCATGGCAGCGGCCACAAGGCGCAATAGGTCCAGAGAATTCTTGTTCATCACGGTTTGGCCCGCTGGCATACCAGTTGCACCACATCCTGCTCGGCCAGGGTGGCTGGTGCCATGCTATGCAACACTGCCTTTGCCGCCTGCACATCGGCAGGCTCTGTGGTCAGCGCCCGGCGGCGCATGCGCTCCGATTCGATGGCGGTTTCCAGTGGATGCGACGGAACCTGAGTGCACGCAAAGCCCTGCCCCTGTATCCAGTCCCTGAGCCAGGTCGCATCAGGAATGGCCAAGTGCCGGGGAGCTTCCAGACCGCGCCAGTTCTCGCCATAGTGGCGCCGCAAGTGGCTGGACGCATTGGGTGCGCTGAGCAACAGCACCCCACCGGGCTTGAGTGCCGCGAGCAACAGGGCCAACAGGTGTAGCGGCTGGTGCACATGCTCCAGCACATGGGAACACACCAGGCAGTCCGCCTGCCCCTGGTAGCGGGCCAGCAGCTCGTAACCCCCCTGCTCGACCTGCAAGCCTTGCGCCTGGGCCGCCTGCACAGCCGAAGCATCCAGTTCAATTCCCCGAGCCTGCCAGCCCAAGTGGCCTGCCAACTTCAGCTTGTCGCCATTGCCACACCCCACATCAATCAACAGGCCCTTGGGTAGCTGCGCCCACTGTCGCAGGCCAAAGGGCTCGGCAATCCATGGCTTGAGCCAGGTGACGCACCATCCCAAGCCGCGTGGCAGACCCAGCCGGGGCGTGATCGAGGTATCGAACATCTGCGACCAGTGCTCGTTGCGCATGCGCTGCTTGAGCCGGCCCAGAGGACTGACCCGTTGATCGCCCCCATGGGTGTAGTAGCGGGTATAGGCCTGGCCGATCGACGCCTTCGTCGGGCGTGGGTGCAAGACCAGCGCATGGCACTGGCTGCAGCTCCAGTAGCTCCACAGGCCCGGTGCGCAGCCAAAGGCCCAATCCTGCACCCCCCCAAGGGCCAGTGTGCGGTCTGTACCACCGCAGTAGGGGCACTGTGGCACTTCCTCCAGCGCGTCCGCGGGCCAGGCTTCAGATGCCATACAGCCTCCGCACGGCCAGGTGCAACAGCACCCAGTCCAGCAACACGCGGGCCAGCCACGCCAGCGCCGCACCCACCAGCCCAAACTGCGCAGACAGAAGCCAAAGGGCCAGCACATACAGCACCAGCTCGGCCAGATGGAACAACGCAGTCAGCCGCGGATTGCCTTTGGCATGCAACAACGTGTAAGGCACCGACGCCATGGAGTTGACCCAGACGCCCACGCACAAGACCAGCACCACCGGCAGCGCAGAGCGGGCAAAGTCCTGCGAGATCCACAGCAACAGCGCCGGGTAGGCCAAAGCAGCGGACAGTACACAGATGACCAGCATGGCAAGGCCCACCCGTCGGTAGGTCTGCCGGTACGCCTGGGCCGTATCGGCAACCCCCATGCCAGCCAGCCGGGGCAGCAATGCACCAGTCAAGGCCATGGGAATCAAAAGCAGGCGCAGCAGGATGTCTTGCGGGATGGCGTACAGCGGCAACTGGTCTGCCCCTACGGCGGCGCTGACAAAGAACCGGTCGCCATAGACCATCAGGGGACCTACGATTCCGGTCACAGTAACCCACAGGCCGTAATTCCACAGCGACTGGAAGTGGCGCTTGGCAAAGCCCGCACCGCCTGCAAACAAGGTCCCGCTTAACTGCAGCGTCATACCGATCACCACCAGGCAGCGGCCCAGCACCAGGTACAGCGCAATCGTCTCAAGACTGGGGCCATGAAAATAAACCGACCAGGCAGGCAAGGCAAACATCCAGACCCCCAGCACGATGCGGCTCAGGTTGGACGCCGCAAACCGGTCCAGCCCCTCCAGCGCGCCCCGCAACCCACTGGCCAGCGTGGTCGGCAACACGCCCACGGCGGCAATCAAAAAGGCCAGTCGTGCATCGTCCTGCAACGCGGGGCTAATTTTGAGCCACTGGTTGGCCAGGCCCGGTGCCAGCAACCAGATGAGGGCCATGCCCAGCACGCCAGCGCCCAGGGTGAGCAACATACCCGAGCGCAACAGTGGCCCGGCATCGGCCACCCGCCCGTTGGCGCCCAGCTGGCTGAGTTGCACGGTCAGCGCCCGACCGACACCCAAGTCAAACACGCTGAAGTAGCCGATCAGGCCCCAAACCAGCGTCAACACTCCAAACGCCTCACTGCCCAAGCGGTTCAGGGTAAAAGGTATCAGAGCCAGCCCCGCTACCATGGGAATGGCGGTGCCTGCCAGGTTCCACAAGGCGTTGCGTTTGAGCGACATGGAGATATTTTAGGAGGCGGGCGTCTAACGGAAATCGGTGTCGCCGGACATCAGCCACCAGCGGTCCTTGAAGATGTCGGCACGCGGATCATCAGTCCAGCAACTGGTAGGGATACTCACGTTCAACGCCACCTCCTGGCCTTCGGTTGCCACGAAGCGCGGGAGGTGGTTCCTGGTAATCCAGCAGTACAGGTAGGGCAGCTTCCACAGCCCCGTCAGGCGACGCGCCTGATCGATCAGTAAAGGCAGGTTGGCCAGGGGTGTGATCACATCCACCAGCTCGCACATGGCCTCCAAACGGCGCAGCACCATCACCCCCAGCGGCTTGCCGGTGAAGCGCGATATGACGGCCAGTACCTCATACTGGTTGTGCGGGTGGCTGAAGTAGCGGTGCTCGACGAACGCCCAGTCGCGCACACCCACCACGTCACTCTGCAAATCTTTGGCCATGGCCGCCCACGAGGACTCGACCAGCGCCTGGCTGGCAGCGCTGCCGTGCACCACGGGCTGCAAGCGGGTACGCAGCCGGAACCGGGGCTCAGACGGCTCCCAGCGCACCTCGGACATTTGGCCCACCTCGGAATAAAGCCCCATCTTGGCCGCAACTTCCATGGCGCGCGCGTTCGGGAAGCCAAAGCCCAGCGGACCATAGATCTCGGCGCTGGTGGCGGCGGTCAGCAAGAACGGCCCCTGGCGCGTCATGACCCCGCGTTCTTTGGGGTGCACCATGACGTCGCAGATCTGGAACACCCAGTCGGGCTTGCCGCACAGCATCACATCGCGGTACATGCCGCCATAGTGGGCAATCAGGGCACCATGCCGTGCTGCCACCACCCCATTGCCATGGCCGTTGGCGTATTTCCAGGTCCACAGCTCGCGGCTGATGGGGTGGCCAAACACCTCCTGGAACAGGGTGGCGATCTCGTCAAAGTCGGTAGTCCGCACGTGGCGAACCTGCCAGCGCGGGGCCGCCGCCTTGCGAAACACTCGGACAAAACCGTCAGTGCCGGAGGCTCCGGCGCCCTCTGGCAACGCCTGCTCGGTAAAGCCGCAGCGGGCACCGATGGCCACTACATAGTCCAGCCACTTCGGCATGCGAGGCGGTGTGCCGGCTGCCCCCTGCCCCACCAGAATGACCACTGCGTCCTCTGCCAGCCAATGGGCCAGTTGGTCCCACAGCGCCAGCGGGTGGATCTGGGGCGAAAAGTCCAACACCAGAGCTGCGGCAAAGCTGGCAGCTTCTGAGCCTGGCAAGCTCAGACTGACCTGGCCAATAGGCTGGCGTGTGGGAGTCGGGAACTGCGCCAACGCTTGGGACGCATTGAGGGACTGGGCATTGACCTGGTAACCCAGCGCCTCCAGTTGTGCGGCGTGGGCGTCGCGTTGAATCCCTAGGAGCAGCACGTGGGCGGGCGCCACTGGCAGTTGGCTCACCCATGCGGCGTTCAGCGTTGGCGCGTTGGATGTCGGAGCCTTGGGCATACCGTGTGTCATCTGATTCCTGCCCAAAAATGCGCTATTTTAGTGTGTGTGCACTCCGGGACCAGGCCTCCCGAGGTGGGCAGGAAACTCACGTAGATCAGAACTCATTACTAACGAAAACCGACCCTAGCCCTCGTGAAATATAGCTTACTCGCTATCTTTATTGTAGCGATTGACCAAATCCGCCTTCACGGCCTCCAACACATTGCCCCACTCGCGATTGTCGCTTTGCCGGTACAAGCTGACCGACGGATACCAGGGGCTGTCATCACGGTCCAGCAGCCAGCGCCAATCTGGCACATACGGCAACAACACCCAGGTGGGCCTGCCCAGCGCGCCGCCCAGATGCGCCACGCTGGTGTCAACGCTGATGACAAGGTCCATCCATTCGCAGAGTGCCGCGGTATCGCCGAAATCCTTGAGCGCATCCCCAAAGTGGCGAATTTGGCCATTTGATTTCAGTGCCGGCCTGTCCGAATCACGCACCTCCTTTTGCAGGCTGACATACTCCAGTGTGTCGGGTAGCTGAGCCACGAGCGCGGAGAGTGCAACACTGCGATTGTGATCATTGACGTGATCCGCATTGCCACTCCAGACGAGGCCCACTCGCGGCTTTGTTTTTGCGCCAAGTCTTTGGCCCCACTCGGCCATCTTGGCGCTGTCACTGCGCAAATAGGACTGGCTGGCCGGAATCGATGTGGCATCCGTCTTGAACGCCAGCGGCAATGACAGCAGCGGGCAGTGAAAGTCAAATGTTGGCAAAGGCTTGCCCTTTGCCACCAACTCCATGTTTCCATCCAGCCCGCCCAACACACCGAGCAGCGGCTCTGGAACCTCAATGATGACCCTGGCTCCCAAGGCGGCCACCCGTGTGGCGTAGCGACAAAATTGAATGGTGTCGCCAAAGCCTTGTTCGCTGTGCAGCAGTATGGTTTTACCGACCAGTGGGGCATCCCCCAACCAAAGGGCCTGCCCGAAATTGCGCATCCGGGGTTTGCTCTTTTCGGTTTTCCAGCGCCATTCGTACAACGGCCAACCCTGCTGAAAATCCCCTTCGAGCAACAAAGTCAACGACTTGTTGAAATGCGCTTGTGCGCTCTCCGGATCAATTGCCGTCGCCTGATCGAAACTCGCAAGCGCAGCATTCGGCCGCCGGAGTTCGTGGAGCGCAAGACCGCGGTTGTAATACGCAGCCACAAACACTGGTTGGATTGCAATGGCTTTGTCGTAGCTTGCAACGGCATCCTCCAGCCGTCGCAACGCATGCAGGGTGATGCCACGGTTGGAGTGGGCATCGGCGTAGTCTGGATTGATTGCAATTGCCCGGTCGTGGCTGGCCAGTGCAGCCTGCAGTTGCCCAAGCTCTTGCACCGCTACGCCCCGGTTGGTGTGCGCCTTCGCATAGGCGGGGTTGATGGCAATGGCACGGTCATAACTGGCTACGGCGGCTTCAAACCGCTGTAGCCCATACAGCGCCGCGCCCCGGTTGGTGTGCGCCTCCGCGTAGTCTGGCTTGAGGGCAATGGCCTTATCGCAACCTGCAAGCGCTGCGTCGAACTGCTGGAGCCCGATCAAAGCCGCACCCAAGTTGCAGTGCACCAGCGCATCGGTGTCGGTGATTGCAAGGGCCTTGTGGTAACTGGCTACCGCGGCATCCAGACGTCCCAGTGTCTGCAGCGCAAATCCACGGTTGGAGTGCGCCTGAGAAAACTCTGGACTGAGACCGATGGCCTTGTCATAGGCCTCAACAGCAGCCTCCAGTTTATGCAGTTGTTGCAAGCAATTGCCAAGATAAAAATGAAACTCCGGGTTGCCAGGAAGTATTTCAATCGCCTTTCCAATCAAGTCGGCCGCACTTTGAAAACTACCCGACTGTGCGTGCAACATTCCCAAAGAATACAGTGACTGATAGTGCCGCGGTTGCGCCCTCAATATGGCTTCATAAAGGGCTTGCGCTTGCTTGAATTGGCCCCGTTGGTGTTGCCTGAGCGCTTCGTTGAAGGTCGCTTGAATCTGGGCTTCCAATTGATCTGGCGTTTGGCGTGCGCCGTACTGAATAGGGGGGGTCATCGTATAAGTTGCTAAGCGCTGGCAGGATCGGGCCAGCAGATTTTAGGTGGGGGACTTCTATTTCGAAAGAAATGAATGGGAATTCGCGGGCTTCTCCACGGATTGATTTCCCCTCGCAGATCGGAAAATGGAACGTCATTTATTGACAGGAACGCGCCCCGTTCTGCAAGTTGGCATCACAGCCACAACCATAGGATGCATCATGTCTGAAATCAACCGCCTCAGTGCCGCAAGCTCCACGATGGTTTCGAACCAGAGTTCTCGAGAGAGAGCTTCTTCAACATCTTCTGGTGCATCATTCGCCGCAACGTTGGCGAATGTTGGCAATGGCACTAATTACACGGACGACGAAGTCAAGAATTTTTTTGCAAGCAAGCCAGATCCTCAGCAAATTGCGGCCAAGGCGGCAAGCCTGGGCCTGAGCGAAGACCAAATTGCGCGCGCAATGGCGGTTGGGAAATATGGTGATGTGGACACGGCTTCACTCAAAACACAGATAGAGAGTTTTGTATCTGATCCTCATAACGGTTACGCATGGGATGCAAGTGGCGCGCTCTCCGCCAAGTCCACGATCCAGAGCACTACGTCTCCTGCTGACAAAGTGATGCCGAGTGCTGAAACCATCAAGGCCTTTTACGCAACCAATCCGAGCGACGCCCAGGTCACGGCAAAGGTTAAGGCGCTTGGGCTCAATGCTGCACAAATGGTTCAATTTCAGGCGACCGGCATCGGCATGAACATGAAACAGATCAGCGCTCCTGTGCTTGAGACCATGTTTGTAGATGCTGCCAATCGGCTGGGAACCGATATTGGTGGCGGAAAACATGGCGGATGGACATCCTACTTTTCGCCCACGCTGGGGCGGGCGATAACGAAGAGCGAAATTCAGACATTCTTTGCGAGCAATCCCACCCAGAGTCAGATCTTCCAGAAGGCTGCGGACCTTGGCATCGGTGTTGCTGCTGTGAACAACATGATGGTGGGCATCGGAGTTACTAAGCCGGAGAGCGCAAGCAAGACATACGGGCAAATGGATTTTGCCCTCTACCGGGGAGACGACGGCTACAGCCTCGATCAGTATGGCCATATAGTCGCCGGTGGTGGCCATGTTTCCGTCGACAATGCGGACGGAAATGGCAGCACATGGGTTCTAAGAACAGCCCGTGCTTAGACCGTCAACACCACGGCATAGTTGAGCTTACCAAGAGCTCCTCCTCGTTTGAGTTCCCGAACTCCGTTGTGCTTCGTTCATCACGCGGATGGTCGCGCTGAAATAGCGCTGGTTCAGCCCGAACTGCGATAATTCCCTGCTTTCGCCTTGCAAGGCACTTAGCTCTCTGAATTAGCGCCATATTTATGTTCCAGCAACGCAGTTTCGGTTACACAATCAATAAGCCACCGGTGGCCGAAAGGTTACAGACTGCCTTAGGTCTTCAGCAGCAGGGCAAGCTTGTGGCCGCCCGTGATCTTTACCAGGGGATTCTGCAGGATCAGCCCGACAACGCGGATGCGCTACGGTTCTTGGGAGTAATCGAAGAACAACGGGGCAGCTATGAACAGGCCGCGCAATTGCTGGAACAGTCCGCCCGCTTGAACCCACGCAATCCGTCGACGTTTCTGAACCTCGGCAATGTACGGATACGTCAACGCCAATTCAAAGAAGCGCTGCAAGACTATGATGTTGCGCTCTCCCTGAAGCCTGATTACGCGCATGCCCATCTGGGGCGGGGCGTAGCGCTTGAGCGGCTGAATGAGTTCGATAAGGCCATGAATGCCTACGAGCTGGCCCTCCTTGCCAACAAGGAATTCGACGCTGCGCAATGGAACTTGGCCTGCCTGCTGCTGCTTACTGGGCAGTACGCAGAGGGGTGGAAATTTTACGAATCTCGGTGGAAAGTTAGGGCACACCAACTGCAAAGCCGTGCTTTTAAGCAACCGCTCTGGCTTGGGGAGCAGCCCATCGCAGGCAAGACGCTTTATGTTTATGATGAGCAGGGACTCGGGGACTCCATCCAGTTCGCACGATACATTCCAGTCCTGGCTGCAAGGGGTGCACGGGTGATACTGGAGACAGCGCCTTCACTTACCCGACTGTTCGGTACTTTAGACGGCGTCGAACAAATTGTTCAGCGTGGCGATCAACCACCTGACTTTGATTTCCACTGTCCGCTATCCAGCCTCCCGCTGGCGACACACACGACCCTGGATACTATTCCCTGCTTCCCCGCCTACCTCCACTGCCCGCCTTCCCTGCAAACCGCCTGGGCTGAACGCCTGAAGCCGAAGCAAGGATTGCGTATAGGGCTGACGTGGAGCGGCAATACAGACCACTACAACGACAGCAATCGCAGTATTCCTTTGCAATTGCTCTTAGAGGCCCTACCCGCAGGCCCTCAATATGTCAGCCTGCAAAAGGATGTTCGCAAATCAGACCGTGCGGCACTGGCAAGCAGGCCAGACATTACCGACTTAAGCCCCGCTCTGAATGACTTCGCTGACACTGCCGCGCTGTGCAGTCAACTGGATTTGGTGATCAGCGTGGACACCAGCGTTGCCCATCTTTGCGGAGCAATGGGCATTGACACCTGGGTGCTTGTATCGAAATTGCCAGATTGGCGTTGGCTCCTGGACCGCACCGACAGCCCTTGGTATCCGAGCGTAAGGGTGATTCGGCAAACCAGGGAAGGCGAATGGGGCGATGCGCTTCGAACCCTTTACGACCAGGTCGAAGCACTTTGTCACACCCAAGCGTCAGACCCACTACGCCTTTCCAAGACTTGAAGGGGTGGTAGTGGTTATCGACGAACGACTGGTCGCCGAGCTCGAGGAACTCTATTTCAAGGGTGCCTTTCCCGAATTGGAGTCCAGAGCAAAAGCTTTGGTTGATATACACCCCGATGTGGGCTTGGCTTGGAGCATCCTGGGTGCTGCGCTGGCGGGACAGGGCAAGGATGCCTTGTCGGCGCTGTCTCGCGCAACTGAGCTGCTACCGGGCGACCCCAGCGCGCTGATGTCCTATGGCGATGCCCTCTTTCAGGCGGAGCAGTTTCAGTCTGCACGCGACACGTACCTACGCGCGCTTGAGCTTGCCCCTTCATATGCGCCACTGCACAACAACCTTGGCAACGTCTACAAAGACTTGGGCCAACTTGAAGAAGCCGAGAGCCACTATCGGACTGCGGTTGATCTGCAGCCGGATTTTTATCAAGCCTCTTTCAACCTCGCTGTTCTTTTACGCGAAACTGGTCGCCTGGAGCAGGCGGAATCCATGCTTCGGCAAGCGCTCACGATCGCTCCGGACTTTCCCCACGCGTTGATTGAACTGGGAACGCTGCTGAAGGACAAAGGCCAGCTATCAGAATCTGCGACTTTATTGAAAACGGCGGCCCGCCTGTCCCCACAGACGCCTCAGGCACATATCAACCTGGGAGCCACCTACATTGCCATGGGTCGATTCGACGATGCCGTGAGGGTGCTGCGTCAAGCCACTGTGGACTTCCCTTCTCTTCCGGGTGCACACGCAAATCTGGGTGAGGCGCTGTACGAGCTAAAACAGTTCAGTGAAGCCAAGCAATCCTTGAGCCGCGCATTGGAACTGCTCCCTGAAGATCCATCGGTACTCCGTCACATCGGACGGGTTGAGCTTGCTTTAGGGAACCGTGACGTGGGGTTGGCGCATCTCAAGAAAGCCTTGGCGCTGAACCCTCGCAATCTGCAACTCCACAGTGTGATCTTGTTTACGATTTCGCAAACCTGTGCGTACCCCGCGCAACAGGCTTATCAGGAGCATTGTGCTTATGGACGAGCCGTTGAGTCATCTGTAACACCCACTACGTGGGCTTGCCCCGGCGTCGGTGCGGCCAGTCGGCCCTTGCGGATTGGTTTTGTCTCGGGGGACATGAATGGGCACATTGCCGGACGCTGTTTTGAACCCATATTGGCGCATCTTGTCCAACACTCCGATTTAACGGTCATCGGTTACTACACCAACCCGCAAGGCGTCGACCATTCGGCGCTGCGTATTCAGCAGTTGTTTAGTGTGTGGCGGTCCGTATCTCGGCTCAGCGATTTGCAGTTTGCCCAGAAAGTCATCGACGACAAGGTGGACGTGCTTATTGATTTGTCTGGGCACACTGAACATCACCGACTGGGAGCGTTGGCGCTAAAGCCCGCGCCGATACAGGTGAGCTGGCTTGGCTACCCTTGGACTACCGGCCTGACCGCCATCGACTATTACCTTGCCGACAAGAAGTGGCTGCCACTGGGCGAGTTTGATGCGATGTTCGTTGAAAAGCTGGTACACATACCGGCGGTGGCGCAGTTCCTGCCATTCGAACCATCTCCCGCCGTCAACGCTTTGCCTTGTGTAACGAGCGGGCACTTCACCTTTGGCAGTTTTAACAACTTCTCAAAGCTGTCGCCGCATCTGATCGGTGTATGGGCTTCGATCATGTTGCGCGTGCCGGGCTCGCAAATGCTGATAGGTGCAATTTCAGGAGAAGACGCCCAGAACACATTGAAGCAATGGTTCCAAGACAAAGGGATTGATCCCTCACGCCTTCGATTCGCTCCATTCCTGCCAGGTAGTGAGTTCTTGTCTCTGTACCACGACGTCGATCTTTGCCTGGATACCTTTCCTTATTCGGGTGGAACAACGAATTACCACGGCTTGTGGATGGGCGTACCGACCGTTACCCTCGCTGGCGATACGCCTCCGACACGTGTGGGCAACACCGCGTTGGGGCACCTTGGGCTGTCCGAGTTCATCGCACGCAACGCAAACGAGTACCAGGAGATTGCCGTACGTTGGGCCAATCACGCAAATGCGTTGGCCAATCTTCGCGCTACGCTGCGTCAGCGTTTCCCCCAGGCTGCGGTTACCCAGCACCGTCGCGTCGCCAATGCCCTGCACGACGCGCTTCGTACTATGTGGCAACGCCATTGCGAAGGGTTGAGACCCTCAGCCTTTGAGGTCGATAACCCCTGAAATCACACTGTCAGCTCTTGCCTTACTGTGCAGGGGTTCTCATCCAATACCGCCTCTCAAGACCGGACGCAATCCATGAAATCCAAAAGCAAGCCAAACATTTTTGCGCCAGCACTGCCCGTGCAGCCGAATCATCTCCTCTTCCAGTTTCAGCAAGCCGCTCAACTGCATCAGGCCGGACAATTGCAGCAGGCCAAAACCCTGTGTGAGCGCATCCTCTCCGTCCAACCGAAATTCATACACGCGCTTCACCTGTTGGGGATGATTGCGTTGCAGATTGGCGATGCACCGGGTGCCGTGAAGACATTGGCCGGCGCTGTTCGGCTGGCTCCGGACGATTTCGCTTTGCAGTGCAATTACGGAAATGCGTTGGCTGCGCAGCAGAATTTTGACAGTGCCATCGCGGCCTACGACCACGCGTTGAAGCTAAATCCTCGTTTCGCGGACGCGTATTACAGCCGGGGGATTGCTAAGTCGAAGCTCAATAGATTCGATGAAGCCTTTTCTGATTTCAGTGCCGTTACCAGTATCGTTCCACGCCACGCTGCGGCGATCAGCGGGCAGGAAGTCGCTCTCAGAGGGCAGGCATATGGTCTTGAGAAGGCTGTGCTGCCGGAACAAGCGTTGATCCTTTACATGAAGGCGCTGTGTATTCTCGAAACACCGGAGGCCAAGGTGGGGTTCTCGCGATGCGCAAAGAAGGTCATCGTCACGGGTGCAAATGAGATGTTTCGTGGCTTCCTGTTGCGAGCGATTCGCGAAGCCTGGACACGCCCAGCGGAGCTTTTCGCGCCAGCAATACAGGTTATTCGCCTCAATTCAGAAATCAATGCTTGCTTCGTTCGTGCGGAGCACGGTGGACTGGCACCTCTAAGTCTGGGCGAGCTGTTTGATGAGCAAGGACTTCTGGCCCTAATGTCCGAGCCGCTCCTGTTGGCGGTGTTGGAGTGTATGCAAATCAAAGGCATGGAGAATGAGCGCTTTTTTACGCAGGCGCGGGGAATACTTCTGGATGCAGCATTCGATGCGCAAGGCCGACTGCGTAATGACGATTCGACCGCTGATGTCCACAAGCACGCGATGACCTTGCTGCTCTGTGCCATTGCCAAGCAGTGTTTCATCAACGAATATGTTTTTGCCACTTCGGCGGGGGAACTGCAAAAAGTGGCTGCGGTGGAAGCCGAGCTTTTGCGTCGCTTGGGTGCTTCGGTACCCTTGTCTGGCTACTTAGTGGCGGCGCTGGGTGCCTACCGTCCCCTGAACTCCCTTGTGGATGCGTACTCTCTCATAAAGATGGAGTGGGAGCAGCCGATTCAGGATTTGATTACCCTTCAGATTGTTGAACCTGCCACTGAGCGAGCACTTCGGCCTAGTGTGGTTCGACTCACTCCAATTGATGACTGCACTTCGCAAGCCGTTCAGGAGCAATACGAGGAAAACCCCTATCCCCGCTGGTTGAAGACCGCATCGGCCATTCAGCCTACGCCTATCGATATCTATCTAAAGCAGTGTTTTCCGTATTCGCCCATTTCGAAGGAAAACCATGTTGGAACGACGGAAATTTTGATTGCCGGTTGCGGTACGGGCCAACAGTCCATCGAAGCCGCTCAGTTGTATCAAGGTGTGGAAGTTTTGGCAATTGACCTCAGCGTCTCCAGTCTGTGCTACGCCCGGCGAAAGACCAAGGAACTGGGCCTCACCAATATTCAATATGGGCATGCAGACATCCTGAAGCTTCCCAGTTTGGGCCGCACGTTTGACGTGATTGAGTCGGTCGGCGTACTGCACCACATGGCTGATCCGTTTACCGCGTGGAAGGGTTTGGTTGGCATTCTGCGCCCGCGTGGTTTTATGAGGCTGGGTTTTTATAGTGAGCTGGGGCGCCGAAGTGTCGTCACCACCCGCCGCTATATTCAGGAAAAGGGTTACACCCCTACCGCGGACAGTATCCGGCGATGCCGACAGGATATCCTCAGCGCAGGCAGTTCAGATGTATTTGGGAACGTCACAACTTTCAGGGACTTCTTTGGCCTAAGCGAGTGCCGCGATCTCTTGTTTCATGTGCAGGAGCGGCGCTACACCATTCCTGAACTAGCGGACGCTTTGAGTCTGCTTGGCCTGCAACTCATTGGCTTTTCAGTTGATGACGCAGTTTCCAAGCAATACCACGATAGATACCCAGACGACAAATCTGGAACGAACCTTGACAATTGGCACGCGTTCGAAACGGAGTACCCCGACACATTTGCGGGCATGTACCAGTTCTGGACCCAGAAAATCTAGGGTTCGACAGCGAGTAGCAGCGGCCACATCCGGGCCCGCTGCTACTTCGTCCCCTCATTCAATAGCGGAGCAGAGGCTGGTCGAACTGCGGGGCATAAACGAAATACCAGTCATTGCCTACCCATACCCATTTTGTCGGTACATCGGCATCAAATGGTGCTACCGAGATAGGTTTCCCGGTTTGAGGAAGGACAATTGGCTTGACCTCGTATCGAACCTTCATATCAACGCTAGCCTCGTTACCCGCCATGGTGAGTTTGAGTTGTTCGTAACTCAGGTAGGTGATCACACCTGAATTGTCAAGATATGCCTTGAGCGGTGTAGCAGCTTGGTATGCAAAGTCAAAGTAGCGGTAG
The DNA here is from genome assembly GCA_030645355.1 of Rhodoferax sp. Classification (GTDB taxonomy): domain Bacteria; phylum Pseudomonadota; class Gammaproteobacteria; order Burkholderiales; family Burkholderiaceae_C; genus Allorhodoferax. Next base: position 23,086 of record JAUSNJ010000182.1, on the reverse strand, counting down.
GCCGCTTCATAGTCACCTGCAACACGAGCCTTCCACAAGCCTTGCACACGTTGCTCCAGCTTTCTTTGGCGCTCTGCCAGATCTGGTCCAGTTTCTTTCGCGTATGCCGCCATAAGTTTGCTCGAATTGTCACCAAGCGTGAGCGTTTGCACTGTTAACGTACCTTCCATGATTTTGTCGGTTGGATACCGTTCGTACGCAATCGCTGCACCTTCGCCCCACGCGACCAATTGCGGCCAACCCAACGACTCCATCCCTGGTGTGGAAATTGTTTGTGGGTTAGACCAACTGACACCCTGGTCGTAGGAAACGGCCAGATAGATGTTGGGCCGTATGTTACGGTAGTCCAGCCAAGCCGCAACGACCGGACCCGCGCGCGTGGCAAGTACCGTGGGCAGCGTGGAGCGGGTGTTGGCAATTTGCTTGGTATCCAGCCGCTGTGCGTTACCCAGCCAACGACCAGCAACGATGTCCACACTGGCAACCTGGATGGTTGGCTTGGCTTCGCCACGTTCTTCGGTCCAAACCAAATGTGCACGTTCCCCTTGGGTGGACAACGTGAGACGAATACCACTGTTGATAACCCCAGAGCTACCGACTGCAACCTCGCCAATACGCTGCCAGTTCGCGCCACCATCTTGCGTAACCAATGCAATGACGCCGGTGTTCAATTCATCCGCTGCGATAACGGCTCGATTTCCAACGGCCTTCATGGTCAGACTGGAAATTTGATGGGGAGCGGAGGTAACCTCTTTGGGTTCGGACCATGTTATGCCTTCATCTGTGCTGGTTCTTAGCAGCAGGCGAAATGTTTGCCCCCCTTTTGGGTTGGGAACACTGTCAGTCCAAGCCAATAGCCATTGCGTGCTTGTCTTGACCAGCTGGGGTTCGAACGCCAGGCTGGAGCGGCCACTTGGTGGCACCACATCCTGACGTTGATCCGGACCAGGCCACGTACGGCCCGCATCCGTCGAACGATTGAAATAGACTTGGTAGTTGGGAAGGCGCTCATCATGGTACGCCAAGCCGGCCACCCCACTACTACCCTTCACCAAGGTAAAGGGAGGCAATACACCATGGTCGTCGTTCGCCATCGCGACGGGACCAAAGCTCTCACCTCCATCGGTTGATGTGGTGGAATATATATTCTTGCCATCTTCGTGGGACCACCACAGAGCCTGGAGGTGTTTGCCATCGGCATGCAACTGAAAGTAGCTGCCACCCTTCTTGACACGTGCCGTCTCGTCAAGCAACTGGCGTTTACCCCGCAACTGCAAAGCAACACGACCATCTTTCGTGGCATACACGACCGCCATGTCGTCCCCCACTTGTGCAAGCGCAGCCTTGGTTGGCTCTGTCCCCGAACGCATATCGGTGATCTGTACGAGCGAGCCGTCCGCCGATTGCGAGGGACTTGAGGGACCGGATCCGGCACACCCACTCAACAGCATTAACACGATTCCCCAGCCAGCCAAATACTTGCTCATCGTCTTTTCTCGAAAATAACGTCAGACTGATTGTGTCTGCGAAAGTTCAATAAAAAAGCCCCGCAAGCGGGGCTTTCCATTTTGCACTTGGCCACCGAAACGGCCAGGTGCAAATTCTGCGAAACAACTATTAGTTGGTCGCGATTTCGCGGTGCAGGAACTGCTTACCAGCGAAAGGAGCGCCAACAGCGGCTTGGACCGACTGCATCTTCATCATAACAGCGCCCGTGCCGGTAGCGGAACCAGCACCAGTTACCTTGATCAGGCTACCAGTAGCAGTCACGGAAGCAATTTGAGCGTCCGTCATCAAATCAGCAGCGGTGATCGCGCCAGCGCAAGTGATGGCCTTGGACTTAGTGCCGGAGTAAGCGACTTCGTCGTTGTTGTACACGTTGCCATTGCTGGAAGCAGTGTAAACACCAGCCCAGTTAGCGCCCAAGCCGATAGCGGTGCTCATGTCACCGACCACAACACCGTACCAAGAAGTGGTCACCAGCGAAGTTGGCAAGGAAGCCAAAGCGAAGCTAGTGTTGGTGATAGCAGCGAAGTTACCTTCGTTAGCAACGTTGGTTGTGTCCAACGCATTGTCGATACCAGTGTAGGAAACCACCAAGCCAGAGCTTGGGTCAACGATAGCCATAGCGCCTTGCAGAGCTGTAGCGGCAGTGTTGCTTGCTGTGTCACGTGTGGTCACAACCAGGAAACCGGTTTGGCCAGACAGGGGGAAGTACACGGGAGTGGATGTATCGCCAGAAACAGCCTTACCGAAGCCACCAGCTGTTGTAGAAGCGATGGAGTGGGTCAAGATGTCGTTTGCGGTCAACTTGCCGTATGCATCGAAGTGGGTGCAAGCGGTGCCGTAGTTGTACACATAGTGCACGCCGGTGGTGGCGTTAGCAACGGGTGTGTACAGGCTCAAAACGCTCTGTGCGCCAGTAGCTGTAGTGAAGTACGGGAACAACAGCGAGTTAGCGCTAGCGGTTCCGACAGCAGACATCAGAGCTACGCCAGCGGCAGCAGCGATCAGAGTCTTTTGAAAAGTTTTTTTCATGTTTACGTTTCCTATTTTGGCCAAAATAAAATAATTCATACATCCGAGATGGCAATATAAATTACCGCGCCCAGTGTACTACCTTTTGCACTAACGAAATCCATTGTACATGGATTGACTAAACCGGTCAAAAAAACTTTTAGTTACTCTGCCGGATGGCCAGTTCCCTGACGCATGCTGCCAATGTACAAAAGTTCACTAGGCAGGTCAAAGAGATTCCAAGCGTTTTCAGAGGCTTTTTGCGCCTGTGTTCCCTAAATGCAACACCAAATCGCGAATTTTAGTTGCCTTTCGCGCCTTCGGCCTGCGCCGCAGTCGCTTCTTCGCTCTTGAGTGTGCCAATCCCATCGCCGTTTAGCTTGCGCATGCCGGTGAGTTTTTTGCGGAATTCGGCCGTCACATCACGGGCCTGCTGGTTGTCATTCACCACACGTGGGGTGATGGTGATGATGAGCTCGCTTCGCTCGGTTGTGTCAGATTTCGCGCCAAACAGGGCACCCACCACAGGTATCTCTGACAGCAGTGGCAGGCCCTGCGAACCTGCGGTCTTGTTGTCTTTGATGAGTCCCGCCAGCACCATGGTGTCGCCCGACTGCACGGCAACGATAGTTTGCGCAGAGCGCTTGTTGATAGTGGGAGAGTTCAGACCGTTGGCATTGGCTCCGGGTTGCACATCACTCACTTCCTGGCTGACTTCCAGCGTAACCAAACCACCCGCATTGATGTGTGGCCGCACCGATAGCACGACGCCAGTGTCCACATAGCTCACAGAGCGGAGAATATTCGTGCCAACCACCGTGCTTTGCCCTTCGATCGGGACGCTCTGACCCACGTTGATTTTGGCCACTTGATTGTCCGTAACCATGACGTGCGGCGACGACAACACATTGACCTTGGTATTTTTGGCCAATGCGCTGAGCACGGCGGAAATATTGCCTCCAGTGGTCTTCCACACAGCCGTGAAGGGCAACGGTGCTCCGAAGGTCGCAGAAGGTTCCAGGGTTGACAACGCACTGGTGCCCGCCGTGCCATAAGCGTTGACGAGTCTGCCAGAGAGATTGTTTCCGTTGTTGAAGAACCACTCCAAACCGTAGGTCAGGGCGCCCGATAGTTGAACCTCTGCAATAGTGACTTCGACCAGCACCTGCCGCGGCACAACATCCAGCTTCTTGATAGCCTCTTCTATCTTTTCATACTCGGCGCCATTGGCCATGATCAGCAGCGCGTTGTTGTCGCGGTCTGCAATGATCTTGATGCTGCTGCCTGCTCCCAAACCCAGTGCTTCACCGGTGCCGGAGGCCACAACGCTTGGCGCTGCGGCAGAGGCTGCGTTTGGTAACGTTGCCCCAGTGCCGACCACCCCGGCTGTGCTACCCAACGCGCCGGTGGTTGGGCTAGCGCCGGATGACTGTACTGTGGCGCCAGTTAGACCGGGCGCCACCGTGGCAGCCGCAGTCGTTGAAGCAGATTTGCCACCAAGGACTTGGCTCAGAAGCACCGCAACTTTTTCGGCACTGCCGTTCTGCATGGGGTAGACGTGCAGGCGCGTGCCGCTCTTGCCACCGTTGCGGTCCAGTCGCTCCACCCACACCTTGGCTTGTTCCAGGTACTGTGGCCTTGGGCTGACCACAAACACGGCGTTCATGCGTTCAATAGGGATGATGCGCAGCATGCCAGCGAACGGGCTTTTGGACTTGTCGCCAAACAGCAGTTCCAGCTCGGGCAGTATGCTTTTGACATCAACACTTTTCAGGGTGAACAGGCCCACCGACATGCCGGCCAGCCAGTCCAGGTCAAACACGCCCACGGTCTCCAGCGCGTGGCGCATTTCGCTTTCGGCGCCGGCCAGCATCAGCAGGTTGCGCGTCTCGTCGACCCGCAGAATACTGCCTTCGGGCAAGAGCGGCTCCAGGATTTTGGACATCTCGCGGGCGGCTATGTATTGCAGCTGCACGATCTGCACGCTGTAGCCGGACTGCAAAGCGCCCATCTGTGGCGTGGTGGTGCCGCGCATCGCGCTGTTGAGCGGGCCAATCTTGTACGAGCCGTTTTCCTTGACCATGGCTGCGCCATTCATGCGCAGGACGGTTTCCAGAATGGGGGTGACCGCCGCGCGGTTGATGGCCTGGCTGGTGTGGATGGTGACCGTGCCATTGACCCTGGGGTCGATGGTGTAGTTCTCGCCCAGCATGTCGCCCATGACAACGCGCACCACTTCGCGAAGGTCGGCACCCTCAAAATTCAGCACGATGTCTTGCGGGCCAGCAGGTGGGGCGGCAATGCTGGCTGGCTTGACGAAGACGCCCGTGCCAGGAATTATTTTGGTGGCGCTATCGGCCTCCGTCTGCTTTGGGTTGGCGACCGTTGCGCCCGGCGTTGCATCACCATTCGCCTTGGCTTGGACGGGCGTCATGGGCATCGGTGCAATTGGTGCGGCTGCAGCCGTTTGCGCTGCGGGTTGCGTGGCACAGCCCACAAGGGCAACTGGCAAGCAGTAAATCAGGGCCAGGGCCATTGCCAGGCGATGGTTTGCGGGTTTGTTCATTTGCGTTCCTTAACTGGTATGCTATTTTTTTGGTAGCGGTGGAGGCATATTTGACGAGGGCTTGGGGGCGGAAACACTATCTGCCGGTCGGGCAGAAGTGGTTCCGTCCGGCGCTGGCGGCCGTGGGCCGGAGGCGGGTCGTGCGGGTGCCGACGCCGCTGAAGCAGCAGGAGCGGGTTGCGCAGGCATTGCCGGCTGCGGCACTGCGGCAACCGGTGGTGCAGGCGGCACACCTGGTTGACCTTGCGCTGGCGTTGGCAACTTGGGTCCGGCCTGAACGTTGAGTATTAGTTCTTCGCTTTCTGCCCCCTGGCGCAGCACGACGCGCGTGGGCTCTACTTCGCCCAAGGTGATTCCGCGCACGACACCAACCAACGCGACGGTTTCAGTCTTGTTGGTCTGCACGTCGCGCAACAGCGCCGAGCGTTGCTTTGGGGTAATTAACACCCCTACCAGCACAAATTGGCCTTTTTTCATCGCGCCCTTGCCGCCCTTGCCGGCGGACGCCACCGAGCGGCGGTTGCCAGCGAAGAGGTTGCGCGACAGCAACTCAGGAAAACCGGCTTCGGCCTCGGGCAAACTGAACTCGGGCAGTATTTTTTGCTCCGGTACCGGCGTGACCGGGATGGTGCGCAGCTTGGTCAGTCGCCGCTGCAACTCCAGGCCTTGGTTCCACTCCCAAAACAGCACACCAGCGAGCACCAGTGCGGACAGCGCCAGCACAATGGCAAGAGCCTTTTCCTTTGGCATTGCGACTTTCACGGTGTCCTTCATGGCGCGCCTTTCAAGGCATAACCCGTCAAGTCGAACTGAACGATCAAATCCGGCTCGTTGGCAGAGTCATTGCGCGCCGCAGGATTGAACGGGGCCCGAATAGTGAAGTTGTCGATAAACAGGTAGGGACGCGCCGACTCCAGTGCGTACAACATGGCCTTGACCGCACTCAAGGGTGCTGTCAGTTGCAGGTTGACCGAAACCTGCCGGTACGCGCCTTCGTCTTTATGCGGCAGGATCTGGATGCTGTTGAGTTTGCCGCCATTCTGGTCAAGGATGATGGTGGCCTGCTCCTGCAATTCGGCAGCGGCCAGCGCCGGGCTTGCGCTTTTGAGGAAATGGTGATTGGCCTCCAGAGCGACTACCTCGGCAGCCTTTTTCTGCAGGCCATCTCGCATGCCAACAATGCGGGAATAGCGCTCCAGCCGGGTAGAGGCATCGTCAACTGCCACGTCGTAGCGTTGGTTGAGCAGCCACAAAGGCAGGGCAATGGCACTGATTGCGAGCGCGATGGCAAGCACCAACAGGGCCAGCGCTGCCGCTTTGCTTTGCGTGGGGGTCAGGTTGGTCATGGCTTTTTCTCCGCCGAAGCAGCGGGCACGGGGGCCGACGCGGGCGTCGCAACTGCGGCACTGGCAGCGGGGGTGGCAACCGGGGCAACAGCGGCGATGGGCCGAATCTGCAGAGCCAACTGGTAGCGCTCGGTCCCGCTGGACTGGCCTTTGGTCAATGGCGAGCGAAAGCTGGCCTCGCGAAACATGCTGGATTGCTCAAACAGGCCAATGAGCCGGACCGAGGATGCCGTTTCGCCTTGGATTTGCAGCTCTTTGCCCTTGATGTCGAGGGTCTGCACCCAGGTGTCGTCTGGCAGCACGCGGGTCAGCTCTTCCAGTGCCTGGATGACGGTTGGGGCTGACTGGCGTTTTTCCAGCAGGTAGTTGTGCTTGTCGACGCGGGCCACCAGCTCACGCCGCAAGGTGTCCACCGTTTCAGCGGCTTTTTTGCCTTTTTCCACCCACGGCAACAATTGCACGACCGCCTCGCGCTTGATGACCAATGGCATGGCAACGGCAGTGAGTGCCAACAACGCAACCAGCGCAGCCAGCCACGGATTGGCACCGTGGCGCAAAGCGGACGGGGCCTTGCCAAGCCCGGCTGGCAAGAGATTGACCAGGTTGCCCGCAGCCAGCATGTCGGCTGCAAACACCGCCCGCACCGGGAGGGCCAAGCCACTCAAAGCCTTGATGGCGGCATCGACCCCCTCACGCGGGGTCGCGACGAACTCGACCGAGAGTTGTCCGAGTTCAAAATTCCGGCCCGTCACCCAGTAGCCAAAATAAACCTTGGCTGCGGGAAAGGGGGTGTGCTGCTCCATCTGGAATTCCAGCACCTGGCGAAGATTCTCTTCAGTGGCCAGGGGCAGGGTCAGGGTCTTGCGCATGACCCGACTCGACGGCATTGTGAGCGCCAGCTCCCGTTGGTCAGCACTGTCTGGACGGGTGTACTGGGCAGTTGCTTGCTCTAACGGAACCAAAATAAAGCTCTTGGCATCGGCGCTGGTGGGCCGCACCCATGCAGGAGCCATGCTGGCCAACTCGCCAAGCCACCAGCGCAGGAAACGGCTGGCAACCAGTTGTTGCTTCAGCCTGGCCAGCGTTTCTTTGAAGTTTTCCGTCGATGTGTTCATCAATTTTCCGTCAATTGTTCGGATTCCCCTTCACCCCACGCCAGCACCGTCATTGGGCGCTTGGGATCCTGCGCCAGTCGGGCGACCGCTTGGCGGACGAACACCGTTCCGTCGGTCATTTTCACTTCGCAACGTGCTGTATAGGTCGACAGCCCCGTAGCGCCAACCCCAAAGGAACCCGCTCCGGCAAAAGGCAACGCTCTCTGGCCCGCGGCAAGCAGGCTCTGACGCTGCGCCAAGTATTGCTCCACCATGGCCGGATTGACACCCGGAATGGCCAGCAAGACCGCCCGCGGAGCCACCGCTGTAGTCACACCGGCCTGTTTGGAGTGGACCGTCAGCGCCGGGGCGAGTTTACGGTACAAGTCCGCAGACATGCCCAAAACCCGCTGCAACTCGTCGATGGTTTCAAAGGGGCTATTGGTGGGGATGTAACTCTTTCCGGCCGACCGGTAATCGCCTTCCTCCGCGCCGTGGAGTCGTCTCAGCCTGTCAGCGTCGCGCCAATCCACGACTGCGTCCACCAGGGCGACGCTGGCCTCTTCACTCAGTCCAACGGACTTGAACAGCCCCTGGAGCAACGCGTCAGATGCCGTGTTAAGGTCGATTTTACCAGTCTCATCCTGTACATTTACAGTCAAAACGGCATCGCCCATGGTGAATCTATGTGGAACGCCATTGGCTTGCCAGCGCTGCAAGTCGGTCGGCGGCTTCGATAGCTCAAACCAGGCTTTTTGTACGCCAGCGTCGGCCAGCGCCTGGGCTTGGGCCGTGGAAATCAGGTTGCGGGCAATTTTTGCCTCACCGCGCATGCTGAAGGCGAAGTTGCCGGCGATGACGGACAGCAGGGTAATGACCCACAACACCAGCACCAGTGCAACACCGCTCTGGTGCCGCTTCATCGCGCACCCTCCGACGCCAGCAAAGGCGCAACCACAAAATCCGGCCAATCCGAACCGTTGGCGAACCGGACCTGAATTCTGATCAGCATGGGCAGACGCGTGTCTGACTCCCACCGGTCCATCCAGACCGGCGCTGCATTGTCAGTTGCTCGACCAAAGTAGGACAGCCAGATATCGTCGACGGCACTCAGCTCAGCCCCGGCCAGGATGATTTCTGGAGCCTGGGACACGGCAGTAAAGTCTTGCACTAGAGGATTGAGTGGCAAATGCCGCCAGACCAGACGCTTGCCATTCCCGTTGTGCTCGATTTCCAGCGCGATGGCATACAGCCCGCCACCACCGATGCGCGCTGGTAGCTGGGCGACGAAATTGACCTTGCTGCGCTCTCCCTGAAACGCCAGGCGCTGCCCCGTGCCGGTCTTCCAGCGATACGGTTGGGCAAGCGTCATTTCGCGACGCAAAAAGCTCTCGACCGACCGCACAGTGTTCAGGTTGTCGACCTGTTGCTGCACCGCGTCCCAGCTGCGCACGCCCAGCCGCAAGCCACCAAACAACAGTACCAGAATCATGCCCAAGAGGGTGATGGATATGAGCAACTCCAGCAGGGTAAAACCCTTTTGGATCAGGTGCTCGGGGCGGCGTTGGCCACGCATTACCGGGGCCCCAGACGCAGCGAGGTGAGTTCGACCTGGCGTTCACGGCCATCGTCGCCCCAACTAGCCCTAACCCGAACCTGATAGAGACGTATGGGCATCAACTGCGCATTGGTGGATGCATCGTCTTCGGCTGGCGTGATCGATACGCGCCACTGCATTTCGCCACCCACTTGCCCACTGTCTTCACCCGGCATGAGAGGACGCTCCAAACCCACAGCCGCCATTTTGGATTCGGCCAGAAAGACAGCGCGACTATAGCTTTCGGCCAGCCGGGCATTGCGCATGCCACCAGAAAAAATCTGCATGATGACCGCCATCGTTACCGACAGCACGATAAATGCCACCAGCACTTCGATCAGGGTCATGCCCTCGCAGTTCTTGCGCATGGTCAATCGAGGATGGCAACCTGGCCGGTCAACCAGTTGATGTCCACATCGTATTTGCGCTGAAGCGAGGTGACGGTGATTCTCCCGCCGGTGGAGCCTCCATCGGGAAAGAAGCGAATCGCACCTGCGCTGCCATTGACCAGCTCGGATTGGGCCGTAAAGAGCTGGACCGCAACACTCTTGGGCAATCGGTAGACACGCGGGTCACCGCTGAGCTGGAATTGACGGCCGTCAACATCCACGGTCATGACGGTCTCATGCCTGCTGGCAACTGCTTCACTGCGCGCCCTGCGCAAACCGGCGGCCAACTGTCGTGCCGAGGCCTTGAGCTCGGTACCGGAAACCCCAGAGGAGATCATCGGAGATGCCAGGGTGTAGGCCATCGCCATGATGACCAGCACCACCAGCAATTCGATGAGAGTAAACCCAGCCTGTCTGGCCGGGCTTATTTTTTGCTGTCTTCCCAACCGTTGATATCCTTGTTCTCGCCGTCGCCACCTTCTTTGTTGTCGGCACCCAGAGAACTGATGTCGTAGCTGCCGTGCTGGCCGGGGGAAACATAGCGGTAATCGTTGCCCCAAGGGTCTTTGGGAACCGTTCTTTTCTTGAGGTACGGGCCATTCCAGCCGGCCAGCCCTGGAGGCGCTTGCACCAGGGCTTGCAAACCTTCTTGTGTTGTGGGGTAGCGCCCCGTCTCCAGCTTGAACAAGTCGAGACTGGCTCCGAATTCTTCGGTCTGCAGTCGGGCGGTGTCCGACTTGGCACCACCCAAATAACCAATGACCTTGGGACCTGCGACGCTTGCCAGCAGACCCAAAATGACCAGAACCACCAGCAGTTCGATCAGGGTAAAACCCCGAGGGCGCCGGCCTGATTGCTTACTCTTCATCTGTTTTTTCTCCAAAATCAATATGCCGGGCGAAATTACAGTGCCAAGTCGTTGACACTCAAGATCGCCACCAGGATAGACATGATGATGCCGCCAATCACCAGGCCCAGCCCCAAAATAAGGACGGGCTCCATCAGCGACAGCATGCGCTTAACGGTGGTGTGGACTTCGCGGTCATATATGTCGGCGACACGAATCAACATCTCCTGCAACTTGCCGGTTTCTTCGCCAACTTGCACCAAGTGTACCGCCAGCTTGGGAAATAGCCCGGTCTCCATAAGAGGTTTACCCAGGCCTTTACCTTCCTTGAGCTGGGTGGCGACCGCACTCAAACCTTCGGACATGACAGTGTTGTTCAGGGTTTCCTTGACGATGGATAGCGCCGTGAGCAGGGTCACACCATTGCCGAGCAGCGTGCCCAGTGTGCGAGAAAACCGTGCAACCTCCAATTTACCCACCAGGTCACCTACCAGGGGCAGGCCAAGCAAGCGTTTGTCCCAACGGTAACGACTGGCCGGCTCCTGCATCTGCCGGGTAAACCAGGCATACAGCCCGAAAATGGCGGCAGCCATGGCCCACCAATAGTTGCGGAAGAAGTCGCCCGCAGCGATAACAATCTGGGTAGGTAAAGGCAGGGCCTTGCCAGACTCTTCAAACATTTGAGAGAACTGGGGAACCACCCACATCAACAAGACAACGACCGACAGCACGGCGACTCCCACCAAAATGGCAGGGTAGATGAGTGCCGACTTGACGGTGTCGCGCAGATCCCGAGAACGCTCCATGAACTCATTCAGGCGCTGCAATACGACTTCGAGCGCCCCACCCGCTTCACCCGCACGGATCATGTTGAGGTAGAAACGGTTGAAAACTTGCGGGTGCACTTCCATTGCCTTTGACAAAGCCGCACCGCCACGGACCTCTTCGCGCATCTGTGTCATGAGCTGGCGCACGGGCTCATTGGCAGACAAGCCGATCAGAATCTCCAGGCAGCGGTCCAGCGGCAAACCGGCCTTGAGCAGCGTGGCAATCTCTTGGGTAAACACGGCAACGTCTTCCTGCGAGACGCCGCTCTTGCCAAACGCGCCCAGCCCGGCCCTGGTCGCAACCCGGGTTGAGGTCTCTTCGACCAATATCGCAATCAGGCCCATGCTCTGGAGACGGTCGACTACGGCGGCCTGCGCAGGGCCTTCCAGGTCGCCTTCCTGCATTTCTCCGGTAGGCGTGACCGCCTTGTAGCGATACAGGGGCAAGGCTACTCCTCGCGCGTGACGCGCAGGACTTCTTCAATGGTGGTGATGCCCGCCACCGCCTTGGAGAGGCCGTTTTCATACATGGTCTGCATGCCGTCTGAAATGGCTTGCTGGCGGACCTCGCCTGATGTGACATGGCGCATGACCATGCTGCGAATGGTGTCCGACATCACCAACAACTCGACTATGCTCACGCGCCCCGAGTAACCAGTATTGCCACATTCGGCACACCCCACGGCACGGTACAACATGACCGGATGGGCGTTGGTGTACCGCTGGAGCTGCATTTCTTCAACCACCTCGGGCAGTGCGGGGTGTGCCTCGCGGCAGTGGGTGCACAACGTGCGCACCAGGCGCTGCGCCAGGATGCCGTTGACCGTGGAGGTGAGCAAATAGTCGTCCACACCCATGTCAAGTAAACGGTTGATGGTGCTGGCCGCATCATTGGTGTGCAATGTAGAGAGCACCATGTGCCCGGTCAGAGCAGACTGGACGGCGATTTGCGCGGTTTCCAGATCACGGATCTCACCGATCATGATGACGTCGGGGTCCTGGCGCACGATGGATCGCAGCGCATTCGCAAAGGTGAGCCCGATTTGGGGCTTGACCTGAATCTGGTTGATGCCCTCCATCTGGTATTCCACCGGGTCTTCTACCGTAAGAATCTTGATGTCAGGATTGTTGATTTTGTCCAGTGCGGTATACAGCGTGGTGGTTTTGCCGGACCCTGTAGGACCGGTGACCAGCACGATGCCGTGTGGCTGCATCAGCACCTGCTCGAAGCGCTTCAGGACCGCCGGATCAAAACCCAATGTGGCGAAGTCGAGCGCCGTGCCGCTCTTGTCCAGAATCCGCATGACGACACTTTCACCATGCATGATGGGCACAGTGGATACGCGCAAATCAATCTCTTTGCCCTGGATGCGTAGCTTGATGCGTCCGTCTTGAGGAAGGCGTCGCTCGGCAATGTCGAGGCTGGCCATGATCTTGATGCGTGAAATCACCGCCGCTGAAAACCTGCGCGGTGGAGACTCCACCTCGTGCATGACGCCGTCTACGCGGTAGCGCACGATCAATCGGTTCTCGAACGGCTCGATATGGATGTCAGATGCCCGCGCTTCCAGTGCATGGCTGATGATGAGACTGACCAGGCGGATGATGGGCGCCTCCGAGGCCAGTTCCTTGAGCTGCTGCAAATCTTCGCTGTCACTGTCATCGTCGCGCGTCTGCGCTTCTCCGACGATCTGATCCATGGACGTTTTGCCCGAGCCATACAAGCGTTCAAAAGCGGCATCCATTTCAGACGGAACTGCCAGGCGCACAACGATTTGGCGTTGTGTCACCAACTGATAGGCGTTGAGGACATAGTCATCCAGCGGGTCAACCATCGCCAGTACCAATTGGCCGTCGTCTTCATGCAACGGCAGCGATCTGGATTCCCTGATGAACCGCACAGCGATTCGCTCTTCGAGAACAGAGAGTTCTGGATATTCGGACGCCGCAACAATTGGTAGATTCAGCTGACTGGACAGCGCTTCGATGACGTCGCGCTCGGCGGTCATGCCGGTGCGCGTCAATACGGCCCCGATACGTTCCCGTTTGTCGGTCTCCTGCACGCGCAATGCACGCTCAAGGTTGGCGATATCGAGCTTTCCGCGCTCAATTAAAATTTCTCCCAGACGCATGCTCAACTCTATGGCTTTCCGTAAGGAAAAATAGGGGGAATACTAGCATAGGCCGGGTCGACAACTGCCGCCCAAGGGTCTGCCGCTACACTCTCGCCCTTAGCGCTGCCGCGGATTTTCGGGTTTTACGGTAAGGAATATTTTGGACAACACCCCAACGAGTCTGGTCAGCGTTATTACGCGCAGCATGGATCGAAGCACGCTGCAAGAAGCGCTGAATTCCATAGCCAGCCAGACATACACGAACATAGAAGTCGTTCTTGTCAATGCGCTCGGAGATGGCCATCGCCGGTACGGCGAACGCTGTGGGGAGTTCCCTTTGCGCACGGTGCGTTCGGATTCACCGCTACACCGCAGCAGCGCCGCCAATCTGGGGCTGGACAGCGCACGGGGCAAATACGCATTGTTCCTGGATGACGATGATTGGCTCGACCCTGATCACATTGAAAGACTGGTTGGTGCGTTGGAAGAACACAAGGGTACGCGCGTCGCCTATGCCGGCGTCAGGTTCACCGCGGCGCGTGAATCCGCCGAATTTTCCATCATCAATGAAGCATTCGATCCCATCAAGCTGCTCCATGGGAACTTCATTCCCATTCACGCCGTTCTGTTTCAGAAAGATCTTGCGCAATGCGGCTGCAGATTCGATGAGTCCCTGACCATCTACGAGGATTGGGATTTTTGGCTGCAAGCGGCCCGCCTTGGCCCATTTTTGCATGTCGATCGCGTGAGCGCCGGTTACCGGAGCAATGGAGGTTCTGGTGCTGGACCATCTGTGGGAGAAGATGCAGTGCAGACAGCGCGCGACAGGATTTTTGACAAATGGCGGCATGTTTGGACGGGTACCGAAATCAATAGACTCCTGACATTTGCCTCACATATTGAAGACCCAAAAATTACGAAATTGGAAGCAAAGCTGGAAACTTCGGTACGGCTGTGTTCCAGTCTGGATCAGAACCTCTTGGAAAGCAATCTTCGATTTGCAGAGCTGGAGATGGCTTCGGCGGAATTGGAAAAGCAGAATATTGAACTGCAGCAAAAAATAGCAGAACGAGAGGCCCAGCTGCATGAGCTTGGCACATTGATCCAGACCATTTTTGCATCGACCAGCTGGCGATTGACTGCGCCTCTGCGCAGTGTCAGGGCTGCGGCAACCGCCTTGGCCTTGCGGGCACGGCGCGTGATGTTTTACCTGAGCCCGCTGGCGCAAGACCCGGGGAAAATACCTGCAACAGCATTGCGTTTGAAATACGCATGGCAAAAAGGCGGGACGGACAGTGTCAAAGCTATTCTGAAACAACTCCCCTACGAAGTGACTTACAACGACGTATGGATCAATCAATACAAGAAATCCTTTTCGCCCGAGGTAGCAGTCCAAATTCAGACCCATATCCAGGGCATGGCAAACCCGCCATTGATTTCGGTGTTAATGCCAACATTCAACACACCAGAGAACGTATTGCGTCGCACGCTTGAATCCGTTGCGGACCAGCTATACCCAAACTGGGAGCTGTGCGTAGTGGATGACGCATCCCCACTTTTGCACGTTCGCCGTATTCTGGAGGAAACAGCTGCGAACAACCCCCGTGTGCGATTGTTGGTTCTGGAGAAAAATGCCGGCGTGGCTGCGGCGACCAACCATGCGCTGGCGATGGCAAGAGGCTCGTTCGTTGTTCTCCTCGACCACGACGATGTCTTGGAACCACAAGCGTTGTTCAGAGTCGCTGAGGCTATTCAGAATTCCGATCCAGACATGATCTACTCGGATGAGGCCACCCTCTCGGAGGACGGTGAAGAGGTAATCAACCACACCCACCGGCCTGCGTTTTCATTGGAATACCTGCGGGCGTGTCCCTATATTGTGCATCTGGTTGCATTCAGAACAGAGTTGCTCAGAAAAATTGGCGGGTTGGACACGACCCTGTCCATTTCTCAAGACTACGACCTGGTTTTGCGCGTGGCTGAAAACGCGCGAAAGATTGTTCACATCCCGGAAATCCTCTACCTATGGCGTCAGCGCAAGTTGTCCTCAGGCCATTTGCGCAAGAAAACAGTCATGGACACCTCGCGCGAGGTGTTAGGCCGCCATCTTGCGCGCTGCGGTGAATCGGGAGAAGTACACAACGGTTTGCAATTCAACTATTTTGACGTACGGTACGCGCTTCAAGCCGGACAGAGGGTTGCAATCATCATTCCCACCAAGAATCACGGTGAACTGGTTCGCCAGTGTGTGGAGAGTATTGTCCGAACCGTCAAGCGGGTTCCCTACGAGATTATCGTTGTTGACCACGCATCGGACGACCCGGCATCGGTGGCCTATTTTGAACAGTTGAAGTCGCACCATCAGGTGCTGCGGTATGAGGGTGTCTTTAACTTTTCCGCCATTAACAATTGGGCGATTGCCCACATGCGAGGCCAATTTTCACACTACCTGTTCTGCAATAACGATATCGAAGCGATGGATGCGGATTGGCTGGAAAGAATGATGGAATTGGGTCAAATGCCGGATGTTGGCATTGTTGGCGCAAAGCTGCTGTACCCAGACCGCAAAATGATCCAACACGCGGGCGTTTGTGTAGGCATGTACGGAGTTGCCGAGCACTATGGGAAGTTCATGGATGATGTCCGACCAGACGGCAGTTTGCATCCGGGCTACCACGGAACGTTGATCGCCAACCACGAGATGTCTGCCGTCACCGCGGCTTGCGCCTTGATGCGTCGGGATGTTTTCGAGAAAGTCGGAGGGTATGAAGAGAACCTGTCTGTGGGTTTTGGCGATGTGGATTTGTGCCTGAAGACCCGCGAAGCGGGTTACCGCATTGTGTATTGCGCTCGCGCGGTTCTGGTTCACCACGAGTCTTACACCCGGGGCAAAAGCCGCGTAGATCCGCATCCGGAAGATTCTGTTTACTTCGTCAAGAAGTGGCGCAAAGCGCTTGATCAGTGCGACCCCTATTACAACCCAAACTTGACAATTCAAAGCACGCAATGGGAAGTGAAGCAGCCGGTTGTCTTCAACCTGGATATCGCCAACAGAATCTGGCAACGCGACCCTGCGGGTGCCCAAGTAGTTGTTCAATGAAAGCATTCTCGAACTGTCCTGATGATTGAAATTACCAGGGAAAAAATTGAGATCCAGTCGGCCTTACAAGTCAGACTGCACATTGATCGGGCACAACTGCGCGCTTCAAACTGGGTTTGCGTGGAGGGATGGATTGCGGACCTGGAGAGAGATGCCATTGAGGTAGAGACAACCGTTGGCCAAGCCAACTGCTTGTTCACGGATCGTCCGGACGTATGCAAAGCTCTCGGTGTGGGATCTGCGCTTGCATTTGGGTTCACACTACATGTGATCTTTCAAACCGGCGAAACAACACGGTCCGTGACAGCGACCCTCTTGCACAAAGGTGCCGCGATAGCCACCCTGAGAGTCGGCCTGCCATCAAACAATCTAATGCCTCTGCCCTTTGCCACACCCAAGGCCGTAGCTTTGACGCAAAGTCTGTTTCGCGAACCTCCATCGAAAGCCGGCAGCGAAAAGGCCGGCCACTCTCCCGGCCTAGGCAATGGCGTGATTTGTGCGACAGAGGCCCCTTTGCCCTTTGACAATACGCGGATAGGCAATTACCACCCCGACGCACTGGAAGCACTCCACCAGCCCGGAGTCATTGCGCTCGACATCGGCTGCGGCATCCGCGACAGGGTGTTTGACAACTTGGTCACACAGGATATCTATTTGACCCCCACTGCGACCCTTATTACGGTGCCCGGCGAAGCCCACCTTCCATTCGATGGCGAAACATTCGATGTGATCATTCTGGATAGCGTTTTAGAACACGTGCCGGACCCGATCGCGATGCTCCAAGAAGGCCATCGCCTGCTCAAGCCGGGAGGAAAAATTCTTGGCGACGCGCCGTTCTTACAACCCCTTCACCTACTCCCGCACCACTACTTCAACTTTACGCCGTTCGGCCTGAAGCAGGTGGCGGGCAGGGCAGGCCTGGATCTCGAATATGTAGCAGCAGAGGCCCACCAGCGACCAGAGTTCACACTGGAGTGGATGTTCAGAAGGATTTTTGAAACTGTATCTCCTTCTGAGGCGGCAAGACTCAAGAATATGAGCGTGGACACCTTCTATAAGCACCTGACACAGAACAAGAATTTGATCGACCTGCCCCCAGAGTCAATCACAGAAATGGCTGCGGGGTATCGATTCCATATGGTCAGGCCATTTCAATGACCACCCAAGAAACATCACTTGTTACCCCCCCCTTGGTGACAGTTGTTATCGTCAACTACAACGGCGGTGAGATGATCTGCCAGTGCTTGGCTGCGTTGGAAAGGCAATGCTTTCAGGACTTTGTGACTGTCGTTGTGGACAACAACAGCGTCGACGACTCGGTGACGTCGATTCGCAAGGATTACCCCAAAGTGATCGTGCTTCAGTTGGATAGGAATTTAGGCTTTGCAGGGGGAGTGAACCATGCGATGCAGGAGTGCATGCTTGGCCCCTGGGTTGCATTGTTGAATCCTGACGCATTTCCCACTGAGGACTGGCTGAAGAACCTCGTCGCGAGCGGAATGCATCACCCTGAATATGCCGCTTTTGGGTCGCGCATGTTCAGTGACTCTGACCAGCAGCAGCTTGATGGAGTGGGAGACATCTACCACGTCAGCGGGCTGCCGTGGCGCAGCGCGCATGGTTGCCCCGATTCTCCAATCCATGACCAGGAGAAGGAAATATTTGCGCCCTGTGCAGCCGCCGCGCTGTATCGCACTTCGGCGCTGCGGGAGATTGGCCCCCTGGATGAAGATTTCTTTCTCTACGTGGAGGATGTTGATCTTGGTTTTCGACTGCGCCTTGCAGGGTATCGTGCCATGTATGTTCCCACCGCACATATCAGGCACCTGGGTTCCGCCTTTGTCGGGAAGCACAGTGATTTTCAGATTTACCACGGTCATCGCAATCTCGTCTGGGTATTCGTGAAGAATATGCCCGGCGTCCTGTTCTGGACCCTCTTGCCATTGCATGTCCTACTCAACCTCGCAACGTTGGTTTGGCTCGTATTGCGCGGACAGGGTGCAGTGGCCATGCGCGCCAAACGAGACGCCATTGTGGGCATCCCACTCTTCTGGAGAAAACGCGCATCAATTCAGGCCAACCGAAAGGTCAGCGTTTGGAACATTCTTCACCAGTTGAGCTGGAATCCCTTTACGCGCTGCGGCTGAAAGACGCAGGTTTCAAGCACTACCGCGTGAGAGTCGCCACCCAGCTATCACCATTTTCCAAAATTTCGCCGTACCCAGCCTCCGCCAAATCCTCTGCCGACCACACCGAACGATGCGTTTCCAGCGGGTTGGCTTCAAACTCCTGTGCATGGAAAACCTTCGGCGTGCTGACCAATGCTGCACGCGAACAAACTCTTGCCAGCTCGCTCAATAGGCGCCATCCATCTTCCTTCCAGAAGTGCTCCAGGATATCGATAGCAATCACCAACTCATAAGACCGATCCGGGATCTTGGCAAGGCACTCCAACGCATCGCCAATCGTCACCGTGTTGTAGGCAAATTCATGAACAGGCGTGATGTAGTCCTTGCACCCTTCGATGCCGTCGATTTTCACACCCCAGCGTTCCTTGGGACGCCACGTCGCATTTGCACCATCAATATCGAACAGCCCCACGTTTTCAAGATTAGTCCGAAACAGGAAGCCATATTGCCCCATGCCGACTCCGACATCCAAGATGGAAGCTGGCTTCAACTCCTCGCCGAACTGGACGATGGCACTAATCTGGGAACTCTGACTGAAGGGCATGACTTGTTTTCTCGGCAGTTGAATGGAGCAGTTTCAAGGAAACCGCCAGGCGAATTATGGAATAGGGGTGCGTAGCCCTGCCAGGTCCGTGCCGACCCGTCTGTCACGGGCGCCCGACAAACGACAGCAACTTCAAGGCAAAACTCTGCACCACCCGAAACAGTACGTCCCTGCTGGCCGGCTCTACCCAGAACGCCTCGGCCAAACGGTTCTGCCCCAAATAGAGACCCCGGTAGCGATTGAGTCCGTCGACGGCACGCTGATAGTCACCGCAAGCCATTGCTGTAGCATGCTCAGCCAATGCTGCTTGCTTGAGACTTGCGTGATCCGTGATATCCACAACGTGTGTTGCCGGAACTGGCGCCCAAATTTCATAAAACAACAATTGCTCGACACTGGTAGCACCACGGCACAGCGGCTCCAAGAAGGCCGCGATACGCACGTGGTCGCGGTGATAGTCCAATGGTGACGGCAGGAAAATCCAGTCCGGCTGATAGTCGTCCAGCAACTTCCTGACCACGTCAGCTAACGCCGAACTGCCCTCAAAGGATCCATCAGGCTGGCTGAGTTGAATGCTGTCGTTTATCCCCAGCACCGCCAGTGCCTTCACGAACTCAGCTTGCCGCACAGCCCCCGCCCCTGCTGGCAATCCGCCCGCTCCACTGCCATCGGTGACCAACACGACCTTGACCGGACACAATCGCGCCAAACGTGCCAAGGTGCCACCGCAACCAAGAGTCTCGTCATCGGGGTGTGGGGAGAAAACCAGAACCTTTCGCGCCAAAGTCAGATCGAGTGGCTGTGGCAACGGGCATTGCTCGAGCACACTCAACGCCTGCCGAACCCGCTTATTGACGATATAGCTGAACATATTGTTCCGTGACCGATACCAAGTTGGGGGCAAGCTGCGCCTGAACGCGCGCACGCGCCGATAGTGTCTGTCGCTGCTCCGGACTGCAAATCAACGCTTCAATGGCATTTGCCAATACATCCTGATTGACCGGGATTAACCAAGCACCACTCCCCATAACTTCCGGCACGCCGCCGACAGCTGTGCAGATGCATGACAACCCCGCGGCCATTGCCTCAAAATTTGCCAATCCAAACGACTCGGTGACGGACGTACTCGCATAGACATCCGCGGCCGCAAGATAAGGCTGGACATCTTCAACCAAGGCAAAGTGCAGGCGATCCCCAAAGCCGGCCGCATCCGCCTGCTGCTGAAAATTGGAGCGATCACCATCGCCCAGCAAATGCAAATGCAAGCTGGGGTACCGAGCTGCCAGGCTGGCACAAGCTCCCACCAATATGTCGAACCGTTTCAGTGGCACCAAGCGTCCAACACCGATTACGTGGAACCCATTCAAATCCCAACCCACTTGGGTACGTGCAAGTGCCTGATCCATCGGGACCACGTAGGGTACCGCGTGTGGAACTACATGCCAGTGCGCAGGATTGAACGGCAAAGCGAGATCGCGAGCCAATTGGTCCACTGCCAATTGCGTCGGCGCTACGACCCAATTTGCGGCGCCCAGCGTGGCAGCTTCCAGACGACGCAACCATCTCTGGACAAGCGGCCCTTGTGTAAGTCCATCTTCGTGGGTTGCCCGGCTATAGCAGCCAAAACCGTGTTCTGTAATACCCCATCGAATACCGCTCAATCGCAGCACCCTGGCACCAAACCAAAACCCCAACCCCAACCATGGATCGTGTAAATGTACAGTTGCAAACCCTTCTTTGCGCGCGATTTCCGCGGCGTACCAGCCCATTTGCAATCGCTCTGTCAACGCAGCCACAAGGTGCTGTAGGTGCACCTTCGTTCTGATCCAAGGCAATCGATTGAGACTGTTTAGCCATCGTTGACGATTGGGTTTCGCAGACGCAGGAAGGTCTTCCTGGCACAGATACCGCACGCGCCAGCCAAGGCCGCCCAAAGTGTCAACTACCGGCATCAGACTGCGTCCCAACCCATATCGACGATCACCAGACATTTCCCGGGTGACCATCAAAATGTTGGGGGTAATCACGGGCATGGACTTAGTGGCATAGCCGGTGCACGTTTCCGTGGTGGCATCAGCGTGCGTCTTGGCCCAGACGCTCCGCGGGCGAAACCGCTCCCCCGACACTGCTCCACTGGTGGGGCAATGAGACCACTCCTTGCTCCAAACTCTCCTGACTGAAATGCAGAGTCGCGACATTTGCAGCGGCGTCATACACGTGAATGCCGTTCTCGCTCAACAAATACGCTCCAACGTAATACTCGCCTTTTAGCAAAGGGATTTTCGGAAATTCTAAAGTGGCCGTGCCGCGACCTGTGGCGTCGCGCATAAGCTCTAAATGGTCCGCCTGTGTGCTGCTGCTGGCTATTGTTCGCCCGTCTGGTGCATGAATAGTGACCGCAACGACAGGTGGTGGCAGTGCAGTGTCGGAAGCGAATCCGACGGTCACGGCCAGCGTCTGTTTCAGACTTTGCAAATACAGGATCTTCCCGACCGTTGCGTCGCTCTGGGTCTGAACGCCCAATATGCGGGCATGTCCGGTGGGAGAAACAACGGTGGCCGTCTCTTGGTCTGTGCTTTGGGACACTGCATCACGGTCAAGAAATGCTTGGTACCCAGCAACCACGGTGGCCGGATCTCCCAACAACTGCACCACCCCCTTGTCAAGCCACAAAGCACGGGTACACAAAGCCTCTATTTGGTACACCGAGTGTGAACAAAAGAGGATAGTTGCGCCTTTTTCCTTTAGCCGCATGATGCGATCGAATGATTTGCGTGCGAAGGCACCATCACCCACGGACAACGCTTCGTCGATCACCAGGATGTCGGGATCCACACTGGTTGCAATGGAAAATGCAAGGCGGACATACATTCCGCTCGAATAGGTCTTGACCGGCTGATTGATGAAGTCAGCGATACCCGAAAACTCAACGATGGCATCGTAACGCGCGTCGATTTCAGCTTTGCTAAGGCCCAGAATGGAAGCATTGAGGTAAATATTTTCCTGACCGGTGAAGTCCGGATTGAACCCGGCGCCCAATTCGAGCAATGCGGCCACGCGCCCATGCACGCTCACTTGACCTCCCGATGGCGTCAGGGTGCCACAAATCAATTGCAGAAGAGTTGACTTGCCTGCACCATTGCGACCCACCAAGCCCAACACTTCGCCTTTGCGCAATTCGAAACTGACATCATGCAGTGCGGCAAACTCTTTGTAGTACCGCTTTCTTCCACGCATCAGCATTTGCTTGAGTCGATCAATCGGCTGGTCGTAAAGCTGAAACGCTTTGCCCAGATGCTGTGCTTGGATTGCAAGGCTAGAGGACATCTGAAAAGCCTTTGCGCGTAAGCTGAAAAAATGTTGCGCCTCCTGCGGCGAACGCCCCAGCCAATATGCAATACAAACCAAGTGCCCGCCAATCCGGCCACTGCCCCAGTAACAAAACGGCACGTACCTGTTCGATGATCAGAGTCAGCGGATTCAGATTCATCCAGAACTGCCACCCTACGTCCAAAGCGGCTACTGCGTAAAAAACAGGGGACATGAACATTGTCAACCCGACCACCATGGTCATCATGGGTCCGACATCGCGCACGTAAACGCCCATCGCAGATAGAAACCAACCCAACCCCAACAAGAATGGTAAAAACGGCAGCAAAACCAGTGGCAGCGCTATTGCAGTTACCGGCACCCCGCCGCGAAAAATCATCAGTACGAGCAATAACGTTCCCACACTGATCAGCAAGTGGAAAACGCCCGCCAACACCGAAACCCAGGTCAAAAGCTCGACTGGGAAAATTACTTTCTTGACCAGATTAGGTTGCTCTACGATGAGAATTGGGGCTTTGGTTGCAATTTCAGCGAACAAGTTAAAAACCAATAGCCCCGCAAATATTTGCAGTGCGAACTCGAGTCCGCCGCCCTTTGGCGACCCGGGCCAACTTGCGCGAAAGACA
>JAUSNJ010000179.1 GCA_030645355.1 Rhodoferax sp. | reverse complement strand
GGACAGGTCGTTCAAGACCTTCTCCACGCCGTCCTTGGTCAGCGCTTCCTTGTCGCGTGTCTGGCTGGCAGCCAGCACAAACAGGTTGTCGCACTGCTTGTCCTTGATCAGCGCCTGGTGCAGGTTGGCTTCGCCGTGGATGACGTTGATCAGGTCGTACACCACACGGCGTTCGCAGCCCATGATCAGATCGAGGTTGCGCAAACCCACGTCGAAGTCGATCACCGCAGTCTTGTGCCCGCGCAGGGCCAGACCGGTTGCAAAACTGGCACTGGTGGTGGTCTTGCCCACACCACCCTTGCCCGACGTAATCACAATTACTTTTGCCATAACTTGAATATCTTTCTCAACTGTTCAATGCTTCAAAAATCAGTTTTTCCTGGCCGTCATCGCTCAGGCGCACCTGGGCAGCCTTGCCTTGCACCTCGGGCGCCAGCGCATGTTCACTGGTGCGGTAGACGCCGGCGATGGACACCAGCTCGGGTTCCAGGCACAGCGAAAAAATGCGCGCCTGGGTGTTGCCCCGCGCACCGGCCATGGCCTTGCCACGCAAAGGGGCATAAACGTGGATGTTGCCATCCGCCACCACCTCGGCACCCTGGTTGACCATGGCCAGCACCACCAGATCACAACCCCGGGCATAGATCTTTTGGCCTGATCGCAACGGCTTGTCCACCACCATGGTCCCGGGGCCCTGCACTTCGCGTACCACTTCGTGAATCACCTCACGCACCGTCTCGGGTACGACGGCAGACTCGGACACTTCGGCAACCGGCCGTGGGCGGTGCAGGTCCAGCGGGGCTTCCACCAAACCCACCGCCAGCGCGGCTGCCATGGCATGCGGGCTGGCACCCCGAACCGCGACCGGCACCAGACTGCAGGTGCGTAACACTTTGAGCAAGGGAACCAGGTCAAAGACCGGCGTTTGCGCATCCAGGTGCGAAAAATCAATCACCAGCGCATCGTGTTCAAAAAAATCCGGACTTTCGCCTTCGGGACCGAACTTTCCCTGTATGTCTGCCGCCACCACCGTCATGTCATGGGTTTTCAGCAGCAATGCCACCAGCGGCAATTGCGCGCTCTTGATTTCGAATGACGCAGGTACCTGCCCAGCGTGTTGACCTGCGGAAGAAACAGACATGAAAAAGGGGGACCGGGAAAAACGGATAAACGTGGAGGGGAAGCGGAAGTCGGCGAATCTTACTTGATTGCCGGGCAGAAAACCCCACCGGACCAAGCTTCTTTTCCAGCACATTGCGCGATGTCGGGAAAGGGTTTGAATAACTTATTTTTTCGCCAGTTTCAGTTTCTTCTATTGTCTTAAATACGTATTTAAAGAGTAGTAGTAGTAGATAAGGACTGCCAGTTCATGTGTACAAGCTATTTTTTCCTTTGCAGATCAAGTACTTGCATCCGTTCAACGCCTGTGTGTGACTGGGGTCCGGTGCTGTACCTCCTCCATGAACAACTTCAAGGAAAGCAACTCTCCTGTGGATAACCAGTGGGTTATTAGGAAACTATCCACAGCTTTGTACTTTGACAGGACTCACGCTTTGGGGTGTAGAGTTCGAACCATGAAATTGGTTATTCGCATCGCGGGGGTGTTGTTGTTGGCTGGTGCCATTTTTGGCGTTGCTGGGGTCATGGCGACCTGGGCACCGGACCAGTCCGTCCAGTCTCTGTCGGCACGGTGGGCAACGCCGCCCTCCCAGTTTATGGAAGTGGATGGTATGCAGGTGCACTTGCGCGACGAAGGCCCGCGCGAAGACAGCGTACCGATCGTGTTGTTGCATGGAACGTCGGCCAGCTTGCACACCTGGGATGGCTGGGTACAAAGCCTGACCGGTCAACGGCGGGTGATTCGATTTGACCTGCCTGCTTTTGGGCTGACAGGGCCCCATCCCGCCAATGACTATTCCATTGCCGCCTATGTGCACCTGGTCAACGGCGTGCTGGACAAAATGGGTATCTCATCCTGCGTGCTCGCCGGAAATTCTCTGGGAGGCCAAATTGCCTGGGGCATGGCGCTGGCGCATCCGCAAAAGGTCAGCCGACTGGTGCTGGTGGATGCAGCGGGCTATCCAATGCAGTCTTCGTCCGTTCCCATTGGGTTCAGGATCGCCCGCACGCCGGGACTGCGTGTATTGATGGAGCACACTTTGCCGCGCGGCGTGGTCGACAGCAGTGTGCGCAATGTCTACGGTGATCCATCCAAGGTCACGCCTGAGCTGGTGAACCGCTACTACGACCTGACGCTGCGGGCCGGCAACCGCCAGGCTCTAGCCTACCGGATGGACCAGCGCGCCAGTGGTGACGAAAACAATATCAAGAGTCTGAAACTGCCTACCCTGATTCTCTGGGGTGCCAAGGACCGTTTGATTCCATTGGAAAATGCGCAGCGGTTTGCCACGGACATCCAGGGGTCCAGGCTCGTGGTCTTTGAGAGCCTGGGTCATGTGCCTCAGGAGGAAGATGCCCAGGAAACCGTCAAGGCCCTGAAGGTATTTCTGGGCTTGCCATAGGCCGCAGGCAGACGCATTCCGCAATCAGTGTTTAAATCGTAGAACAAGCCCCGGCAATCGAGCGCAGGTCGGTATTTTTTTGTAGCAGGTATCGTGTCATGAGTGAAAAAAAACCATTCGAAATTGCGCGCGAAACGCTGAAGCAGTTGACAACGCAGAAATTGGCGCCTACCCCTGCGAACTACCAGGCGATCTATAACGAGATTGCGGGAATACCCGCGACCGTGCCTTTTCCCGCAGAAACCTTGCGGGATATTGCCAAGGCGCTGCCGGTCAAGACTCCGGGGCAGCAAAAACAGCGCGGTTTACTGGATTACGCGATAGATCGCCTGAACTGGGAGGGAGTCAAGACCGCACTGGTTGCCTATGGCAGCTTTCCGCCCCTGACAGGCGATGACAAGCCAGCGGCTGCGGTGGCACCCAAGACCGGTTTGAATGCCAGTGCCCCGGCTTTGACAACCGAATTTCTGGGGCAAATGGGGCGATTGATTGAGTACACCCAACCCGCGTTGGGTTCGGACGACGAGCGCTTTAGCGAGTTGACTAAAACCCTCACCAGCGCACTGCGCCAAAGTGGCTCGGATGTGCTGGTTCTCAAGACCATGCTGGTCAACTACAGCGACCGGGTGTCGTTTGTGGCCGAGGACCAGGCCGAGATCAAGAAAACACTGCTCAAACTCCTGCATCTGCTGTTTGAGAACATTGCGGAACTCAGCCTGGACGAGCATTGGCTCAAAGGCCAGATGGATGCTCTGATGTCGGCGGCCACGCCGCCGCTCACGCTGCGGCGCCTGGACGACGTGGAGCGCCGCTTGAAGGACGTCATCTTCAAGCAAAAAGATGCCAAGGAACACGCGGTACAGGCGCAGAACGAAATGCGTCAGATGCTGGCGGCGTTTATCGACCGGCTGTCCGAGATGGCCAAGTCCACCGGCAATTTTCATGAAAAACTGGAAGAAAATGCGCGCCAGATTGAGCAGGCCAAGACCCTTGCGGAAATTGCACCGGTCTTGAAGGAAGTCGTCAGCGCAACGCGCGCCATGGCCAGCCAGAGCAAGGAATCCGGCGAAGAGCTGCAGGCGATGCGGGACCGCGCCAACCAGACCGACGCCGAGCTGGTCAAATTGCACCAGGAGCTGGACCGTGTCAGCACCCAGGCCCGCCACGACCCGTTGACCGGCGCCTTGAACCGCAAGGGTCTGGAAGAAGCCGTGGAGCGTGAGATTTCCAGTGTGCGGCGCAAGGACACGCCTTTGTGTATGGCCTTGCTGGACATCGACAACTTCAAAAAACTCAATGACACATTGGGCCACGCCACGGGTGATGGGGCCTTGGCCCATCTGGCCACGGTGGCGCGCGAGTGCATGCGGCCCCAGGACACCCTGGCCCGCTATGGCGGCGAGGAGTTCGTCATTCTGTTGCCCGATACGCCGCTGGACAAGGGCGTTGAGGCCATGACCCGTTTGCAGCGGGAATTGACGAAAAAATTCTTTCTGGCAGGAACGGAGAAAGTGCTCATCACGTTCAGTGCGGGTGTTGCCCAGCTGGCACCCGATGAAACCGGAGCGGATGCAATCAAGCGGGCTGACAAGGCCATGTACCTGGCCAAGCGGGCGGGCAAGAACCGGGTGCTGGCCGCGTAAATCAACCCATCATTCTTACCTTCAGGACGTACACCATGGTCTATTTATTGGCGGGATTGGTCATTTTTCTCGGCATGCATTCGGTGCGCATCGTGGCAGACGGATGGCGCACGCAGACACTGACGCGTGTCGGAGAAGGGGCCTACAAAGGCGTGTATTCCCTGCTGTCCCTGCTGGGATTTGTCCTCATCGTCTATGGTTTTGGCGTGGCGCGCGAGACCCCGGTTCTGTTGTGGACGCCGCCCGTGGGCATGCGCCATGCGGCGTCTCTTTTAACCCTGGTCGCATTCATCCTGTTGGCCGCCGCATACGTTCCCCGCAATGGAATCAAGGCACGGGTTCACCACCCGATGGTTCTGGGCGTCAAGGCCTGGGCGTTGGCCCATTTGCTGGCCAATGGCAATCTGGCCCATGTGTTGCTGTTTGGTGCATTCCTGGTCTGGGGTGTGCTCTGCTTCATCGCATCGCGACGCAGAGACCGCGCAATGGGCGCGCTGTACGCCGCAGGCACCTGGTCCGCAACGGCCATTACCGTGGTGGCTGGCGGCCTCGCCTGGATGGCGTTCGCACTGTATCTGCACGGGTGGCTGATCGGCATCCGCCCCTTTGGCTAGGAAGCGACAAGGGTATGGGCTTTACTTCTCCATGTACCACTGGATAACGGCCTTGGCGACAAAGCCCACCATCCCGAACGCAAGCCCCAGAAAGATCACAAAGGTGCCGAACTTACCGGCCTTGGATTCCCACGCCAGGTGCCCGATGATGAACAGCATGTAGAGCATGAAGCCGCCCACCCCGAAGGTGAGGCCAAAGCCCGCGATCTGTTCTTCGGTATAGCCAAACATTACCGTTTTCCCTGCCCGTTTGTTGGGTTTGCCAGCGGCTCGCGGGGTGGCAGGCTGGAAGCATCGACCAGATCGCGGTAGGCGTGCCAGCTGGCATGGCCAAGCATGGGAATCACGGCGATCAGACCCAGCAGCAAGGAACCCAGCCCGAGCAGTGTAAAAACCATGATGAGTGCTGCCCACAAACCCATGGGTACGGGATTGGCAAGCACCGTCTGCCAGCTGGTCAGCACGGCCTGCATCAACGTAACACGGCGGTCCAGCAACAGCGGCATGGATACCACGCTGGAAGCAAACAGGGGAGCGGCCATCACCCCACCCATGGCCAGCCACAGTTCAAACAACCAGCCGTCCCGCGCCAGTACGACGTGGTGGACGAAGTCCAGCGGGCCCAGAATGGGGGCTGGTGCCAGCAACGTGATCAGCGCCGCGGACGTCAACACCCAGCCGGTGGCGGCCAGTGCCAATAGGGCGCCAAATTGCACCATGGCCCAATAGTCGTTTCCCCACTTGTTGACGTGGCTGTTTTGCCAGTTCAACCAGGTTTTCAGCACCACGCCGACGTCCGCCTTTTCGCCGCGCTCCAGTGCGCGGCTCAGGGCGTACAGACTGGTGGCCAGTACGGGGGCAATCACCATGAATCCTGACAGCGCACCGGCCAGCAGCCAGAAGCGCTGGTGGGCAATGGCCACGATGGCCGCTCCAAAAACTGCCAGTGCCAAGCCGTGGGCAAAGCTGACCCATCCCACCCGCGCCATGTCGCGCCAGGCATAGACCAGCCAGACCAGGGGACGCATGGGGGAAATGGTGCGGACCGTGGGAAGAGGGACAGGCGTAACAGACATGGATGTGATGGATGTTGGGCGCTGGTGCGGCGCAGTGTAAGGGCGAGAACACTATAGCTGCTTGATGTGCGTCAAGAAGGCGCGCGCTTGGCGGCGCGCGCGGCCATAATGGGCGGTTTTATTCTGCAGGAGGCTTGCATGCCACGGTCCATTCTCGACGAATCGCGTATCCATCCTGCCATCCGTGAGCGGGTTGCCACGCACCAGCAGGCCATTGTGAAGGAAGTGCAGGCAGCAGTGGCCCAGCATGCGGTCGTGGTCGTCGGCATGGGACTCAACCCGTTTCCAAAGAAGGCCTGCAAGCAGCTGGATGCTGCCAGTGTGTCCCACCACTACATGGAGTATGGAAACTACTTCAGCCTGTGGCGGGAACGCAATGCCCTGAAACTGTGGACTGGCTGGCCCACATTCCCCATGGTTTTTGTGAAGGGCACTCTGGTCGGGGGCGCCAATGATGTGCAGAAATTGATCACCAGCGGGGAACTCAAGACCCTGCTGGCCTGAACCTGCCAGGGCTACTTGGCCGCGGGTTTTTCGGCACCCTGCCGGCCCCACGGCCCGCGGTGTTCGCCGTGCCGACCGCCCATGCGGGCATGTTCGGCGTCAAACACCTTTTTCTGGTCGGCATTGAGCGCGGCATAGAACGCCTTGGTGGCCTCTTCGCGCTTGTCCATGGCTGCATTCATGGCGGTCATGTGCTCGTTGCGCAGGGCGCGCATCTTGTCAATGCGTTCGGGCGTCGTCAGCTTGTCCATCTCTGCGCGGTCCGGGCGTTTGGCGTCCAATCGTGCGGGCGGCTTCATGGCAGCGGTAAACGTGGTCCAGGCGCCCTCTTGTTCTGCCGTCAGCTTGAGCTTGGCTTTGAGGTCGGCATGGCGCTTGGCCATCATGGCCTCCATCCTGGCGGGGTCCCCATTGGCCCGCATGCCCATTCTGCTGCCGGGTTGCATGGGACCGCTGGCACCCATCATTGGCATGCCGGCGGCGCCCTGCCCCACGGGTTGTGCAAAAGTGACGAAGCCTGCACTGGCCAGCAAGCCAGCAAGGGCGAGTGATTTGAATGTGGATTTCATGGTGACTTCCTTTTAGTTGCTAGTGTCTGATGCAGACTTTGCGTCAGGCTGGTTCCCAGTGTGCGCGTGCTGTGTATCCGACACATTGCGCCAGCATAAGGCTTTGTAAAGATGGGTGAAACAGGCGCACAAGCGTTGCGATGACAATACAGCCCTCAAGCGAAAACCCAATAACTGGAAAAGGCAATGACGTGTTCAAGAATTTGATGATCTACCGCCTGGTGTCGGGCTGGCCGGCGGCGGCGGCGCCACTGGAAGAGGCACTGGGCAAGGCGCAATTTGTGGAGTGTGGGGCATCGCAGGAAAAATCGGTGGGCTGGCTGGAGCCACGTGGCCATGCCCACGGCCCCATGGTCGAAGTCGTGGGCGGCCAGTGGCTGCTCAAGCTGATGGTGGAAGTGAAAGTGGTTCCGGGCGCGGTCGTCAAGCGCAAGGTGCAGGACCAGCTGGACCACATCGAGGCCACGACCGGGCGCAAGCCCGGCAAAAAGGAAAAGCGCGAGATCAGCGAGGATGCCCGTCTGGCCCTGCTACCCATGGCGTTCAGCAAGCAGTCCAGCGTGCTGGTGTGGGTGGACCCGGCGGCCGGCTTTCTGCTGACGGATGCGGGCAGCCAGGCCAAGGCCGATGAGGTCATGACCTGGTTGATCAAGGCGGTGGATGGACTGGTGGTGCAGCTGGTCAACACCCAGACCTCCCCGGCGGCGGCGATGTCGACCTGGTTGTCGACGCAGGAAGCACCACCCGACTTCAGCGTGGACCGGGAGTGTGAACTCAAGGCTGCCGATGAATCCCGGGCCGTGGTGCGCTACACCCGCCACGCACTGGATACCGACGAGGTCAGCCAGCACATTGCCATGGGCAAAATGCCAACCCGCTTGGCGCTGACGTGGAGCGACCGCGTGTCGTTTGTGCTGACCGAGGCCCTGCAGCTCAAGAAGATTGCTTTTCTGGAGACCGTGTTCGAGGGCGCAGCCGCCAGCCCGGCAGACGGCAAGGACGACAACTTCGACGCCGACGTGGCCATTGCCACGGGCGAACTCCGAAAGCTGATTCCGGATTTGCTCGAAGCCCTGGGCGGCGAGATGGTTACCGGCTGATCAATAGCGGTCGTAGTGATGACCGTAGTCATGACGGCGTTGATGGCGGCGCTCTTCACGCCAGTGGCGGTACTCCTGCGGCGGAGGCTGCCAGGTCACCACGGGTTGTCGGTAGTAATTGATCGGTTGCACGTAACGGACCTGCGGGGGTGGTGGCTGCCACGCAACCACAGGTGGCTGATAGCGCGCAACCGGGTGCTGGTAATACGTGGCGTGATGGGGGTTGGGTGCATAGGCTGGTGGCATGGGTCGCTGCTGCGCATAGCCCTGGTTGGCGATGCTCGCACCGACCAGACCGCCCGCGCCAGCGCCGAGAATGGCACCGTTGCGGCCACCCATGGACTGGCCAATGGCGGCGCCGGCTACCGCACCCACACCGGCACCCAGAAAGGTGTGCACATCGTCTGCATGGGCCTGTGGGGCCACACCTGCCAGGGCGCCCGCCAGCAGCGCAAGCGATGCCAGGGTGCCCAACTTGGTAACTGCGGGGTTTGCCGACCAAGATGAAAGTTGCGAAACACGTGGAGTGTGCATGGCGTGGTGTGGGCCTGAGCCCGTACCGCTAAACGTAGCGGTTTGTCCACCTATAACGCCACAGCCGACATACCGCTGACGGCGGTAACAAGCTTTTACACAAAGCGAAAGAGGACTGTAGCCCTCGTGAAATAAGCACAATATGCTACTAATTTCGTAGCAAATTGTGCTTAAGACCGGTTTTTCATGGAGCAGGTGTTCCAGCCGAAGATGGCGTAGGGCGGGCACCAGCCTATGGCCCCCGTTGCCAGCGGCACCACGCCCAACCAGCCCCATACGCCAATGGTGCCGGTGACGGTTAGTGCGATCAGCACCAGTCCGATGACGATGCGCAGGATGCGGTCAATGCCGCCGACGTTGGATTTCATGGTGGTGTCCTTGGTATGGGTCGTTGATGAACCTATTGGACCCTTCGGCACGCCCTGTGTATGTGACCTGTGTCACACAGCCCCACCTCACAACCGGGGTCGGATCAGCATGGGCGTAAACCGCCACAGGTACAGGGCCAGCGCGGCGATCCAGGTGGCGGCTGAAAGCTGCAAGAATCCAGTGCTGCTCGGCGCGTCCACTACGGCAGCCAGACGCAATGCAACGGCCACCAGCATCAGGCCATAGCTGGCGCGCATGCTGCCGTCGGTCGCCAGGGGGCGGCCCAGGTGGCCCAGCGCGGTGCGTGTAACCATGCCAATGATGAGCACTGAAAAACCGGCCATGGCGATCACATGCACAGGGAGAACCCGCGGCAATGCGATCCCTGCAGCTGCCAGGGCGGCCAGTACCAGGCCCACACCCAGGCCACCATACCCGGCGTACAGAATCCACAGCAGAGGGTTGCTGCGCACAGCCCACGGCTTCCAGCTGACGACCTGTATCAGTGCCAACCCACCGGCCAAAACCAGGGCTGCGGCGGCAGGCAGTGGCCAGCCCGCCAGTTGGCATAGCGCGGCTACCGTGCAGGCGCCCAGTTGCACCTGGCCGGTACCCGTGTGCTTGGGAATATCCAGCCCGGGGGTTGCGCGCATGGCGAAGAAGGGAATCACGCGCCGCCCGATCAGCAACGCAATCAGCGCCATGACCACCAGTCCGGCATTGAAGCGCTGCATCAGCAGGCCGTAGTCACCACTGAGGGCGGCCACCAGGTACAGGGCGTCCGCCCCACCCAGGCCCACCAGCAGCCAGGGCACTGCATAGTTGCGGGTGTTCTTGGTGCGGTAGACGGCCCGCATCATGGCCACGGCGGCCAGCAGGTAGAAGCCCAGCTCGGCAGCTACAGCGATCCAGAACGCCAGCGGGCTGCCCGCCAGGTAGCCCATGCGGGCGATCAGCCACAACCCACTGGCCACGGCCAGCGCGCGGCCCTGCAAAGGGTTGATGCCGGTCCAGTTGCTGCCCGCTGTCATCAAAAAACCGACCGCAATGGTGGCAATAAAGCCCCACAGCATTTCATGGGCATGCCAAGCGATGCCCTGCAAAGGACCAGTTAACACCTGCGGTGCATAGATCCAGATGGCGATGGCCACCAGTGCCCAGGCCACACCTGCGAGGTACAGGGGGCGAAAGGCGAGTTCCAGAAATGCGCGCATGGAGGGCGCCGCCTTTTTGGGATCCAGCGGCTCTTCCAGCTGGAGCAGATTTTGGGGTTTGCGCACGATAGGGCTGGGCATGGAATGACTTTAAGATGTATTTATTGTGCATCTTAAGACCATTCCATGCCCTATGTCAAGGCCGCCGCCACGGCCCGCAGCGCGGCACTGTCGCGGATATGGATGTGTTCGCGCGCCAACACCAGCCAGCCCTCGCGCTCAAATCGCCTCAGCAAGCGCGAGACGATTTCCCGCACGGTTCCCAATGCGTCGGCCAATTCCTGGTGGGTCACGGTCAGGTCTTGGCCGCGACCCAGCAAGGCTGCGGCCAGGCGCTGGTCCAGCCGCTGGAAGGCCACGGCATCGATCAAACCTGTCAGGTCTGCCATGCGTTCGGCAAATAGCCCCAACACCGCGTCCCGAAAGGCAGGTGTTTGCAGCCACTGGATGAACACGGGCGGCGGAATCAGCAGCAGGCGCGTGGGCTTGGTGGCCACCGCCTGGGCCGACAAGGGTTGGCTGCGAAACAGGCAGGCACTGGAGGCCAGGCACAATTCGCCGGGCACCACCCGGTACAGTTCCAGCGAACGTCCGTCGCTGGAATGGCGCGACACCTTGACCTCGCCTTCGAGCACCAGTGGAAAGCCCTGGCAGGGGCTGTTCTCGCTGAACAGTACCGCGCCGGCAGGAACGGCCATGGGTCCGAGCGCAGAACCCAGTGCCTCCAGCGTGGGCACGACCTGGCCCAGGGCCGGGTACAGCGCAAGGGCCTCTTGCCCGGTATGCATGGTCTCAGGCTGCAACCGTATAGCCTTCTTCGGCAATAGCGTGGGCCAAGGCTTCGCGGGCTTGGGTAGACTCCACTTCAACGCGGTTCTGCAGACGGTCAATCTGGACCTTGGCCAGCGGGTCAACTTGCTGCACGGCACGGGTCACAGCTTTTTCACAATGGCCACAGGTCATGCCGGTGACGGTAAATATTTGGTTCATGGGAGGTCCTTGGGCGATGATGAGGATGAAGGAGCATAGTCTGATCCGGGTCACCCGGAAACGATCCTTCATTTCCGTGCGCCGTTCATTTGATTTCCGTCAAGTGTTGATAAATCCTTGCCCAGAATCCCTGGCTCAAAAACCTGATGACTGACCTCAACACCACGACTTTCTCCAGCGCTGTCGACGTGGGTATCGGCGGCATGACCTGTGCGTCCTGCGTGGGCCGCGTCGAGCGGGCCCTCAAAAAAGTACCCGGCGTAACCGACGCCACGGTCAATCTGGCCACCGAATCGGCGCGGATTGCCTACAGCGGCGATGAGCACATGGAAGCCCGGCTGCGGCGTGCGGTGCGCGATGCCGGATACGAGCCTCGCACGCCGGCGCAAATGGACGCGATGGATGACATCTCGCCCTGGGCCGGATTTGGTCCGGTGGCACTGGGACTGTTGTTGTCGGCGCCGCTGGCGCTGCCCATGCTGGGAGATCTGCTGGGCCGGCACTGGATGCTGCCGGCCTGGGTGCAGTTTCTGCTGGCCACACCGGTGCAGTTTGGTCTCGGTGCGCGTTTTTACACGGCTGGCTGGCACGCGCTCAAAGCCCGCACCGGCAACATGGATTTGCTGGTGGCCATCGGTACCACAGCCGGTTGGGCGCTCTCCGTCTGGCTGTGGCTCAGCGCGCCGGATGGCACCATGGTGCACCTCTACTTCGAAGGTTCGGCCGTCGTCGTCACCCTGGTGCTGCTGGGCAAGTGGCTGGAAGCCCGTGCCAAGCGCCAGACCACATCGGCCATCCGTGCCTTGCATGCATTGCGCCCGGAGACTGCGCATTTGCTGGGTCTGGATGGCGAGGTCGACGTACCGATTGCGGAAATTCTGTTGGGGGACCGCCTGGTGGTCAAACCCGGCGAACGCTTCCCGGTGGATGGCACGCTGCAAGAAGGCCAGACCCAGGTCGACGAGTCCATGTTGACCGGTGAGCCGTTGCCGGTGCACAAGGAAACCGGCGACAAGCTCACCGGCGGGTCCATCAATGGCGATGGCCGTGTTGTGCTGCAGGTCACCGCTGTCGGAGGCGACACCGTGCTCTCCCACATCATCCGGCTGGTGGAAGACGCTCAGGCGGCCAAGGCACCCATCCAGCGACTGGTGGACCAGGTCAGTGCGGTCTTTGTACCCGTGGTGCTGGTCCTGGCACTGGCCACGCTGCTGACCTGGTGGCTGACCGGCCATCCGTTTGAGACGGCCGTGATCCACGCAGTGGCGGTACTCGTGATTGCCTGTCCGTGTGCGCTGGGCCTGGCCACACCGGCAGCCATCATGGCCGGCACCGGTGTGGCTGCCCAGTACGGCATCCTGATCAAGGACGCCCAAGCGCTTGAGCGGGCACACAAAGTCGACGTCGTGGCCTTTGATAAAACCGGCACGCTGACGCTGGGGCAACCGCAACTGACGGCGCTGCTGGTCGCTGAATCGATGGCGACAGACGCTGTCGACACCCGGCAGGCGGACGACATTTTGCGCATCGCCGCAAGCCTGCAAAGTGGCAGCGAGCATCCGCTGGCCCAGGCCGTAGTCAAGGCGGCGCATACCAAGAACTTCGCGATTGACCCTCCGGAAGCCATGCGCGCCGTGCCGGGCAAGGGCAGTGAGGGTGTGGTGGGCGACACCACCTATTGCATTGGCAGTCTGCGTTGGATGGAGGAATTGGGCGTGGCATTGGGTGCGTTGGGGCCTAAGTCCCTTGATCTGCAAGCACAGGGCCACACGGTGTCGGCCATTGCCGAGCGGACAGGCCCGGATGCCGCAGGCCCCTACGTCCTGCGGGCCTTGCTCGCATTTGGCGATGAACCCAAACCCGGGGCCCAGGAGGCTCTGGCCGCTCTGCGGGCGCGAGGCATCAAGACCGTCATGGTCTCGGGTGACAACCAGGGTGCAGCCGAGGCCATGGCCCGCCGCCTGGGCCTGCGCCCAGAAGAGGGCGAGGTGATGGCCGAGGTACTCCCTAGCGACAAGGCCGCGCTGGTGGCCCGGCTCAAGCTCGGCGGCCACACCGTGGCTATGGTCGGCGACGGGGTCAACGACGCACCGGCGCTGGCCGCTGCCGATGTGGGCTTGGCCATGGGCACCGGTACCGACGTGGCCATGCATGCGGCAGGTATCACGCTGATGCGCGGGGATGTAGGGCTGGTCGCCGCCGCACTGGAGATTTCTGACCGCACGGTGGCCAAAATCCGGCAAAACCTGTTTTGGGCGTTTGCCTACAACGTGGCCGGCATTCCGCTGGCGGCGCTGGGGTATCTGAATCCGGTGG
The DNA here is from genome assembly GCA_030645355.1 of Rhodoferax sp. Lineage (GTDB taxonomy): Bacteria > Pseudomonadota > Gammaproteobacteria > Burkholderiales > Burkholderiaceae_C > Allorhodoferax. Next base: position 17,414 of record JAUSNJ010000179.1, on the reverse strand, counting down.
TGGCGGGTGCCGCCATGGCGCTGAGTTCGGTCAGTGTGATGACCAATGCGCTGCTGCTCAAGCGCTGGAAGCCTTACGCTCCCGGTCCTTACGCCGCGCATCCAGGTGCCAGGCCAAAAACGGCAAAAGAATGATGGAGCCCGGCAGGGCCCAGATGATCAGGTAGGGGTAGACGGCGGACGCCGCCCGCAGCATGTGCTGCAGCTGCTCGCGGTCCTGGGCCGTCCACTTCTTGCCGTTGCGCGGCTTCATCAGCAGGGGAATGGCACCCTTGATCTTGCCTAGCTCGTGGCGCATGCGGTTCTTCTCCCGGCTGTTGCTGGCCAGAAATGAGCCGAACCACCGGGGCGCCCGCTTCATGCGGGACTGGTAGGACGCGGTCTTGTCCGGATCAAACGCCGGCGCCGCGTCTGCGGCTTGCGGCTTGGCCGGGCTTTTGGCTGGATCGGGGGGGCTCATGGGCGGATTATCCCGCATGCATCCATGCACGCAACCGGGTCCAGCTGCGCCATGCGGAGTAGCCCCAGCGCAGGGATCGAAACACCGCCCGCGGCCGCCATACCAGCACTGCAACCACCACCACGGAGACTACCCCGGGATGGGCGGTCAGCCACTGCCCCGCCAAGTGCAGGACGGCACGGCTGCGATCAACCAGCCGCAGGGCACCGCCCAGCGGGGCCAGCTCACGCGCCAAGTGCGTGCGCTGGACGGCTATGCGCTCACGCAGGCGTCCGCGCGCCACATACAGCTCAATCAGGCGATCGTCCATGGCCGGAGGCTGCTTTGAGTTGGCGCAAGTCTTCTTGCAGTTCCGCCAGGCTGGCGTTGAACAGGGGTTCTGACCTGCTGGAGCCGCGGCGCATCGCAACGTAGAAGTACAGGGCCAACGCCCAGACCAGCGCGCCCGACAGGGCCACCACCATCAAGCGCTGCTCCCAGAACAGCAGGGCCACGCCAATGACGGTCAACACTACACCCAGACCGACGCAAAACAGCAGAGCCTGTGCCAGCATGAGCTGGCGCATTGCGGTGATCCGCGCCACTTCGAGTTCGTTGCCCAGCAGCTCCAGCCGGGTCTGTCCGAGGGCCAGCAGGGTGATGGCTTTGTCCCGGGCGGCACCCCACACGCCACCATCGCCTTGCGGGTTGTTCATGCCTTGCCGTCAGGTCGGTCTAGCGACGGCCCAGTACCAGGCCGAGCAAAAAGCCGACACCCACGCCAATGCCGACGGCCTGCCAGGGCGACTCGTGGACGTAGTCGTCCGCTGCGCGCGCGGCGGCCCGGGTCTTGTCGATCAGGGCGGCTTCTGCCGCGTCCAGGCGGATGCGCGCGCCCAGCAGCCGGTCCTGGATGCGCACGCGCAGGTTGGCAATTTTTTCGCCCGTCTGGTCTGCAGTGGCCCTGAGTATTTCTTCGGCATCGGCTATGACGGCCCGGATATCGCTCACCAACTTTTCCTGGGAGCTCAAGCTAGAGGTTTGGGATTCAGACACGGTGAACCTTTCATAAAAAAATAGTCGGATCGGATTCAAAGGGTAGCAGATTCGACGCACGGGCGGTCAGCCTTCTAACGGCGCATCCCTTGACTTGCATCATGGCGAACGCGCTCGGGTAAAGTCACCGTCGGGGTAAGGGTCGACACAGACCTGCGTTAACCCTTTCGGAGACCGCCATGAAGCATACAAGCCTGCAAACCATCCGCGACGAGCATGCGTCCCTGGCCGCCATGCTGCGGTCCATGCGCATGCTGATCGAGCGTGGTCCCGGAGACAGTCCGCAGCAATTTTTTGATGTGCTGCGGGCCATGCTGTTCTATATCGACGAGTTTCCCGAGCGCTTGCACCACACCAAAGAGTCGGAGTTGCTGTTCCCCTGTGTGTTGCGGGTTGCGCCCGAACTCGAGGAACTACTGGCGCGGCTGGACCGCGACCACCAGAACGGTGAAAAGGCCGTGCGCGAACTGCAGCACCTGCTGTTGGCCTGGGAACTGCTGGGTGAATCACGCATGGCCACCTGCGTGGTGGCTTGCCAGCGCTACCTGGACTTCTACCTGGAGCACATGCAACTGGAAGAGACCGTGATCCTGCCCGAGGCCGAGCGGCTGCTGAGTGACGACGACTGGCGGGTGCTGGACGCGGCGTTCAAGGAAAACACCGACCCCTTGGGTGGCAAGTACCCGCCGAATCCGGCCTACGACCGGCTCTTCACCCGCATCGTACTGAAGGCTCGCATTCCGGTGGGACTGGGCGACCCTAAGAGTTTCACTTGACTGCGCAGGAGGCGCTAGTTCTTGCGCTTGACGACCAAATTGCGCTTTGCGTCCTCGGCGCGCGCAAAGGTCACCACCCCATTGCTGACCTTGCCCATGACCAGCATATTCTGGGAGATGGCATCCTTGTCGTTGAGGCTGAACGGGTGTTCGTAGGTCGCCACGACCCCGTAGTACACGCGTGACATGTTCTCCAGTGCGGCCTTCAGCTTGGGCCCCGCCACATTTCCATCGCGAATGCCGAACAGTGAGAAAGCCAGCAGGTAGGTAGTGTCATAGGCCTGCGCAGCGGCCATCGGAACCGCCATGGGCTTGTTGAACTTGCGTTTGTACGCGGTCAGAAAAGAGGCCCTGCGCTCATTGCTGGGCTCGGCAATGAAGGTCTGCGCCATCATCGCGCCCTCGGCAGCTTCCTTGGCGCCGTTGATGAAAAACGGGAACGACAACGGCCAAGCGCCCACCTGGGGAACCTTCCACTTCAGGTCTTTTCGGCCATTGGCAATCACTGCGTTCTCTGAACCCACGGTGTAGCTGAAGACCACATCGGCACCAGCGTCGCGCGCCGCCTGCAGCTCATCCCGCAAATCCTTGACGCCCAGTGCGAAGCGCGCCACGTGCACCGCCTTGAGGTTCTTGGCTGCCAGCGCTGCCTCCACATCCTTCAGGCCTGCGTCGCCATAACCCGTGGTGTCGGCAAAGATGGCGACCTTGGTCCAGCCGCGCTTGATGATGTCCTCCACGACATACGGTGCCTGGATGGCGTCACGTGCGGAGGTGCGAAAAATGTAGCTCTCAGGGGCCGGGTACTTGGCCGTCAGTGGCGAACCGGTCGCGCAGGGAATGATCAATGGCAGTTTGGCGGTCTGAAAAACTTCGAGTGATTTTTGCGCCACACCGGTGTTGCAGAAGCCGATCACCGCGGTGACGCCGCCCGCCACCAGCTCCTGCGATCCTTTGAGCCCCACATCCGGATTGCCCTGGTCATCCTTGATCACCAGCTCGTACGGACGCCCCATGTAGCCACCGACGGCGTTGATCTCCTCGACCGCCAGTTGTACGCCTTGCAGCATCAGAATCCCAAAGTCTGACGAGGGACCGGTGAACGGCCCGATGACCCCGATCTTCAAGGTTTGCCCAGACTGGGCCTGCACACCCAAGGTCATGCACAGCGTCGCTGCGCCCACTATTCCCGTGATCCAACGCCTCATCGCCTGCATGGTCTGTCTCCGTTTTCTGTGTTGCCGGGCCAGTCTAGGCAGATTGCCGGCATCCGGCTCCGTGGTTTACCCTGAGAGTGGACCCCGTCGTCAGGTCCTTGTCAGGCCGTTGTGCAACTGGAAAAACGCCTTGTAGCCCTCGTGGGATAAGCCTGTAGCGCTATACAAATTATAGCTTGCGATCATCGAACCCGCCCTTGCCCCAGGCTGCGCAGACGTGGTCCGTTCAAAATGCCGCCCATCGTCCGGAAATACCCGGTTTATCGGGCTTTATTTTTGCGATGCCCGGTTTGCAGGATCCCGATACTGGGCGCATCCATTGACTGATGGGGGATGTGCCATGCAGATCGACCGCTACAACCATTTATTGTTTCCGCGTGACAGCAGCAATCCGGCGACGAGCGGCAAACAGCCCGCGCCGGCGGCGATAGCCCCTGCGCAGACCAAACCGCAGGTCGCAGGTGACTCCGCGCGCGATGGGGAGAGTGCGCGCAGTGGCAGTGTGGTGTTGAAGATTCAAGTGCCCGACAGTGTGGCGGACGCTGCGGTCTACTCCCGTGGTCGCAAGGCCGGCGCCACCGAGGATCAGGACTCCGATGCACAGGGCAAGGCGCAGAACCACCAGCAGGCTCTGGACCGCAATGCCGGTGTGTTCACCCAGATCACGCTAAACAAGGACGGCGTGCTGGTTGCCAGGCCACAACCCGCAGCATCTGCCAGGGAACCCGACTTTGTCGCATTGGCCGTGTCGGCCATGCGGGAGTTCAGTGACGAACACGAGCGCCAGAAGGTTCGCAGCGCCGATGCGCAGGTGGCCCCGGCCCCGAACCCCACCCCGGCTGACACGCCGTGGACCGCCCTCAAGGGTCTTCAGCAATTCGCCGCCAAACTCAACGTGTTTGCGTAGCGCCGGGCGGCGGCAGTCCCTTACTGCTTGATGGCTTCGAGTGACACGGTGATGGTGACATCGTCGCCGACGTTTGGCGCGTATTTTCCGGCGTTGAATTCGGTGCGTTTGACGACCACGGTGGCATCGGCGCCAATGGCATCCTTCTTCAGCATGGGATGCGCCATGTTCACGAAGTTCGTGACCTTCAGCGTGACCGGCTTGGTGACATCCTTGATGGTCAGGTTGCCTTCAATTGCGGAAGGCTTGTCACCGTCGAATACGACCTTGGTGGACTTGAACGTGGCGGTCGGGAATTTGGCGGTATCCAGGAAGTCCTCGCCCTGAATGTGTCCATTGAAGACCGTGAAGCCGGTATCGACCGACTTCATGTCGATGAGCACCTCGACCGAACCGGTCTTGGCCGCCTTGTCCAGAACAACCGTACCGGTGGTCTTGTTGAAGCGGCTCAGCTGCGTGGACATGCCGAAGTGGCTGTACGAGAAGCGCGGAAAGGTGTGGCCGCCGTCGATGGCGTAGATCTCGGGCGCAGCCATTGCGGGCATGGCAGCCGCGGCGATCAAGGCCAATGCGGCGGATAGTTTGAGGGTGTTTTTCATAGCAGGTTCCAGTGTGGTTGAGAGAGAATCTAAAAATCAGAGCTTGCCAACGCCAGACAGTGCCAGCTTGAACTTGATCTGCACATCGTCGGCGACCGCGGAGGTGTCGGCCCATTCGTTTTCACCGATCTTGAATGCCAGGCGCTTGATCGTCAGCACGCCGCTGGCGGTTGTGGTGGCGCCGCTTTGGGTCAGCGTGACCGGGACGATTGCGTCACGGGTGTTGCCCTTGATGGCGAGCTTGCCGGTCACTTCAAACTTGCCGCCCCCCAGGCCTTTGATGGCCGTGGACTGGAACGTGGCTTGCGGAAACTTGGCGGTGTTGAACCAGGTGGCTTTGGGCAGTTCGCCATCCATCTCCGGTGCCCCCAGTGTGGCGCTGGCAATGTCGACGCTGAGGGCGATCTTGCCGGTTTCGGGCTTGGCCGGATCAAAGGCGATCTGCGCGTCGAACTTCTTGAAGTGGCCCTCCATGGCGACGCCCATTTGCTTGCTGACAAATGCAATGTCGCTTTGGGCGGGCAGCAGTTTTTGCTCGGCATGGACGGCTGCGGCGCTGGCCGCGGCCAGCAACAACAGGCTGGCGGCGCGAAGGTGGGAAACGAGATTGGTCATGGTGATGTCGTGTGTTTGAAGGGGTCAGAGTGGCCGGTGTTATGGTTTGCCGGGCAGCATGCGCTGCAGCAGGCCGTCCTGGTCCATCCAGTGGTGCTTCAGGGCGGCCGCCACATGCAGCAGCACTAGCCCCATCAGCGCAAAAGCCGAGGCCTCGTGCCAAGGTTTGATCAGTTCAGCCAGGGGTTTGCTGGCTGTCACGAAGTCGGGCAAGGGCAGCACCCCGAACAGAACAATGGGAAAACCGGCCGCCGAGGAGTAGGTCCAGCCCACCAGCGGTACGATGAAAAAGAGCGCATACATCAGACCATGCGTGGCGTGGTAGGCCTTCATTTGCCAGCCCGGCATCGCCAGCGTGACGGCCTGCGGTAGCGCGGGCGGCCGGTGGGTCAGGCGCCATGCCAGGCGCACGATGGACAGCGCCAGAAACGAGATGCCTGCCCACTTGTGCCAGTTGTAGAGCTTCAGGCGCAGGGGCGAGAACGGCAGGTCGGCCATATAGAAACCAACCGAAAAGATGCCGACCAAGGCCAGCGCCAGCAGCCAGTGCAGGGCGATGGAAAAACCGTTGTAACGGCGGGAAACGGAAGCAGTGTTCATTGGCGACGGTGTGAAGTGATGGATCACCCTTCAAGCGGCAAGAGGCCTGATATGGATCAAGTCTACGAGCCGCTGCGCCAAGGAAAGTTCAAATTACTTGTTGCAGTAGTTCAGTTATTTTGAATTGAAGGAGTTAAAGGGTTCAAGTAATCTGATTACCAGTTCGCCTCGCGTTCTGGCGACGCGCTGATCTTGTGGATGGACAGGTCGGCCCCGTCGTACTCCTCTTCCTGGCTCAGGCGCAGTCCCGTGGTCGCCTTGAGCAGACCATAGACGACCAGGCCACCAGCGAGAGCCCACGCCACACCCATGGCGGTGCCAATCACCTGGGCGCCGAATGACACGCCGCCCAGCCCGCCCAGTGCCTTGGCGCCAAAGATGCCGGCGGCCAGACCGCCCAGCGTGCCGCACAAACCGTGCAGCGGCCACACGCCCAGAACGTCGTCGATCTTCCACTTGTTCTGCGTCAGCGTGAACATCACGACAAAGACGGTGCCGGCCGCGGCGCCCACCACCAGCGCGCCCAGCGGATGCATCAGGTCGGAGCCGGCGCACACGGCCACCAGTCCGGCCAGCGGGCCGTTGTGCACAAAGCCGGGGTCGTTCTTGCCGGCCACCAGCGCGGCCAGTGTGCCACCCACCATGGCCATCAGAGAGTTGACCGCCACCAGGCCAGAGATCTTGTCCAGCGTCTGCGCGCTCATGACGTTGAAGCCAAACCAGCCTACGGTCAAGATCCAGGCACCTAGCGCCAGAAAAGGAATACTTGACGGCGGATGCGCGGAGATAGCGCCGTCCTTGCGGTAGCGGTTGCTGCGCGCACCGAGCAGGATGACGGCCGGCAGGGCAATCCAGCCGCCCACCGCATGGACCACCACGCTGCCGGCAAAGTCGTGGAATTCTTCGCCGGTCAGGCCCTTGATCCAGGCTTGGACGCCGAAGTGCTGGTTCCAGACGATGCCTTCAAAGAAGGGGTAAACAAAGCCAACGATGACCGCTGTTGCAATCAGTTGCGGCCAGAAGCGTGCGCGTTCGGCAATGCCGCCGGAGATGATGGCGGGGATGGCGGCGGCAAAGGTCAGCAGAAAGAAGAATTTCACCAGCTCGTACCCGTTCTTGGCCGCCAGCACTTCGGCGCCGACAAAGAAGCTGTTGCCGTAGGCTACGGCGTAGCCCACCATGAAATACACCACGGTGGAGACGGAAAAGTCCACCAGGATCTTGACCAGCGCATTGACCTGGTTCTTGCGGCGGACTGTGCCCAGCTCCAGAAATGCGAACCCGGCATGCATGGCCAGGACCATGATGCCGCCGAGGAGAATGAACAAGGCATCCGCGCCCTGTTTGAGTGCTTCCATGTGAACCTCTTTGTGTGAAATGCTGCTTATTGGTGCGGTTTTGATGCGATTTTCAAAACTGCACCAAATTAAAGCAAGAAATGCGCCAGAATGGATTGGATGCACCAAAATTGATGAGGACTACAATGGAGGCTGTCATTGGGGAGTAGCCGCCCTTCTTCATTGGGAGGGGCTTGCGTCAACAGACTTGTTCGGCCACAGCAGTGGCGGACATGGCGCAAGCGGATTCCACGCAGGTGGAACTTGGCGAGACCTTTGGCTGCACGCCTCCTGTTTTTGGCCGGGGGTGTCGTGCAGTCACGGGTTTCCCACCATCCGGCCGGAGTTCACCATCTTGGAAGCTTTCCTCCTCTCCACGGGCATCGTCGCCCTCGCCGAAATGGGCGACAAGACGCAACTTCTCGCCCTTATTCTCGCGGCGCGTTTCCGCAAGCCCTGGCCCATAGTGCTGGGCATATTCGTCGCCACCATCGCCAACCATGCGCTGGCCGGCGCGGCCGGTGCCTGGGTCACCACCGTATTGGGCCCGGATGTGCTGCGCTGGGTGCTGGGTGGCTCCTTCATCGCCATGGCGGTGTGGATGCTGATTCCCGACAGCATGGACGACGAGGAAACCAGCAGCACGCCCCGTTTTGGTGTGTTCGGGACCACGGTCGTCGCCTTTTTCCTGGCCGAGATGGGTGACAAGACCCAGATTGCCACCGTCATGCTGGCTGCCCAATACCAAGCCTGGGCCTGGGTCGTGGCGGGAACCACGCTGGGCATGATGCTGGCGAATGCGCCGGTGGTCTGGCTGGGCGACAAAATCACCAAATTGGTGCCTCTACGGATCGTTCACGTGGTTTCGGCGCTTATTTTCCTGGGCCTGGGCCTATGGGCGCTGCTGGCGTAGCTGGCATGCCGGGTGGTCCTAGCGTTGTCGCAGCCCATCAAAGCAGGTCATCAGGACCATCTCAATGATCTGGTCATCGCTAAACAGATCCGAGGCCTTTAGGAACTCCAGCACCGGATCACAGGCCCGTGCATACAGGGTGTACAGCACCGCAATGGCGGGAATCTGCGGATTCAGCGCGCCCTGCTGCTGCGCCTCCTCAATCCAGGCGCCGAGCCGGTCGCTGACATCCATCAACCCGTCCATGTAGGCCTTGTGCACCATCAGTGCCGCACGCAGGCTGGAGTTCTGGCTCGGCAGCGTGGGCATGTTCCCGTCCAGCTTGAGGCGCATCGTCCATTCCACCGTGGTCCGCAGCTTGTCGATGGCGCTCAGGGCCGGCGCCAGACCGTCCAGAAACGTCTGCGCCTGCACCATCAGGTCGGCCATGGCCGCGGCGGCCAGGTCTTCCTTGCTCGCGAAGTGCTTGTACAGACTGGCCTTGGCAATGCCCACACCCTCCGCCACCTGGTCCACGGTCATGGCCTCAAATCCCTTTTCGGCCAACAGCCGGTTGACGGTCTGGATGATGGCCCGCTCGCGGGCCAGCAGCATCTGCGAACGAAACGAAACCTTGGGTGTTGCATGAGTAACCATGATGGAAATGCAGTCTTTAAAGTCCAAATGTAAACTGATCGGTCACACATTATACAGTTAGGTACATACAAGTACCGGTTAGTTAATTCCATCCATCCACAAGGAGTGCATTCCGTGTCACGCAAAGTTGCCATCATTGGCTCAGGTATCTCCGGTCTGGGTGCAGCGCATGCCCTGCGCGGGCAGGCCGACGTTACGCTGCTGGAGGCTGGAGCGTACTTCGGCGGCCATACCAACACCATTGATGTGACATTGCCCGATGCGCAGGGCATACCGGTCACGCAAGGGGTCGACACCGGATTTCTGGTGTTCAACGAACGCACCTACCCGCAGCTGATCGCACTGCTGGCGGAACTGGGTGTCCCGACCACCAAGTCCGACATGTCGTTTTCGGTGCAGGCCGGTCAGGATGGCAAAGCGCGTCCACTCGAATGGAGCGGCGGCTCCCTGTCGGGCTTGTTCGCCCAGCGCCGCAACCTAGTGAGTCCCCGGTTCTGGGGCATGCTTAAAGATATCGTTCGCTTCAATGCGCTCACCACCCGCCTGGCCCGCGAGGGCAGCGACCAGGAACTGGCGCAGACGCTGGGCGATTTCCTACGGGTGCATGGCTTTGGCCAGGCCTTCCAGCAGTCGTACTTCATGCCGATGACCGCCTGCATCTGGAGTTGTCCTACCGCCCAGATGCTGCAGTTCCCGGTGGCTACGATGGTGCGGTTCTGCCACAACCACGGCCTGCTGCAGATTACCAACCGGCCCCAGTGGTGGACGATCCCGGGCGGCGCCCGCCAGTATGTGCGGGCAATTACCGAGGGCATTGCCGACAAGCGCCTGAACTGCCCAGTGCAACGGGTGCGCCATGACCCGCATGCCCATGCGGGCGAGGGCGGCGTCTGGCTGGCAACGCAGGCCGGAGAGGAACTGTTTGACCGCGTGATCATCGCCACGCACTCGGACCAGGCGCTGCGCATGCTGCATGCACCCAGCCGGATGGAGCGTGCGGTGCTCGGGGCCATTGGCTACCAACGCAACCTCGCAGTTTTGCACACGGACACTGGCGTGATGCCCCAGAGCCGGTCCGCGTGGGCCGCCTGGAACTATGAGCGTGCAACCGATCCGCGGCAGGAAGACGCCAAGGTATGCCTGCACTACTGGATCAACCAGTTGCAGCCTCTGCCATGGCAAACCGACGTGATCGTCAGCCTCAACCCGGTCCGCACCATCGATCCGGAGAAAACCTTGACCACCATCGAATACGCCCACCCCGTGTTCGATCAGGCCGCGATTGCGGCACAGGGCCTGGTTGCGTCACTGCAAGGGGAAAGCCACCGCTATTACTGTGGCGCCTGGACCGGCTACGGATTCCATGAGGACGGGCTCAAGGCCGGCACGCTGGCGGCAAAGGCTGTTCTGCGCGACTTCCAGGTGCAGACGGAGTTGGACGCACAACCCCTGCCCCAGGCCGCCTAGGACGTGACCCCATGAACGCCGGCCTGAATCTCCCACAGCGCGCCCACATCGGGTTCGGACAGGTACACCACGCCCGCACCCGACCGGTGCGCAACCAGTTCACCTACGGCAACTACTTTCTGATGCTGCCCATGCGCACGCTGCAGACGGCGGCAGCACAGGGCGCGCAGGCTGGTTGGATGCCTAACCGCTCAGGCCTTCTCAGCTTCTACGACCGCGACCACGGGGACGGCCGCTCGCCCGCAGACGGCGGTGCACTGGCCTGGCTGGATGAACTCCTGCAAAGCCAGGGCATTGCCGATGCAGATGGTGAGGTTTGGCTGCAGACCTACCCGCGCGTGCTGGGCTATGCCTTCAAGCCGGTCAGCTTCTGGTACTGCTACCGCTCCCCGGACGCCGGAGGCGGCCTGCGCGCCATCGTGGCCGAGGTCAACAACACCTTCGGCGAGCGCCACTGCTATGTGCTCGATGCTCCCAAGTGGGGACAAACGGTGCGGGCGGACAAGGTCTTCCATGTCAGCCCGTTCTGTGAGGTCAAAGGGCATTACGAATTCTGCTTCTCGGTCACCCGGCGGGATGGCAACGACCACATCAGCGCGCGGGTGGACCACCATGCCGATGCAGACGGTCTGCTGTTGCACACCCGCATCACCGGCGCACTGCAGCCCCTCGACGAAAAGGCACTGCGCCACGCACTGCTGGGATATCCGCTGATGACCCTGGCCGTGGTCTGGCGCATCCACAGCCAGGCCCTGCGCCTGTGGCGCCTGCGGGTTCCTTTCTTTCGCAAGCCAGAGCGCACCGGCCCGGTGGTCACGCGCAGCACTCCTCAACATGAACTGACCTGAAAGACGAGCCATGAACACTGCTATCCAAACAGCGTCCCCCGCCAACCCCACACTGAAAGCGCCCTTTGCGGCACGCCGCGCCATGGCGTTGCTGCAGCGGCTCCAGGTCGGCGTGTTGACCGTCGCTTTGCCCGATGGCAGCCAGCACCGCTATGGCCAGCCCCAGCCGGAACTGGGTGCCAGCGTGGCGCTGCACGCCCATCTGCACCTGAACAACTGGAACCCGCTGAGTGCTGCTCTGAAGAGCGGCGACATCGGATTTGCCGAGAGCTACATCGCCGGTGACTGGACCACACCCGACCTGCCAGGGTTGCTGACGCTGCTGTCTGCCAACCGGGAGGCACTGGAATCGGCGGTCTATGGCACCTGGCTGGGTCGGCTGGCCTACCGCGTCAAGCATCTCCTGCAGCGCAACAGCAAGGCCGGCAGCCGGCGCAACATCCACGCCCACTACGACCTGGGCAATGCGTTCTACGGGCTGTGGCTGGACGAGACCATGAATTACTCCAGCGCCTGGTTCCGGGGCGATATGACCCAGCCGCTGACCGATGCGCAGACCGCCAAGGTGCGTCGCGCGCTGGACCAGGCCGGCGTGCGTGCCGGCGACCGCGTGCTGGAAATTGGCTGCGGCTGGGGCGCGCTGGCCGAACAGGCCTGCCTGCACTACGGCGCCCAGGTGGTGGGCGTCACGCTGTCCGGCGAGCAGCTGGCCTACGCGCAGGAGCGCCTGATGGCCCGCTGTGTTGCCACCGGCGCAGGGCGGACCGCCGATCTGCGCCTGCAGGACTACCGCGACGTGTCCGATGGTCCGTTTGACGCGATCTGCTCCATCGAAATGGTGGAAGCCGTCGGCCAAGCCTACTGGCCGCAATACTTCCAGACCGTGCACCGGCTGTTGAAGGACGGTGGCCGCGCCTGCATCCAGAGCATCGTCATCCGCGACGGTCTGTTCGCGCGCTATGTCGAATCCACCGACTTCATCCAGCAGTACATCTTCCCCGGCGGCTGCCTGCCGTCGCCAACCGAGTTCCGTCGCCAGGCAACGGAGCACGGGTTGCGCGTGATGGACGAAATCGCCTTTGGTGGGGACTACGCCGAAACCCTGCGGCGTTGGCGCCACGCCTTTCATGCGCGCCGCGCCGAGGTGGCGGCACTGGGCTTCGACACCCGCTTCCTGCGCATCTGGGATTTCTACCTGGCGTACTGCGAGGCGGCCTTCACCACCGGCGACATCGAGCTGATGCAATTCACGTTGCAAAAGTAATGCTATGAAAAGAATAGCGTTACTGCTAGCTTTCACGAGGGCTAGCATGCTATTTGCTCAAGAGGCGCCAGCGCAGCAGACACCCGCTCCGCCGCCGGCAGCGCAAGCCAACGCATCGTCGCTACCCCCTGAGGTGGCCAGCCTGCTGCCCGACACCCGTCTGCACGGCAGTGCAACCCTGCGCTTCTTTGGCTTGGGCATTTACCAGGCCAGCCTGTGGGTCCCCGCCGGCTTTGACCCGACCCACTGGCAGCAGCAGACTTTCGCGCTGGAGCTGGTCTACCTGCGTGACCTCAAAGGCCGTGCCATTGCGCAGCGCTCCGTGGCGGAGATGCGTCGCCAGGCCACGCTGGATGACACCCTGGCCGGCCAATGGGAGGCGCGCATGGCGGCGCTGTTTCCCGATGTGCGCCGTGGCGACCGCATCACCGGCGTGCACCTGCCTGGGCGGGGCGCACGGTTTGTCGCCAACGGGCGCGACTTGGGCGAGGTGGCAGACACCCGCTTTGCGCGCATGTTCTTTGGCATCTGGCTGGCTCCGCAAACCTCGGAGCCGGGCATGCGCACGGCCCTGCTGGGGCTGCGACCATGAGCGAAGCGCTGGCGGCTCGGGACTCCGTGGTGGGCGGCCTGCGCTATGGTCTCTTGGGCTTGCCACTGGCGTTCTGCGCGCTCCCGCTGTATGTGCTGGTTCCCAACCTGTATGCCACGCAGTTTGGCATCCCACTGGCGGCACTGGGTGCTGTGTTGCTGGCAACCCGTGTGTTCGATGCCCTGCTGGACCCCTGGATCGGTCGTTGGTGCGATGGCCTCCTGGCCCACGGGTCCCAGCGCCTGTGGCGGGCGATGGCCGTGACCGCACTGGCATTGGCTGGCAGCTTCTTCGCGTTGTTTGAACCGGCCACCGGGTCCAGTGGAGCTTTGTGGTGGCTGGCGACCACGCTGCTGCTGACGTCGGTCGCCTTCAGTGTCTTGACCGTGGCTTACCAGAGCTGGGGCTCGGCGCTGGGCGGCGATGCACTGCAGCACAGCCGTCTGGTGGCCTGGCGCGAGGGCTTGGGCCTGGTCGGCGTGTTGCTGGCGGCGGTGGTGCCCGCCGTCTGGGGCGTGGGGGCCATGACCGCGCTGATGTTGATCGCCCTGGCGTTGGGCGTCTGGGCCTTGCACGCCGCGCCGCGCCCGCCAGTCGGTACAACGCAACATCGTGTGGCGCAGTCGCCGGGGGCATCTGCGTGGGCACCGTGGCACAACGCCCCTTTCGTCCGTCTGGTCACCGTGTTTGCGCTTAACGGCATTGCGGCCGCTGTGCCGGCCACCCTGGTCCTGTTCTTCATCCAGGACCGCGTGCAGGCCACGGGTCCTGCGCAAGGTTATTTCCTGGGGCTCTATTTTCTGTGTGGCGCGCTGTCGATGCCGCTGTGGCTGCGGGTGGTCCAACACCTGGGGCTGGTGCGCACCTGGTTCATTGGCATGGCCCTGTCGGTCGTCACCTTCCTGGGTTGCGCCGGGATCGGTGCGGGGGATGTCTGGCTGTATGCGCTGGTCTGCGCCCTGTCGGGCGCGGCTCTGGGCAGCGATCTGGCACTGCCCTCTGCGCTGTTGACGGGGATCGTGCAGCGCAGTGGCAGCACACCCCTGCAGGGCCTGTACTTCGGCTGGTGGAACCTGGTGTCCAAGCTCAACCTGTCACTGGCGGCCGGCATTGCCCTGCCCTTGTTGAACCTGCTGGGCTACGCACCCGGTGTGCGCGAGCCGCAAGCCCTGCAGGCGCTGACCTGGGTCTATTGCCTGGTGCCTTGTGCCTTCAAGCTCCTCGCAGCAGCTGCCCTCTATTTCCATTTCATCGCCAAACCGGGAGTCCAACACCATGCGACGTAGACAACTGATGCTGGGCGCAACGGGCGCGCTGGCGGCAGCCGTGACCGGATGCAGCACCCCCACCGTGACCGATTACGCCAGCGAGCGGCCGCTGCTGGACCTGCGCGAATACTTCAACGGCAGGCTGGACGCCTACGGCGTCTTTACCGACCGCAGCGGCAAAGTGGTCAAGCGCTTCACCGTGGTCATGGACTGCCATTGGGAAGGCCCCAACGGCGTGCTGGACGAAGCCTTCACCTACTCGGATGGCACGACCCAGCGCCGCATCTGGCGTCTGACCGACCTGGGCGATGGCCGCTTCAGCGGCCGCGCCGACGACGTGGTCGGAGAAGCCCGTGGCCAGCAGAGCGGCAATGCGTTCAGCTGGCGCTATGTGCTGAGCCTGTCGGTGGACGGCAAAACGGTGGAGGTGGACATGGACGACTGGATGTACCGCATGGACAACCGCGTCATGCTCAACCGCGCTGCCATGTCCAAGTGGGGCGTGCACCTGGGTGATGTGACGCTCAGCTTCTTCAAACGGGGCGCCTAGATGGCACTCAATCCGGTGATGCGGGATTGGGCTGGCAAGCGGGTCTGGCTGGTCGGCGCGTCCAGCGGTATTGGCCGGGCAACCGCCAGTGCCCTGCATGCACGCGGGGCTGTCGTGGTCGTGTCGGCGCGCCAGGGCGCGGCCCTGCAGCAGTTTGTGGCGCAGCATCCGGGCGCCATGGCGCTCCCGTTGGATGTGACGGATGCGGCTGCGTTGCGCAGCGCCGCACACACGCTGGCAGAGGCGGGTGACCTAGACTGCGTGGTCTATTGCGCGGGCCACTACCGCGCCCACACGGCCACAGCCTTCGACCTGCCAGACATGTTGCGCCACAACGCCGTCAACTACGTCGGCGCGCTCAACCTGCTGGATGCGGTGCTGCCGGCGCTGCTGGCGCAAGGCCGTGGGCACATCAGCCTGGTCGCCAGTGTGGCCGGCTACCGCGGCCTGCCCAAGAGCCTGGCCTATGGTCCGACCAAGGCCGCGTTGATCCATCTGGCGGAGAGTCTCTACACCGATCTGCATCCGCGCGGTATCGGTGTGTCGCTGATCAACCCGGGCTTTGTGGCGACGCCGCTCACGGCGCAGAACACGTTTCCCATGCCGGCCCTGGTGACGCCCGAGCTGGCCGCCCGGCGTATCCTGCAGGGCTGGGCCCGGGGCGCGTTCGAGATCCACTTTCCCAAGCGCTTCACGGTCTGGATGAAACTGCTGCAATGGCTTCCCTACCGCGCCTTCTTTGCAGTCACCCGGCGTATGGCCGGCGCCTGATACTCCTGTCCCATGCTTCCATTTGTGAGACCGTTGCAACCATGTCCCCACTCACCGCGACTCCCGCTCCCAACCGTGGCGAAGCCAACCACGCCGATGCGATCAACCGCATTGTCGAAGTCTTCGAATCGCTGTCACCCGAGGGCGTCGCGCAGTTAGGCGCCATCTACACGGAGCATGCGCACTTCAAGGACCCGTTCAATGACATCCGCGGACTGGCGGCCATCCAGGGCGTGTTTCACCACATGTATGAGGCGCTGATGGAACCGCGTTTTGTGGTCACGCGGCGGGTGGTGGACGGCGCGCACTGCTTTCTGGTCTGGGAATTCCATTTCCGCTTCCGGCGTTTTCGCGGCGATGTGGACCAGTGCATTTGTGGCACATCGCATCTGCAACTGGCGCCCGACGGCCGCATCCTGGACCACCGCGACTACTGGGACGCCGCCGAGGAGCTGTATGAGAAGCTCCCACTGATCGGGCCCCTGATGCGGTGGCTGCGCCAGCGCGCAGCCCACTGAACCGGCCAAATTGCTATACTGCCCCTGCGCCGATTTGCTTTCGCTTGCGGGCGCTTTATAAGTTCAGCTAAAGACATGCGCCACCCGGTACTGCCCTTAGTTGAAAGACTAGCATTGCCGGTTTTTTTTTGTATGTTTGCCACACCACAGTCCATTCACTTCGAGGCGCCGCTGCCCTTGCAGGGTGGCGCGTCGCTGCGCGATTACCAACTGAGCTACGAGACCTACGGCACCCTGAATGCCGAGCGCAGCAACGCCGTGCTGATCTGCCACGCCCTGAACGCCTCGCACCATGTGGCCGGCGTCTACGAGGGCCAGGCGAATTCCGAGGGCTGGTGGGACAACATGATCGGCCCCGGCAAGCCGGTCGACACGAATCGCTTCTTTGTCATCGGCGTCAACAACCTGGGCTCCTGCTTTGGCTCCACCGGCCCCATGCATGCCAACCCGGACACGCCGGGGCGCGTCTATGGCGCCGACTTCCCGGTCGTCACCGTGGAAGACTGGGTCAATGCCCAGGCCCGCCTGCTGGACGCACTGGGCATCCAGACACTGGCCGCCGTCATGGGCGGCTCGCTGGGCGGCATGCAGGCGCTCAGTTGGACGCTGCAGTACCCGGAGCGCGTGCGCCATGCCGTTGTGGTGGCCAGCGCGCCCAATCTCACGGCCGAGAACATTGCCTTCAACGAGGTAGCCCGCCGCGCCATCGTTACCGACCCCGATTTCCATGGTGGGCATTTCTACGAACACGGCACGGTGCCCAAGCGCGGCCTGCGCATTGCCCGCATGATCGGCCACATCACGTATCTGAGTGATGATGTGATGAACGAGAAGTTTGGCCGTCAACTGCGCGAAGCCGTATTGGGCAGCGCCAGTGGCTACAAATACAGCACGCAGGACGTGGAGTTCCAGATCGAGAGCTACCTGCGCTACCAGGGCGACAAGTTCAGCGAGTATTTCGACGCCAACACCTACCTGCTGATCACCCGCGCGCTCGACTACTTCGACCCGGCGCGCCGCCATGGCGGCAACCTCACCCGCG